>NZ_JBHVRT010000015.1:136554-200021 GCF_042885555.1 Kitasatospora sp. NPDC058048 | reverse complement strand
CACTGGAACACCGCCTACACCGCCGCCCTGGACGCCCTCGCCGACGGCACCCCCCGCGCCCTGGCCGAACGCCTCGCCACCGCCCCCCCCCCCCCCCCCCCCCCCCCCCCCCCCCCCCCCCCCCCCCCCCCCCCCCCCCCCCCCCCCCCCCCCCCCCCCCCCCCCCCCCCCCCCCCCCCCCGGCCCCCCCCCCCCGCGGGGGGCGGCCCCCCACGCCCGTGTCCGGGGCGGCCGGCTCCGTACCGGCCCGCTCGTAGCGGTCCGCTCGTACCGGCGCGCTCGTGCCGGCGCGGTCCGCCGACCGTGAGGAGCGCGGCTCCCACGGTCGGCGGCCGCTGAGGTTTTTGTCGCGTGGTCGGTGGTGGCGGACGGTGGTCCCTGCGATCTGCCGGTGGCCTGCGGCGGACGCAGGGCCGGGGCCCGACTGCCGAGCGGTGGTCATCGGGCCGTGTCATTCTTCCGGGGGCAGGCCGGGGAGGGCCTGCCGTCCGTTGACGGGGGGCGTGATGGGATCGATCGGTCTCGTGTGGGTGGTGGCCGGGCTCGTCGGTGCGGGGTTGTTGCGGTGGCTGCCCGCCGGGGGGCGGGCGGACGGTCTGGCGGCGGCCGGTGTCGCGGCGGTGCGGGGCGGTTCGAAGGCCGCGCTGACGGTGGCCGTGGTGGAACTCCACCTCGCGGGGGCGGTCGATGTCGGCCGGCGTGGCCTGCTGCGGCGGGTGGTGCATTCCGGCCCCGGACGTGACGCGACGTCCCTGCACCGGGCCGTGTGGGCGGCGTTGGGCCGGGAGCTGTCGTTGGCCGACGCCGCCGCCGCTCCGGCTGTGCGGCGGGCCCGGGAGCAGGTGCGCGCCGAACTGGCCGGGCGTGGCCTGCGGTGCGGCCGGGCCAGGCTGACCGCGGCCGCCCTGCCGGCCCTTGCGGCAGGCGGTGCGGCGGTGGCCGTCGCGGCGCGGGGAGCCCTCTGGACGGGTCTGCCCCTGGCCGTGCTCTCACTCACCGTCCTGTGCGCCCCGGCACGGACGCCGGCCGGGTACCGGCTGTTGCGCGAGATGCGCCGCCTGCATCCCCTTCCCGCTGCCGCCCCGGCCGGGCCGGGGCACACCGGGCTCCTTGTCGCGTTGCACGGACGCCGGGCGCTGCGTGTGCTGGTGCCGGAGTTCGCCGCCCGCGCCGGCATGCTCGGTGGCCGTGCCACCAGGGAGAGCGTCGCCCGATCCGAGGGCGACTCGCACGGCTCCAGCGCCCATTCCGGTAGCGGCGACGGAATCTGAGAGGCCGCCGCCGAAGCTCTCCGGGCGCATCCAGCGGGGTGAGTGAGTGACGGACCGGTGCCGGCCGGGCCCGGGCCGCTTCGGGGCTCGTGTTCGGGTCGGCGGGGCCGGGGCCGGGGGCCCGTCCGCAAGGCCTGCTCCGAAGGCCTCACGCCCTCCTTCGGTCCCGTCGGGTGCTGTGCCCGGGGGGATCCCGAGGGGGCGTACCCGTGCCCGCCGTGTCCCGTCCGGCTCGTGCGCGGTCTCGCCGGTCGGGCCGGGTCCCGGCCGTGGCCGGGGCCGCAGCGGTGCGGTGCCCGTCCCGTGCCGGGGCCGACCTGTGGGTGGTGCCGGTGCCTGCGCGGTACCGGTGCCGGTGCCGCGGGAGCCGTCCCGACAGGGCGTCGTCCCCTCCCCTCGGGGTCCGACGGGGCCTGTGGGGCCCGGCCGTTCGGAATGTCCTTCCGTCCTTCCGTCCTGTCGGACTCCGACGTCGCAGAGCAGAGCAGAGCAGGGCGCGGTGGGGTGCGGGGGGTGCGGGGGGTGCGGGCATGAGCGGGGTCCTGCTGTCGGCGCGGCGGGCGTGGCCCGGCTCCTGTCCGGCGGTGGCGTTCCTGGTCACCGCTCGCTTCGGTCGAGGCCCTCTGTCCACGCGTGGTGCGTGCCGCCCGCGATCTGCGTGCGGTGCGCCGGGGCCTGCTGCGGGCTGCGTGTGGCGCGGGCGTGGCATCCGGTGCACGGGCCCGGACAAGCGCGAGCGGATCGCCGACCGCGAGAAGCGCGGCTCCCGCGGTGGCCGGCCGCCGGAGTTCGACGAGGACGTCCGCGAGCAGTGCCGCGTGGTGGAGCGCGGGAGCGACCGGCTGAAGCGAAACCGCGCGACGGCCGCACGGTGCGACAGGCTCGCTGTCCGCTGCGAAACGACGGTGCCGGTCGCCGCGATCGGCGAATGGCCCTGACCGGCGCCGCTCCGACGGGCGCCGTCCTGACGGGCGGCACCGGCCGGGAACGGATGTGTCGCCTTCGCGCGTTGGGCCGCCATGGTGATGACGGCGGGTCTGCTTTTCATGGCAGTGCTGGTGATCGTGCCCTTCACACTGGCCTCGATCCGGCATCTCGTGGTGCGATCCGGCCGTCCGGGATGGCTGTGCCGCCGCCTGACCACGCGGCCGCGAAGCGGCGGGCTCGGCCTCGGCGCCACCGCGACCGAGGAGTTGCACGCCTTCTTCAACGCCAACAAGCGCGTGCAGATCGAGCAGCGGCGCACTCAACTGGTCGTGCGGGACGACGACCACGCCGGTGCCCCGCCGCGCACGGGTGTCGACCTGGCCGGCGGCACCGCCGTCGTCCGACAGCGGGAGAGGACGGCGTGACAGGGGGCGGCGAGCAGCGGCACGTGGTCACGACCGGGCGCTGCGCGCCGCGGTGAACGTGTTCGTGGACGCGGTGAGCCTGCACGACGACATCGTGTCCTGCGACCGCGGGGTCGGGGAGGGCACGGTCGGGAACAACGCCGTGGAGGTGACCGGTGTGGCCCTCGGGATCGACCGGTGCGCCGCTGCGGGCGTCGTCAACGCCCCGCTGACCGCGCGGAGTTCGTGCTTTGCCCGCAGGAGGCCCTGGCCGGCCGGCTCGTGCCGCTGGCCCTGGCCGGCCGGCCGCTTCGACCGGCCGGCCCCCGCGACGCTCGTGACGCCCGGGATCCCCGTGACGGCCCTGGCTCATTTGACGCCGGGCCCGTCCGGTGCGCGGTCGCACCCCCGCCGCCCCCGGGACCGGTCCCTCCTGAGCCCCTGAGCCCCCGGGCGCTCGGGCGCTCGGGCCGGTGGGCGGGGTTCAGGAGGAGGAGGCGGCCAGTTCCGCGAGCCTGGCCAGTGCCTCCTCGGCGCTGGCGGTTTCGAGTTCCACCGTGGGCGGCCGGTCGGGCGAGGCCTGGGTGTGGACGAGGTAGTGGCCTTCGGGGACGAGGGCGATGGCGTGGGCCAGGACCTCGCCGTCGCCGAGCCACCAGCGGGGCCCTGTGCTGAAGCGCAGCGACGCATGGCTGGTGAAGGGGTAGTAGCGGCTCAGCGGGGTGTTTCTCGCGGCGAGGACCAGGTCCTCGAGGATGGGCGGGATCCAGGACCGGCCGGGAACGCGGCAGTACTCGTCCTGGTCCGCCGCGGCCCGGAGCTGGAAGTCCCATGCCTGGCTCAGAGGATCGCTCATGCGCCGATTGTGTCGTGGCGGTCCGGCTTCCCGGAAGGGGGTGCCGGGGCGGCCCGGCCGCGCGTGCGGGCCGGTGCGGGGCGCGAACGCGCGGCAGGCACGGCGGCGTTCGGCCGAACGCCGCCACCACCCGGACCGTCCCGACGCGGCCGGCACCGCCCGCGCCTCCCGCTGCTGCGCCCGGCGCCCGGCGCCCGGCGCTCGGGGGCCGGGGGCCGGGGGTTACAGCTGCTCGAAGTGGAAGGAGCGGATGAAGCAGTCGCGGGGCTGGCCGATCGCGAACAGGATGCAGTCGAGGACGGACCGGGCGCTCAGCGGGTCGTGTGCGGTGCGGGGGGCGTGGTCCCAGTCGGGGTGGAGGGGGTCGCCGTCCGTGAAGTCCGGCGGGTAGAGCGAGATGACCCGGATGCCCTCGGGGCGCAGCCGGTGGGACAGGACGTCGGCGAAGCCGGCCTGGGCGGCCTTGGCGGCGTAGAACGCGGGGTGGGCCTCGGAGCGGTGGTCGCGGGTCTCGGCGGCGGAGGAGACCAGGTTGACGACGTCGGCGCCCGGGGAGGCGCGCAGCAGGGGCAGGAAGTGCTTGACGGTCAGCAGGGTGCCGGTGGCGGCGGAGGCGACGGTGTCGGTGATCGCCTCGTCGTCGGCGTCCCACAGGTCGGGGCCGTGCAGGTAGCGGGCGCCGTTGTTGACGAGCACGTCCACCCGGTCGGTGCGGGCGGCGACGGCCTGGGCGAAGTCCCGTACGGTGGCCGGGTCGGCGAGGTCGCAGGCGAACGCGTCCACGTGTGCGCCGCTGTCGGCCGTCACCTCGCGGGCGGTGCCGTGGGCTGCGGCCGCGGTGCGGGCGGAGAGGAACAGGCGCGCGCCGCTGCGGCCGGCGTGCAGGGCCAGGGCCCTGCCGAAGCCGCGTCCGGCGCCGGTGACCACCACGTGCTTGCCGGTGAGATCCATGCGTGCTGCTCCTGCGGCCGGGTTGCACCGGTCGTGTCGGGGTGGGGTCGGCCGTGGCGTCGGCGCCGCCGGTCGCCTCCCCGGGCGCGGGCGCGGGCGGGGAGTGCGGGCCCGGCCGTGCCCGGGGCGGGGGTGCGTGCCGTCCGGGTGTCGCCGAGGACCGCTGCCGGTGCCGGGCAGGACGGCGGGAACGCGGCGGGAACGCGGGTGTGCGGGCGGGTGTGCGGCGGCCCGCCGCCGGCCCTGCCCGCCGCCTTCGGGGCGGGCGGGGCAGGGCGCGGGGCGGGCCGTCACGGACACCGACCGCGGACACGGTCCGCGGACCGCGGGGCGGCACCGGGGATGTGCGGTGCCGGGCGGGTCAGTTGAGGGCGGCGAGCGCGGCCTCGTAGTTCGGCTCGTCGGCGATCTCCGCGACCAGCTCGGTGTGCAGGACGGTGTCGTTCTCGTCCAGGACGACGACGGCGCGGGCGGTCAGGCCGGCCAGCGGGCCGTCGGCGATCGCCACGCCGTACACGTCGTGGAAGTCCCGCCCGCGCAGGGTGGAGAGGGTCTTGACGTTCTCCAGGCCCTCGGCGCCGCAGAACCGGGCCTGCGCGAACGGCAGGTCGGCCGACACGCACAGCACCACGGTGTTGTCCAGCGAACCGGCCTTGGCGTTGAACGTGCGCACCGAGGTCGCGCAGGTGGGGGTGTCGACGCTGGGGAAGATGTTCAGGACCTTGCGCCTGCCCGCGAAGTCCTTCAGGGACACGTCCGCGAGCCCCTCGCCGACCAGCGTGAACGCGGGCGCCTGGCTGCCGGCGGCGGGCAGCGCGCCACCGACCTGCACCGGGTTCCCCTTCAGCGTGACCTGAGCCATGAAAAGCCTCCTACCAGCGGTGTGTACGGGATGCAACGTCGCCGATCCTACTGCCCGCCCCGGCCGCCGCCAGGGGGCGGCCACCGACCGGCCACCGACCGGACACCCCGCCCGGTTCCGCACCCGTCCCCGCCCCGGCCCCGCACCCGGCGCGGGCGCGGGGTCAGGCGCCGTCGGTCCCGGGGACGGTGAAGGTCACCCCGGTCAGGTCCTGCGACACCTCCCACAGCCGCCGCCCCACCGCCTCGTCCCGCGCGCGGGGCGCCGGCGAGGTGAGCGCGGGCGTTCCGCGCAGTTCGCCGATGCCGCTCGGTCCGTACAGTTCCCCGCCGCGCACCTGCGGCGCGGTCGCCGCGTGCAGCTGGGCCAGCGCCCCGCGGGCGGGGGACTGCGCGAGCGGGCGCAGCAGGTGTCCGAACAGCAGCCGCACCCCGGCGACGGTGCCGGTGCGGGGCAGGGCGGTGGCGGCGTAGCCGGGGTGGGCGAGCACGCTGCGCACGGGGCTGCGGGCGGCGTTCAGGCGGCGGTGCAGTTCGAGGGCGAAGACGGCGTTGGCGAGTTTGGACTGGTTGTAGTGGCCCATGGGGGAGTAGGCGTGTTCGCCGTTCAGGTCGTCGAAGTCGATGCGGGCGCGGCGGTGGTTGGCGGAGGTGACGGTGACCACGCGGGGGTCGCGGCCGCGGGCGAGCAGGTCGATGAGGTGGGCGGTGAGGGCGAAGTGGCCGAGGTGGTTGACGGCGAGCTGGAGTTCGTGGCCGTGGGGGGTGAGGGTGCGCGGGGGTGCCATGACGCCGGCGTTGTTGACCAGGACGTCGGGGTGCACGCCGTCCTCGCGCAGGCGCCGGGCGAAGGCGCGCACGCTGTCGGGGTCGGCGAGGTCCAGGCGGCGTACGTCCAGGCGGGCGCCGCTGCGTTGCGTGTTCAGGTGGGCGGTGGCGCGGTGGCCCTTGGCCTCGTCGCGTACGGCGAGGACGACGTGGGCGCCGCGGCGGGCGAGGGCGGTGGTGGTGGCCAGGCCCAGGCCGCCGGCGGCGCCGGTGACGACGAACACCCGCCCGCTGAGGTCCGGGGCGGGGGCGGGGGTCCGGTTGCTCGGTGTCATACGGCTCACGCTGCCCTGCATGTCACCAAGTGTCAAGACTGACGTTCGATGACGTGAATGGCGTGGGGGCTAGGATGGGGCGGTGACCTCCCGACCCGCCGCCACCCTGGCCCAGCGCAAGCGCCAGCTCGTCGCCGACGAGCTGACCCGCGCGGCCCTGGACCTGCTGGCCGGCGGCGGGTTCGACGCCGTCACGGTGGACGAGATCGCCACCGCCGCGGGGGTGTCCAAGCGCACCTTCTTCCGCTACTTCGCGTCCAAGGAGGACGTGGTGGTCCAGTTCCTGGCCGCGCTCGGCGCCGCCATGCGCGAGGAACTGGCCGCCCGCCCGGCCCAGGAGACGCCCTCGGTCGCGCTGCGGCACGCGGTGTGGCGCTGCGTGGAGGACTGCGCCGGGCACGAGGAACGCGCCCGCAGGGTGGTGCGGCTGATCCTCACCACCCCCGCCCTGCTCGCCCGCTTCCTGGAACGCCAGGCGCAGTGGCGCGACGAGCTCGCCGCGCAGCTCGCCCGCCGCCTGGGCCTGGACGCCGCGCGCGAGCTGTACCCGCGGCTGGCCGCGGACATGGCGCTGGCGGCCTTCCACACCGTCCTGCAGCGCTGGAGCACCGCCGACGCCGACGCCGCCGGCAGTGGTGAGGGCGCCGACGACGGCGAGGGCGCGGGCGGGGACGGCGGCGGGGTGGACATCGCGGTGCTGACGGAGAACTGCTTCGCCGTCATCGCCCCGGCCCTGGACGCCGTCGTGCGCACCCCCGCCCCCGGCGGGGCCCGAGCCACGGCCTGAGCCCGCCACAGCCCGGGCCCGCCACGGCCCGGGCCCGCCACCCCGGCCCCGGGGGAGGGGCCGGGCGGGGCCCGGGGGACGGAGCGGGCGGGGAGGGAGGCGCGCAAGCGCGCGAACCCCCTACGATGCGGGGCATGGAGACCACGGCGGAACTCGTCCACCTGGAGCGGACACTGGTCGACTTCGGGGACTTCGGCTTCGAGGGGAACCGGCACGCCTTCCGGTGGGTCGACATCAAGCGCTTCGGGCTGGGCGGCACCGGGACGCACGACCGGGACGTACTGGCCGCACTGATCGCGCACCCGCAGTTCCGGGACACCTACGACGGGGCCGGGGCCCGGGACTGGCCGCGGCACGGGCAGTGGTGGGTGGAGCGGATCACGCCCGACAGCTACGCGCCCGTACCGGCGCAGGCGGCGGTCGACCTCCTCGAGACCTGGACGCTGCAGCACGGCCCGGTGCCGCCGGCGCTCCTCGCACGGCTGGAACGGGAGGTCCACGCCCCCGCCCGCCGGGCCCACGCCCGCTACCTGCTCGTGCACCCTCCCGAGGACGCCCGCCACGACTACGGCCCCGTCCACACCGACTTCCACGAACTCGTCCTCGTCGACCGCGCCACGGACACCGTCACCCTCCTGGTCGCCGCCGACGACTGACCCGCCCCGGACGGCCCCCCCGCGCCCGGCGCGCGTCGCCCGGAAAGGCGCTCACCCCGCGGCGTCCGCGGGGGGATCCGCGAACGCGACGGGGCGGGGGGCACCGGTCCGTCACCGCGAGGCTGCGGCCACCGGCCCGGCAGGCCCGGTCAGTTGAGGACCACGATGTCGGTGCGCATCGTCAGCGGGCTGTTCCAGCCGATACTGATCTTGAAGGTCACCACCCCGTTCCCGGGGGCGATGCTCGACACCTGGAAGGGCGCGGCACCGACGAACCGGTTCCCGTTGGAATCGGTCTCGGAAGCCGTGATGACCACCGTCGAGTCGATCCCGATCACGTTCCACGGGATCTGCAGGTTGAACGTCCCGTTGCCCGGGCCCCACATCACCCACCCCCGCCACACGGCACCGACGTTGCCACCGACGTCCGCGAGGCGCTGCTCCCCGCCGGCGGACTGCAGGTGGCCCGTGATCTGCGGGACCTGGGAGGCGGTGGGTTCGCTTGCGGCCATGACGGCTCTCCTCGCGCCGGGAGAGCCCCCCACGAGCCCTCCGGATACCCAGAGTGTCCGCTGCTGCGCACAGCGTCACAATCACTCGTGGGGGTGAAGCACCGGCGCGCCGCCGCACCACCCGCGCCGCCGTGGTCCGAGGTCGCACGCCACCCGGCGCGCACCCGCCCCGCCCGCCGGCCGGCCGGTCCCGCCCGCCGTCCCGGTCCGGCCGCCCCGCCGCCCGGCCCGGGGAGGCCCGCCTTGACACCTCAAGGTCGTATCCAGAATATTAGATACGTCCGGCGAGGGGCCGGGCGACGGGAAGGAGGGTGTGCGGTGGAGCTGGACCCGCTGGCCGTGCACAAGGCGCTCGCGAACCCGGCGCGCGCGGACTTCCTGCGCTGGCTCAAGACGCCCGAGCGCTACTTCGACGAGCCGTACTACCGCGAGCGCGGCGTCGGCTTCCACATCGGCGTGTGCGTCACCGACATCCAGGAACGCTCGGGGCTGGCCCAGTCGGTGGTCTCCGGCTACCTCCAGATCCTGCGCGAGGCCGGACTGCTGGTGTCCGAGCGCGTCGGCAAGTGGACCTTCTACCGGCGCAACGAGGAGACCATCGCCGCCTTCGCCGCCTACGTGCGCGACGAACTCTGACACCCGCGCACGGCGCACGCGCACAACACCCGCGCGTACACACCCGCACGCACACACATGCGCGCCCGTGCACATGCGGACGCGCGAACGTGCGGACGCGCGGACGTGCGCACCGCACCCCCCTCCGAGCGGGGGCGCCCGGTCGGCGCCCCCTTTTCTTCGGCCCTTACGCATCCAACTATCTAGATTTGTGTATCCATTGGAGGCTGTCGTGCACCGCACCGCTCCCGCCCGAAACGCCCTGGCCGTCCCGGTCCTGGCCCTGGGTGTGTTCGGCATCATCACCACCGAGATGGGCGTCGTCGGCGTCCTGCCCGCCCTGGCCGAACGCCTGCACGTGGCCCCCGCCACCGCCGGATGGCTCGTCGGCGCCTTCGCCCTCACCGTCGCCGCCACCGGCCCCGCCGGCGTCCTGCTCGCCTCGCGCCTGCGCCGAAAGACCGTGCTGGCCACGGCACTTGCCGTCTTCGCCGGCTCCAACGCGCTCTACGCGCTCAGCGACTCCTTCCCCCTCGTCCTCGCCCTGCGGATCCTGCCCGCCCTGTTCCACCCCGTCTTCTTCGCCCTCGCCCTCACCGCCGCCACCCGCCTCGCCGCGCCCGGAAAAGCCGCGCGCGCCGCCACCACCGTCTTCGCGGGCGTCAGCGCCGGCTTCGCGTTCGGCGTCCCCCTCACCTCCTACCTCGCCGACCACCTCTGCCTGCCCGCCGCGTTCTGGAGCGCCGCCGCCCTCAACCTGATCGCCTGCGCCGGCGTCCTCGCCTTCTTCCCCGACCTGCCCGACACCCAGCGCCCCACCTACGGCGGCCAGCTGGGCATCCTGCGCCGGGGCCGGCTGTGGCTGGCCGTCGCCGCCGTCACCCTGGTGTTCGCCGCGATGTTCAGCGGCTACGGCTACATCGCCGAATACCTCCAGAACGTCACCGGCCTCGACACCTCCCTCACCGGCCCCGCCCTGATGGCCTTCGGCGTCGTCATGACCGCCGGCAACCTCGTCTTCGGCCGCCTGCTGGAACGCTCCCCCCTGCGCACCGTCACCGCCTACCCGATCCTCTACCTCGCCCTCTACCTCCTCCTCGACGCCGCCGGCCCCCACCCCGCCCCCATGCTCGCCACCGTCCTGCTCTGGGGCGCCGTCCACTCCGGCGGCCTGGCCGTGACCCAGGCCTGGCTCGCCCGCGACGCCACCGACGCCCCCGAGTTCGGCAACAGCCTCTTCATCTCCTTCTCCAACCTCGGCATCACCCTGGGCACCACCCTCGGCGGAGCCGTCGTCACCACCGCCGGCCCCCGCCACCTGCCCCTGGCCGGCGCCGCCCTCGCCGCGGCCGCCCTCACCGCCGTCCTCCTGCGCCGCCGCCTCGACCCCGGCCAGGACCGCCAGGACCCCTCGGAGCGGCCGGAGCGGGCGCACCCCGCCCCGACCCCCTGACCCGCACCCGCACCGGCCCCGCCCCGAGAAGCACCGGCCACAGCCCCTGACCTGCCGTCAGCCCCGGCCCCGGCCGGCCCCCGGAGACCACCGGCCACGCGCCGCGCCCCGCCGATCCCGTGCGGGGCGCGGCGCGGCGCGTGCGCCTCCCGGTGCGCCACCCCCGGAGGGCGGCGCGGGGCTGCGGGTCCAGGGGATACCGCGCCCGTATCGGGCAGGTGTTCCGAGGGCCGGTCGGGCGGTGGGATCGGGAACCACTGGTTCGGACGCCGGGATCGGGAGCCACCCCGGGTACGGGTGCGGCACGCCGCGTTCGGAGGACGGCGATCAACTGCTCCGGTCGGCCGCTGTCGGGCCGTGGTCCTTGACCACGGTGATGTCAGGAGGCCGGGGTGGCTCGGCCGCGCGAGTTGCTGTTCGAGAGGATCCGGCGGGATCGCCGTGCCGATCCGTCGGTCCCGGGCCGGCAGCCGGCCCTGCGGTAGCGGGTGAGCCGGAACACGGGCCAGGTCTCCGGTGACCTGTCCGACGGCGTCGTTCCGCCGGCGTTGGGGCTCGACCGCGCACTCGAAGATCTCCCGGAATGTCGGGAAGAACGCCCGGTCGCCGTTGCCGACCCAGAAGAACCGCCCGGGACCGGCCCCGGGCGGGATCATGAAGATCCCCACCGATCCGTCGTCGTTCACCGAGACCGGAGCCGGCGGCACGTCCCGCGCGAGCCCGCAGTCCGCGCAGATCTCGCCCTGGAGCAGGTCGCGATATTCCTGTCCGGCCTCCGGTGGTGTTCCCTCGATCCAGTCCCGCCGGCCGAACACCGGCATGAACCGCCGAACTGCGGCGGCGCACGGTTCAGGACCGGCCCCCGGGGGAGGCGGCCCTGCGTACCGTCGCGGACCAACGGGGTGGATCACCTTCTCCGCGCCGCCCGGCCCGGTCTCCCTGTGCCGCGCCCCCGGGGCGTCCGTGCGGGGGCGGTCGGGGGGTGGTCAGCCGGTGGCTCGGGTGCGGGCGGTGGTGACGGCGTCGCCGTGGTCGGCGGCCCAGGCGCCGAGGGCGGTGAGGGGGTCGAGCAGGGTGCGGCCCAGGGGTGTGAGGGCGTAGTCGACGTGCGGGGGCGTGCCGGGGCGGGGGAGGCGTTCGACGAGGCCGGCGTCGCGCAGGCGGTGCAGGCACTGGTTGAGGACCTTGGGGCTGATCCCGCCGATGCGCCGCACCAGTTGGTGCGGGCGCACGGGGCCGTGGCGCAGCGCCCACAGGACGACCGGGTCCCAGGTGTGGGCGAGCAGGTCGAAGGCGAGGCGGGCGGGGCAGTCGGCGAGAAGGTCCTGGTGGTCGCTCATGTACCGGATGGTGCCCGATCCGGCGCCTACTGTCGTGGCGAGGCCGTACGGGCCGCAGGGGACAGGGGAGTTGTGGCATGAGGATCGGGATCGTCGGTACCGGGGCGATGGCGCGGGCGCTGGGCGGCGCGTGGGTGCGGGCCGGGCACGAGGTGCTGGTGGGCGGGCGCGACGAGGGCCGGGCGGCCGGTGCGGCGGGGGACGCGGGCGGTGCCCGGTGGGGCGGGGTCGGGCAGGCGGTGGCGCACGGGCGGGACGCGGTGCTGCTGGCCGTCCCGCACCGGGCCGCGCCCGCCGTGGCCGGCGCGCACGCGCTCGCGCTGGCGGGGCGCACCGTGGTGGACTGCTCCAACCCGGTGGGCGAGGGCTTCGCCCTGACCACCGGACGGGGGCCCTCGGCGGCCGAGCGGATCGCGGCCGCCGCCCCCGGGGCGCGGGTGGTCAAGGCGTTCAACCTCTGCCACGCGAGCGTGTGGGACCTGCGCCCGCCGGTCTTCGACGGGCGGGCGCTGGCGGTGCCATTGTGCGGGGACGACGAGGGGGCGCTGGCCATTGTTGCGGCCCTGGTCCGGGACACGGGCTGCGAGCCGCTGACGGCCGGGCCGCTGGAGCGCGCCCACCTGCTGGAGGCGACGGCGGCGCTGCTGATCGGCCTGTGGGTGGGCCAGGGCGCCGACGCCCAGGCCATCGCCCCGCCGCTCGCCCACGCCGGCCCCCACGCCTGACCGCCCCGCCCACGCCCGACCGCCGCCCGCGCCTGCGGCCCCCGCACCCGCCCGAACCGCCCGGGGCCCGAACCCGCTGCGGCCCGAACCGCCCGGGGCCCGAACCGCCCGGGCCCCCTCAGGCGTAGCGGTCGAACAGGCCCTGCAGGTAGTCCTCCAGGCGCCCGGTCAGCACGGCGGGTGTCAGGTCGGTGCGGCCCAGTTCCCGCCAGGGCTCGGCGACCTTCTGCGCGTCGGGGGCGAAGGCGAGGGCGTCCAGCAGCCGCCAGTACAGGTGCGCGCGGCCCTCGGCGAGTTCGCGGCCGCCGGCGGCGGTGTAGCGGTCGGCGAAGGCCAGGCCCGCCCCGGGGCCGTGCAGCAGGGCCAGGGCGGTGGCGCAGTGGGCGACGTCCAGGTCGGCCGGGCCCCAGGAGGTCTCCACCCAGTCGACGACCCCGGCGACCGCGAGGCCGGTGCCCGTGCCGGTGAACAGCACGTTGCCGGGGTGGAAGTCGCGGTGCAGGAAGCAGGCGCGGTGCGCGGGCACCTCGCCGCCGATCACCTCCACCGCCCGCTCCCACAGGCCGGTACGGGCGGTGTGCGCGGGCACGGCGACCCGGTCGGGGGCCGTCCACGCCTGCCAGGCGCGCGGCCGCTCCCGCTCGCCGACCGCCAGGGCGTGCACGGCGGCCAGCTGGGCCGCCAGCAGGTCGGCGCGGGCGGGCGCGTCACCGTCCTCGGCCAGGCGCACGCTGCCGGGCAGGTGGGTCATCACCAGCGACGGGTGCTCGCACACCGCCCCCGCCGCGTCCACCGCGACCAGCCGCGCCGCCGGGACACCGCTGCCCTCCAGCAGGCGCAGCACGGCGGCCTCGCGGGCCAGCAGCCCCGGGGCGTGGCGGCGGTAGAACGGCTTGACGAAGGAGCGCAGCACCAGCGCGTACGGGTCCGCGCCGCCGGGGCGTTCGACGTCCAGGCGGCGCATCCGCGAGGTCCAGCCGCCCTTGAGCGCGGTCACCGCGGTGACGCGTTCACCGGGCCCGAGGTGCCCCTGGACCCACCGGCGCGTGCCGTCCCGTCCCCCGCCGGGGACGTCGCTGTCGATCATGGGCGGCAAGCCTACGCCCCGCCCCCGCCCGCCCCGCCCCCGCGGGGTGCCGGAGCCGGCCGACGCACGCCCGACCCCCGTGCGGCCGGGGCCCCGACCCCCTTGCTCCGGGGCCTGTCGAAGTTCGACGGGAGGCACACGCCCGGAGGCGGGGCCCGGCGGCCCGCGACGACGAACGCCCGCGCCGCGCCCGCGCGTTCGTCACCACCGGCCCGGCCGGCCCGCCCTCACACCCCCGGCCCCGCGCACACCCCGCCGCCCTGCCCGGCCTCCGCGTCCGCGGCCGCCACCACCGCCGCCAGCAGCCCCGGGAACCGCCGCTCCAGCTCCTCGCTGCGCAGCGCGTTCATCTTGGTGGTGCCCACGTAGTACTGGCGCAGCAGCCCCGCCTCGCGCAGCACACCGAAGTGGTGGCTGGAGGTCGAACGCCCCACCGGCAGGTCGAAGGAACCGCAGCTCAGATCGGCTCCCGAGTGCGCGAGCGTGCGCACCACCGTCCTGCGGGCCGGATCAGCGAGCGCCTCCAGCACCTGCTGGACGCTCACGTCCTCCACACCAGGGTGCACGATCACCCGCGCCGCCACGCGTGCCCGTCCCACACCCACCACCCCTTCCCAACACTCGACCCCCGTCCGTTCGATGGCCAAAGACCGCGCCGTGTGCGCGACTTCACGTACACGACGCTACTATGCCCGACCCGGCCGCCACGCTCACCGCAACAGCCGCGCAACACGCCCCCGGGCCGGGCGGCCCGGCGCCGCGACCGCGCAACGGCCGCCGCGCCGCCCGGACACGGCGCCGGCACGACAGGCACCGGCGACGGGCATCGCCGCAGGCCCCGCGCCCCCGGGACACCGGCGGGACACCGGCGGGCCGCGACCGGGCGCGACCGGGCGGCACACGCGCGCGCCCCGCCGGACGGGGGGACCGGCGGGGCGGCGGAACACGGCGGACACGGCGCACGGGCCGGGCGCGCCGGCCGGGCCGGACGGCGCCGGGCACCGGGCGGCGGGCGGCGGGTGGCGGGTGGCGGGCGGCGGGTGGCGGGTGGCGGCGGAGGGAAGAAGAGGGGAGGGGAGGGGCGGGCGGGCCTCAGGCGGCCCGCACCGGCGCGGGCGCCGGACGGGCCAGGCGGGCCAGCGCCAGCGGCTCGAAGATCCCCATCAGCACCGGGTCCACCGCCCGCACCGCCGCCGGAGCGGGCGCCGCGGGGGCCGGGGTGCGCAGCAGCGCGAGGTAGAGCTCCTGGGTCTCGGCGGCCGGGTCGATGCCCAACTCCTCCGCCAGCACCTGACGCAACTGCTGGTAGCAGCGCAGCGCCTCGGCCCGGTTCCCGGCGGCGGCCAGCGCCTCCATCCGGCAGCGGTAGGCGCTCTCGCGGAACGGGGCCCGGCGCACCGCCTCGTCGGCCCAGCGCAGCGCGTGGTGCTCCTCACCGAGCGCGGAGGCCGCCAGACTCGCCGTCTCCAGCGCACCGATGCGCAACTCCTCCACGTGCTCGCGCACCCCCTGCGCCCACTCGCCCTCGTGATCGGGCAAGAACGCCCCGCGCAGGTTCGACAGCGCCCCCGCGGCCAGCTGCTGGGCCACCGCGTGGCCGCCCGCCGCCAGCGCCTCCCCGGCCTCGCCCACCGCCGAGGCCGCCGCCTCCAGGTCCACGGCCGCGTCCGCGGGCAACCGCAGCACGTACCGCCCGCCCTGGGCGATCAACGGGGTCGCACCCGGGCCCTGACCCGGCGCGGTGACGAAGGCCCGCACCCGGGAGACCACGCTGCGCAGCGCGGAGGCCCAGGTGTCGGGCAGGCCGTCGGGCCAGATGGTGTCGGCCAGCTGGTCGCGGCTGGTACCGCTGGAACGCTCCAGCACCAGGCGGGCGAACGCCACCTGGGCCTGGGCGCTGGACAGGTGCTGCGGGGCGCCGTCCTGGTGCTCGACGGCCACCAGACCGGTGAGGCGGATCAGCATGCGCACGCCCCCGATCTGCCGGACGGACCGTCTTCCCTGAAGCCTTTCGACACGAGCTCCAACCCCCTTGAGTCAAAGCAGAAGTGACGGCCCGTATCGGCCGTCGGCGCGGGAAATCGCGGATCGGAACAATAAACCGCCGACCAGCCGTTCGGTTTCAGCGGATTTCGACCATACATTCGCCGCATCGCGCGGTGTCAACACCGGCCGGGAAAACATACCCACCGGCCGGTCAATGCGTCGTGGACGCAAGGTTTCTGCACGTCAGAGCGTTCCCGCAGGCCAGGAAAGCAGCTATTGCGGACGCCTTGCGCATCCTGCCGTAGAAATGTAGCCATCCTTGAGCACCCCGCGTGAAGGCTTCGAGAAAACACCCCCGCAGCAACCCCGGGCCCCCGCCCCCGCGGACGGGAAGCCGAATGCCCGCGAAAGCCGTGAAAACCGTGACGCCGTGAAGGAGAAACGCCCGTGAACGCCACCGGAGCATGGAACCGCCTGGAGCCGAAGCTCGCCGCAACCAACGCCCGCGTGGCCGCACTGGAGTCCGACCCCTCCCGGCGCAACAGCTTCGTCGCCTACACCATGGAACGCGACAGCGCCTACTGCGACCTCGACGGCGAGCGCCTGCTCATGATGTCCGGCTACAGCTACCTCGGCCTGGCCGGCGACGAACGCGTCGTGGCCGCCGCCAAGGCCGCCGTCGACGTCTACGGCACCGGCAACCACGGCGTACGGGCCCTGGCCGGCACCATCCCCCTGCACGAGGAACTGGAGGCCGAGGTCGCCCGCTTCGCCCGCCGCGAACGCGCCCTCGTCTTCGGCTCCGGCTACGCCGCCAACGTCGGCACCGTCGGCGCCCTCGTCGGCGCCGGCGACACCGTCCTGATCGACAAGTACGACCACGCCTCCATCGTCGACGGCTGCCGCCTCTCCGGCGCCACCGTCACCCGCTTCCGCCACAACGACGTCGACCACCTCGAACGCCGCCTCAAGGCCGCCGCCCCCACCGGCGTACGCCTGGTCATCGTCGACAGCGTCTACTCCATGGACGGCGACATCGCCCCGCTGCCCGAACTGCGCGAGGTCTGCGACCGCTACGACGCCCTGCTCATGGTCGACGAGGCCCACGCCCTGGGCGTCATCGGCAAAACCGGCGGCGGCATCGAGGAACACTTCGACCACAAGGTCCGCGTCGACGTCAAACTCGGCACCCTCTCCAAGGCCATCCCCTCCATGGGCGGCTGGGTCGCCGGCAGCCACGACCTCATCGGCCACCTGCGCTACGCCGCCCGCCCGTTCCTGTTCTCCGCCGCCCTCGGCCCCGCCCAGACCGGCGCCGCCCTGGAATCCCTGCGCATCCTGCGCCGCGAGCCCGAACGCGTCACCCACACCCAGACCCAGGCCCGACGCCTGCGCCAACGCCTCAACGACGCCGGCATCTCCACCATGCACTCCACCACCGCCGTCCTGCCCGTCATCGCCGGCAGCGACGACGCCGCCTACGACTACGCCACCGCCTGCCGCAAGGCCGGCGTCATCGGCCTGCCCGTCGTCACCCCCGCCGTCCCCAACGACCTCGCCCGGCTGCGCATCGCGGTCACCGCCCGCCACACCGCCGCCGACATCGACTTCGCCGCCGAGGCGTTCCTGACCGCCGCCGCCCAGACCGGCCTGATCTGACCGGCCCCGCCCCCACACCCCCCATTTCCCCCACCGCCGGGCTGCCCGCGTGCAGCGCGAAGGAGACGAAGCCATGGCCCCCCACCACCGGCCCCCGATCGCCGTCACCGGCCTCGGCGTGGTCAGCCCCGCCGGCCACAGCGTCGAGGACCTGTGGCGCACCGTCGCCTCCGGACGCTCCACCGCCACCGCCCTGACCGACCCCGCCCTGGCCCGCCACCGGGTACGCCTGGGCTGCCGCGTCACCGACCCGCCCGACACCGACCAGCTGCCCGCCAAGGACGCCCGCCGCCTGGACCCCTTCGCCCGCTACGGCACCCTCGCCGCACTCGCCGCCCACGCCGACGCCGGCCACCCCGAGCCCGAACCCGGGCGCAGCGCCGTCGTGGTCGGCACCGCCGTGGGCGGACGCACCACCAGCGACCGCGAGTCCGCGCTGTACACCCGGCACGGCCCGCTGCGCGTCTCCCCGCTGATGCCGCTGGTCACCATGCCCAACGCCGCCGCCGCCCAGATCGCCATGCGCCTGCACTGGAGCGGCCCGGCACTGACCATCGCCACCACCTGCGCCTCCAGCGCGGACGCGATCGGCCACGCGGCACTGCTGCTGGAGAGCGGACGCGCCGACGTGGTGATCGCCGGCGGCTGCGAGGCCACCTTGACCCCCGTCACCCTGGCCGCGTTCGGCAACCTCGGCGCGCACTCCCTGCGCAACGACGAACCCGCCCGCGCCTCACGGCCCTTCGACGCCGACCGCGACGGCTTCGTGATGGGCGAGGGCGCCGGCTTCCTCGTCCTGGAACGCCTGGACGACGCCCGCGCCCGCCGCCGCACCCCCTACGCGCTGCTCGCCGGGTACGGGGCGAGCGCGGACGCCTACCACCTGTCCAACCCGCGCCCCGACGGCGCCGGCGCCGTCGCCGCGATGCGCGCCGCCCTCGCCGACGCGGGCCTGGCCCCCGGCGACATCGCCCACGTCAACGCCCACGGCACCTCCACCGTGCACAACGACCGGGCCGAGGCCGCCGCCCTGCGCGCCGTGTTCGGCCCCCACGGCGTGCCGGTCACCTCCACCAAGGGCGCCATCGGCCACCTGATCGGCGCCGCCGGAGCCGTCGAGCTGATCACCGCCATCGAGGCCATGAACGAGCGCACCGTCCCTCCCACCGCCAACCACGAGAAGACCGAAGAGGGCCTGGACCTCGACGTCGTGCACACCGCGCCGCGCCCGATCCGCGCCGGCGCGGCCCTGTCCAACTCGTTCGGCTTCGGCGGCCACAACACGACCCTGGTGGTGACCCCGCTATGACCCCGCCCACGACCGCACCCGCCGCCCCCTGCGCGGCGGTGGGACCCGTCTCGCGCACCCGCCTGCACATCCGCGCGCAGGACCTGACGGCCTACCGCGCCGCCGCCCGCGCCCACCTGGGCGCCCCGCGGCGCGACGGGGCCAGCCCCGCCCACCCCTTCGTCGCCGCCCACGCCCTCGCCCAGCACACCGTCACCGCCCTGACCGCCGGCGACCCGGGCTTCACCGGCGTGGTCCACCTCGCCCAGGAGATCCGCACCCACGCCCCCCTCACCCCCGGCGACCTCGACATCACCGTCGAGGTCACCGCGGTGCGCCGCGAGGCCCGCGGCACCCGCCTGGCCCTGACCACCCGCCTCACCGACGCCGCCACCGCCGCCCCCGTCGCCGACCTCGCCACCGCCGCCCTCCTGCTGGGCGCCACCCGCACCGAACCCCACGGCACCCTGCCCGCCGCCGCCCACCCCGGCACCGCCCCCGACGGCACCGGCCACCTCTCCACCCACGTCCTGAGCGCCGCCGACACCACCGCCTACGCCCACGCCTCCGGCGACCTCAACCCCATCCACCTCGACGAGGACGCCGCCAGGGCGGCCGGCTTCCCCACCGCCATCGCCCACGGCATGCACCTCGTCGCCCTGGCCGCCGAACGGATCACCGACCTGCACGCCGACGGCGACCCCGCCCGCGTCACCGCGCTCGGCGCCCGCTTCGCCGCCCCCACCGTGCCCGGCACCGAACTGCGCCTGACCCTGCAGCCCCACGACCGGGGCACCGTGGTGCGCTTCACCGTCGCCACCGACACCGGCACCGCCGTCAAGGCCGGCTGGGCGCGCATCGCACCGGCGGGGGAGTGAACCCCGTGACCACGAACCCCACCGCCACGAACCCCGCGACCGCCACCGGCGCGAACGCGACGGGCGCGACGACCGCCACGAACCCCGTGACCGCCACGGGCGCGACGGCAGTCACGGGCGCGACGGGCGCGCCGCCGGCGCCGCTGGCGCTGCCCGACGCGTTCACCGCCCACGCCCGCACCCGCCCCACCGCCCCGGCCCTGCTGTGGCACGAGGACACCGTCACCTACGGCGAGCTCGCCGAGGCCGCCGAGGCCGAACGCGCCCGCCTGAGGACCCTGCCGCTGGCGCCGGGGGAGCCGGTGGGCCTGTACGCCGTCAAGTCGCCCGGTGCGATCGCCCTGGTGCTGGCCTGCCTGATGGAACGCCGGCCCTTCCTGCTGCCCTCCCCGCAGCTCGCCCCCGCCCTGCTGGCCGCCCTCTTCGCCCAGGCCGGCGCCCGGCGCCTGCTCGCCCCCCTCGGCCAGGACACCCCCGCCCTGCCCGCCCTGCCCCACCCCGCACCGGTGCCCACCCTCGCGGCCGGCACCTCCTTCATGCTCACCACCTCCGGCTCCACCGACCTGCCCAAGATCGTCCCCCTCGCCCAGTCGGCCGTGGACCGCTTCACCGCCTGGGCCCACGACACCTTCGACCTCGGGCCCGGACGCGTCGTCGCCAACTACGCGCCCCTCAACTTCGACCTCGCCCTGCTCGACGTGTGGGCCACCCTCGCCGCCGGCGGCACCTGCCTGCTCATCGACCCCGCCCACGCCCTCAACGCCCGCCACCTGCTCACCCGGCTCACCCGCCACCGCCCCCACGTGCTGCAGGCCGTCCCCCTGGCCTACGCCCTGCTCGCCCAGGCCGCCGGCCCCGGCGCCGCCGTGCTGGACAGCGTCGAGCACGCCGCGTTCACCGGCGACGCCATCGACGCCCGCACCCTGGCCGCGCTGCCCGCCCTGCTGCCGAACGCCCACCTGTACAACATCTACGGCTGCACCGAGACCAACGACAGCTTCCTGCACCGCCTGGACCGCCTGGACGCCGCGGCCGCCCTGCCCGTGCCCATCGGCGAGCCCCTGCCCGGCGTGCGCACCCTCATCACCACCGACGACGGCACCCCCCTCACCGGCCCCGGCAGCGGCGAACTCCACGTCTCCACCCCCTTCCAGGCCGCCGGCTACCTCGACCGCTCCCGCGACACCGGACGCTTCACCACCCGCCCCGAGGGCGCCGGCGAGGGACGGCGCTGGTTCCGCACCGGCGACCTCGTCACCCGCGACGACAGCGGCCGCATCCACCTCACCGGCCGCGCCGACTTCCAGGTCAAGGTCCGCGGCGTCGCCGTCAACACCGCCGAGATCGAACGCGTCCTGCTCGCCCACCCCGACGTGCAGGAGGCCGCCGTCGCCGCCGCGAGCGACCCGCTCACCGGCAAACGCCTGCACGCCGCCGTGAGGCGCGCCCCCGGCTCCACCCTCAACAGCCTCGTCCTGCGCGAGCACCTGGCCCGCAACCTGCCGCGCGCCGCCGTCCCCGAGAAGCTCGCCATCCACGACACCCCCCTGCCCAAGACCGCCACCGGCAAGGTCGACCGCAAAGCCGTCCTGCCCGCCCCCTGAAACCCCGCACCCCGTGCCACCGAACACCGACCACCCATCCACGCAAGGGAGTTGCCCGCCATGAGCAACATCGACCGGATCAAGCGGTTCCTCATCGAGGAGTTCCTGCCCGACATCACCCCCGACCAGCTCGCCGACGACCACGACCTGCTCTCCGACGGCGTCATCGACAGCCTCGGCGTCCTCAAGCTCATCGCCTGGGTCGAGGACCACTTCGCCCTGCCCGTCGACGACACCGACCTCGACCCCAACAACTTCCGCTCGGTCGCCGCCATCGACGCCTTCATCACCGAACGCCGCACCGCCGCCACCGCCGCCGCCACGGCCACCGTGGGCGGCTGACACCCGTGCACCCGGCCCTCACCGCGCTCCTCGCCGCCCGCCCCGTCGACGCCGAGGCCTGGCACTCGTGGTGGGACCAGCTCGAACACCGCACCCTGGGCCCGGCCGACACCGACCGGGCCCAGGCGGCGGCCCTGCTGGCCGGCCTCACCACCCGCCTGCCCGACCCCGACACCCTCGCCGCCCTGGTCACCACGCTCACCGAACGCACCCCCCACCCCGGCCCCGCCCACCCCCGCAGCGTCAACATCGTCGGCACCGGCGGCGGACCGGCCACCTTCAACCTCTCCACCGCCGCCGCCCTCACCGCCGCCGCCATCGGCATCCCCGTCGTCAAGACCGGCTCCCGCGCCTACACCAGCGCCGCCGGCTCCGTCGACCTCCTGGAACGCCTGGGCATCACCCTCACCTCCGGCCACGCCGCCACCGCCGACCACCTCGCCCGCCACAACATCGCCTTCGCCGGCCCCCACGTCTACCCGCCGCCCCTGACCCGCCTGGCCCGCACCCTCTACCCCCTCACCCTCAAACCCTTCGGCGCCTTCCTCAACACCCTCGGCCCCCTGCTCGCCACCGTCCCCGTCACCGCCCAGCTCACCGGCGTCTCCACCCCCGCCGCCCTCGACGCCCTGCGCCCCCTGGCCGCCCGCCTGCCCGGACGCACCGTGTGGCTGGCCCACAACCGCACCGGCGCCGACGAACTCCTGCCCTTCGCCGACAACACCCTGCACACCCCCACCGGCACCGTCCACCTGCCCGCCGGCTGCGTCGCCCCCGACACCGGCACCCTCGCCGACCTCGCCCCCCACCCCGACGACCTCACCGGCCACTTCCTGCGCGCCCTCGCCGGACAGGCCGGCACCACCGCCACCCGCACCATCGCCCTCAACGCCGCCGCCCTCGCCCTGGCCTCCGGCCGCCACACCCACTGGAACACCGCCTACACCGCCGCCCTGGACGCCCTCGCCGACGGCACCCCCCGCGCCCTGGCCGAACGCCTCGCCACCGCACCCGCCCGCCCCGCCCGCCCCGCCCGCCCCGCGCCACCGGCGCCGCCGGCCGCCGGGACCGCCGCCCCGGACCCCGCGGCCCGCCGACCGGAGGCCACCCGTGCCTGAACCCCTCTTCCCCCGGAACCGCCCCGGCCTCGCCCTGTTCCTCAACGCCGGCGACCCCGCCGACCGCCTCACCGACCTCGCCCTCATGCTCGACGAGCAGCGCGTCGACGTCCTCGAACTCGCCGTCCCCTTCCCCGACTCGCCCACCGACGGCCCCGTCATCCGCCGCTCCGCCGCCCGCGCCCTGCACGCCGGCACCACCTGGGACACCGTCCTCGCCGACCTCACCGACCTCACCCCCCGGCTGCGCCACCTCAAGGTCGTCCTGCTCGCCGACTGGAGCCACAGCCTGCGCCACCGCGACCCCGCCGCCACCGCGCGCGCCGCCACCGCCGCCGGAGCCCGCGCCCTGCTCGTCCACGCCCTGCCCCCACGCCTGCGCCCCGCCTGGCAGCAGGCCCTGCGCGACGAAGGCCTCCCGCAGGTCACCACCTGCTACCCCGCCTCCGCCCCCGACGTCCTCGCCGCCGCCGCCCGCGACGCCACCGGCGCCTACGTCTACCTCGTCGCCCACTACGGCCGCTCCGGCACCACCCCCACCACCGGCCACCGCGCCCTGGCCACCACCGTCGCCACCCTGCGCACCGCCGCCCCCGCGACCCCCGTCGCCATCGGCTTCGGCGTCAGGACCGCCGCCGACCTGGACGCCGTCACCGCCGCCGGCGCCGACGCCGCCATCGTCGGCTCCGCCGCCGTCGCCCGCCTGGAACACGCAGCCGCCCACGGCCTGGACGCCGTCACCGAACTGCGCGCCTTCCTCACCGACCTCCGCCCCGCCCGCCCCCCTCACCCGGACGCAAGAGGCGGACCCCGCACCACCGCGCACACCCCCACCACCCCCGGCACCACCACCCGAGAGGAACAACCCGCATGCTGATCCGCGACCTGGCCGACGTGAAGACCGTCGAGTGGGGCAACGGCCTGTCCCGCCGCTTCCTCGTCGAGAGCGACAACCTCGGCTACAGCCTCACCGACACCATCGTCAACGCCGGCACCAAGTCCCGCCTGGAGTACCGCAACCACCTGGAGGCCTGCTACTGCATCGCCGGCTCCGGCGAGGTCGTCGACATGGACGGCAACTCCCACCCCATCACCCCCGGACGCCTCTACGCCCTCGACGAGCACGACGCCCACTACCTGATCGCCGGCCCCCACGAGGACCTGCGCCTGGTCTGCGTCTTCTCCCCGGCCCTGCGCGGCGACGAGGTCCACCAGCTCGACGCCCACTCCTCCTCCGCCTACTAGCCACCCCGCCAGGCACCCGCGGCCAGGCACCCCCGCCAGGCACCCCGCGCCCCACCGGGGCCCGCAGCCCCCACCCACCGCCCGGGGGCCCGGGCCCCCGCACGGGCCCTGGAACCGACGTGAGCCGGCGCCACCGGGCGCCGGCCTGCCACCCCGGGCCCCGACGGCCCGGGAGGAAGGCGGCACCCCGATGATCCGCTGGAACGCCGACCAGACGGCCCTGCGCGAGGGCCTGGCCCGCTTCGGCGACGACCTCAGCGCCGGCCACATCGAAGGCGACGAACAGGCCGCCTTCTCCCACGACAAGTGGCGCCTGATCCAGAAGACCGGCATCCTCTCCCTGCCCTTCGACGAACGCCACGGCGGCCTGGGCCAGTCCCTGCTCACCACCATGTACGTCCTCGAAGGCCTCGGCCAGACCTGCCGCGACGGCGGCCTCAACTTCTCCGTCACCACCTCCATGGCCTCCACCGGCGTCCCCCTCCAGGCCTTCGGCTCACCCGCCCTCAAGGACGCCTACCTGCCCCGCATCGCCTCCGGCGACGCCATCGGCGCCCACGCCATCACCGAGTCCGAATCCGGCTCCGACGCCATGCAGATGCGCACCCGCGCCGTCCGCGACGGCGACCACTTCGTCCTCAACGGCTCCAAGACCTTCGTCTCCAACGGCCCCGTCGCCGACGTCGTCGTCGTCTACGCCCGCACCCACCCCCAGGGCGGAGCCCTCGGCGTCACCGCCTTCCTCGTCGACGCCGACACCCCCGGCCTCACCACCGGAAACCCCGTCAAGAAGATGGGCCTGCGCACCTCCCCCCTCTCCGAGCTCTACCTCGACGACGTCCGCGTCGGCGCCGACCGCGTCCTGGGCCGCGTCGGCGGCGGCTTCCTCGTCCTCGACCACGTCATGAAACGCGAGATCCTCTACACCTTCATCGTCAACACCGGCGAGATGCAGCACCGCCTCGCCCGCTGCCTCGACTACGCCAAGACCCGCATGTCCTTCGGCAAACCCATCGGCTCCTACCAGTCCGTCGCCAACAAGATCGTCGACACCAAGATCCGCCTGGAAACCGCCCGCAAGTGGCTGTACGACACCGCCCAGCGACTGGAAGCCGGCGACAACGTCACCGTCGACATGGCCATCGCCAAACTCCTCACCAGCGAATCCAACCTCGCCACCTCCCTGGCCGCCGTCCAGGTCTTCGGCGGCAACGGCTACATGTCCGAATACGGACTGGAGAAGGACGTGCGCAACGCCGTCGCCGGCACCATCTACTCCGGCAGCAACGAGATCCAGTACAACCGCATCGCCGCCATGCTCGGACTCGGCAAATGACCGCCCCCGCCGCCCCGTTCACCCCCGCCGCCCCGCTCGCCCCCACCCGCAGCGGCCACCTCAAGGTCTGCGGCGCCCGCACCCGCGCCGACCTCACCCTCCTCGCCGACACCGGCCCCACCCTGGTCGGCCTGTGGCACGGCATCCCCGGCGGCCCCGCCGAACTCGAGGCCGACCGCCTCGCCGACCTCGCCGCCACCGCCATCCGCCTGGGCCTGGAACCCGTCCTCGTCACCTTCCTCGACCACGCCCCCACCCTCGCCGCCCTCGCCCGCGCCACCGGCATCCGCTGGATCCAGCTCCACGCCTACCAGAGCCCCGCCCTCGTCGCCGAACTGCGCGAACACCTGCCCTACGCCGTCCTCGTCAAAGTCCTCCACCTCTCCCGAGGACGCTGCCTGGAGCGCGCCTTCACCGGCGCCTTCGCCCGCGCCGGCTGCGACCTGTTCCTCCTCGACACCGTCACCGACGACGGCCGCGTCGGCTCCACCGGCCAACCCCTGGACCCCGCCCACGTCCACGCCCTGCTGCCCCGCCTCACCATCCCCTTCCTCCTCGCCGGCGGCCTCAGCACCACCAACCGCGACACCTACCGCACCATCACCGACCACCCCCTCTACGCCGGCGCCGACATCGACTCCGCCGCCCGCGACCGCACCGGCCGCTTCACCCACGAGAACGTCACCGCCCTCACCCGCGCCTGGCACCCGCGCCTCCAGGAGACGACCGCATGAGCCCGAGCTTCATCGACGCGCTGCTCACCGCCGCCCGCCCCCTGGTCATGGAAGTCAAACTCCGCGACCCCCACGGCACCGACCTCCTGGGCCCGCGCACCGTCACCGACCTCGTCACCCGCTACGAACAGGCCGGCGCCCCCTGCCTGTCCGTCGTCACCGGCCGCTGGTTCGGCGGCACCCCCCGCCTGCTGCGCGAGGTCACCGCCGCCACCGAACTGCCCGTCCTGCAGAAGGACTTCCTCACCCGCCCCGCCCAACTCGAAGCCGCCCGCGCACTCGGCGCCTCCGCCGTCCTGCTCACCGCCGCCCTGCTGCCCGCCACCTCCCTCGCCCGCCTGGTCACCAGCGCCCTCGACCTCGGCCTGACCCCCTTCGTCGAGATCACCGACGAACGCGAACTCGACACCCTGCCCCGCATCGCCGACTGCGTCGTCGCCGTCAACAACAAGGACATCCGCACCCGCGAACGCGACCGCGGCGACCTCGGCCGCAGCCTGCGCCTGCTGCCCGCCCTGCGCGCGGCCGGCTGCCGCGCCCCCGTCTCCGCCTCCGCCATCACCGACCCCGCCGACGCCGCCCGCCTCCTGGACGCCGGCTACGCCGCCCTGCTCATCGGCACCTCCCTCATGCGCAACCCCGACCTCACCGGCTGGCTCGCCGACCTCGACAACGCCCGCACCGGAGTCGCCGCGTGAGAACCGACCTGCGCACCCGCTCCCTGGTCCTGGACGCCGCCGGCATCCCGCTGTCCGCCCTGGTCGCCGAACCCGAGGACCGCGCCCCCAAAGCCGTCGTCCTCGCCGTCCACGGCCGCGGCATGCGCGCCGCCTACTTCGCCGGCCCCGCCCACCCCGACACCAGCCTGCTCACCCTCGCCGCCGACCTCGGCTACACCGTCCTCGCCGTCGACCGCCCCGGCCACGGCGCCTCCGCCCACCGCCTGCCGGCCGGCCAGCTCATCGCCGACCAGGCCACCACCCTCCACGCCGCCCTCACCGACTACGCCCGCGCCCACGACACCGGCGCCGGCGTCCAACTCCTCGCCCACTCCTTCGGCGGCAAGATCGCCCTCCAACTCGCCGCCCACTGGCCCGACGACCCCCACCTGCCCCTGCTCGGCTGCGACATCTCCGGCCTCGCCCAGCACTACGCCCCCGGCGCCTGGGAGCGCCCCGACGACCTCGCCGGCGGCGGCCGCCTCAACTGGGGCCCCCTCAACCTCTACCCGCCCGGCACCTTCCACGCCGCCCGCACCCTGCTCACCCCCGTCCCCGCCCTCGAATCCCGCGAACTGGCCACCTGGCCCGCCCGCTACAGCGCCCTCGCCGCCCGCATACGCGTCCCCGTGCGCCTCACCCTCGCCGAACACGAACACTGGTGGCGCCTGGACGAGACCTCCCGCACCGCCCTGACCACCGCCTTCCCCACCGGCCTGGCCCACCTGGTCACCGCCCACCGCGCCGGCCACAACCTCTCCCTGGGCCACGCCGCCCGCCCCTACCACCTGCGCGCCCTCGCCTTCACCGACGACTGCCTCACCCGCACCGCCACCGCGCCCGCCGCACCCGCCGCACCCGCCGTGCCGGCCGCTGCCGCACCCGCCGTGCCGGCCGCCGGTGCGCCCTCCGCCGCGCCGGCCCCCGCCCTCGCCACCGTCTGACGAGGGCCCACCGACCACCTGGCGCAGGGTGGCAGGAAGGCCCCGCCGTCCCCCCGGGCAAGGGGACGGCGGGGCCCGCCCCCGCGCGCCCCCCGCGCGACGGGCACGGGAATCCCGTGCCGACCGGGCAGGTTGCAGTCGACAGCCCACGAACGGACCCCGGTCCGCCACGGGCACACCGACAACCGGCCACAGGAGGGCACACACATGAGGATCGGCGACATCGACGTCCAGGCGATCACCGACGGAACCGGCACCGAGAAGGCCGCCGACATCCTCACCCGCCCCGGCACCGACGACCCCTGGGCCTGCCACCGCCACCACCTCGAACCCGACGGCACCCTCACCCTGCCCCTGGGCGGCTTCCTCGTGCGCAGCGGACAGCGCACCGTCCTCGTCGACGCCGGAGTCGGCCCCCACGACGACGGCAAGTACCGCGGCGGCGCACTCCTCGACTCGCTCGCCGCCCACGGCGCCACCCCCGCCGACATCACCGACGTCCTGTTCACCCACCTCCACTTCGACCACGTCGGCTGGGCCTCCGTCGACGGCCGGCCCGTCTTCCCCAACGCCACCTACCGCGCCCACCGCGCCGACTGGCAGCACTTCGTCACCGGCGACTGCGCACCCCCCGAGGCCGTCGCCAAACTCGCCCCCGTCGAGGCACAACTCGAACTCTTCGACGCCGACACCACCCTCGCCCCCGGCATCGACGCCCTCCACACCCCCGGCCACACCCCCGGCACCACCGTCTACGTGCTCTCCTCCGGCGGCCGGCGCGCCCTGCTGCTCGGCGACGTCGTCCACTCCGTCGTCCAACTCGCCGAACGCGACTGGCAGGTCGTCTGGGACATCGACCCCGCCGCCGCCTCCGCCGCGCGCAACCGCATCGCCGACCGGGCCGCCGACACCGACGACCTCCTCGTCGCCGCCCACTTCCCCGGCATGCGCTTCGGCCGCGTCCTCGCCGCCGACGGCCACCGCCGCTTCGTCGCCGTCTGAACCCCCCGGCCCACGGCCCCCGCGGCCCCGCCGCGGCCCCGCCACCGCCCGGACGGCACCGGCCCGCGCGCGCCGGTGCCGTCCGGGCGGGCACCGGGCCCGTAAAGTGCCCGCATGTCCGTCGTCATCGCAGGCGGCCACGGCAGGGTCGCACTCCTGACCACCCGTCTGCTCACCGGCCGGGGCCTGCGGGTGTCCGGGATCATCCGGCGCCCCGAACAGGGCGCCGACCTCCGCGCCGCCGGCGCCCGACCACTCGTCGCCGACCTCGCCACCGCCACCCCCGAACAGCTCGCCGACCTGCTCACCGGCGCACACGCGGTGCTCTACGCCGCCGGCGCGGGCCTGGGCGACGCCCCCGGACAGGCCAACCCCGTCGACCACGACGCCGTCCTCGCCCTCGCCGACGCCGCCCACCACGCCGGGACACGCCGCTTCGTCCTCCTGTCGGCCATGGGCTCCGACCCGGCCGCGCACCACCCGGCCGACCCCCTCGTGGAGACCTTCCTGCGCGCCAAGGGCCGCGCCGACCAGGCCCTGCTCTCCCACCCGGACCTCGACAGCACCGTGGTCCGCCCCGCCTGGTTCCGCGACGGACCCGGCACCGGCCTGGTCCACCTCGCCGCACACACCGGCCCCGGCGAGATCGACCGCCCCGACGCCGCCGCCGTCCTCGCCCACCTGCTCACCGACCCCGCCACCACCCCGCGCCTGCTGGAACTCGTCTCCGGCCCCACCCCCGTCCACCAGGCCGTCGCCCACGTCGCCGCACGCTCCCTCACCGCCCACTGACCCCGCCCCGCCGGGCCCGCCCCTCCGGCCCGTACCGGCCTGGCCTTGGGCAAGTCCGCGGCGCCCACTCCCTGTTCGCCCCGTCGGCCCGTGACATCACCTCCCGGTGCCTTCCGGGGCCGCCGCCATGGGTATCCCGCCCGCTCCGCCGCGACATCCCTGCCCTGACCGTCGCGCCGACCCGCTACGGCGTCCACGGCACCGCGTGTGCGGACGGCTGCGTCAATGCCCCCGTCGCCCGGTCGCCTGTCCGTGCGTGAGGCACCTGGGGCCGGGCGGCCTGCCGACCGGCTCCCGGCGGTGCAGCGCGCCCGGTACATCCCACGGCCCGTGCCGGGCCCGGGACTTGCCGCCCGGCCCGGGCGCGCCCACACTGGGCTGACCTGTGGGGGGAGGGGGCGTCATGTGGGTGGTCCTGGTCCTTCTGGTGGGGACGGGGGCGGCGCTGGCCGCGGCCGGGGTGCGCTGCCGCCGCGCGCTGCACGAGCTGACCCGGGCCGAACGGCTCGCGGCGGGCCGGGACTTCGACCTCGACCAGGAGGAACTCGCCTGCCTGGCCGGGAACCTGGCGGAGCTGACACTCGCGGAGATGTACGCCGGGGGCCGGATCGTCGCCTCCCGCTCCGGTGACGTCACGCTGACCACGGCAGCCACGGCCACGACCGGGGACGGGGGCGGGGACGGGTTCGAGGCGGTGGCCGTGCGCTCGCTGAGGTTCACCCGCACCGGCGACATCGGGAAGCTGATCGCGTCGGTGGACTGGTCGCCGGAAGCGAATGCGCTGCGCAAGCGGCTGGCGGCCTCGGGGCTGATCGACGACAAGGAACTGGTCGAGCGGGTGCGCAAGGCCTACGGGTGGATGCCCGTGGTGCTCTTCGCGGTGGCCGCGGCGGGCGTGGCCGCCCTGGTGTGGACACTCACGCGGGACGGGAACCGGCTCGTGCCGCCGGCGGGTTTCGTCGCCCTGTTCGCGGCCGCCCTGTGGGTCAACCACCGGGTACGGCCGCCCGTGCGCCCGCTGCGCCCTCTGACCGCGCTCGGCTCCCGCGTACTCGCCGACGCCCGGACGGCCGAGCGCCGCGGGCAGGGGCCGGCGACGGTGGCCCTGGGCGGGCTGTCGGCGCTGCCCGTCGACCACGACCTGCGGATCTGCCGGGAGGCGGCCCGCGCCCGCTCGAACGCCCTCGCCCGGGCCGTGGCCGCGAGGAGCACCACCTCCTCCTCCCACAGCGGCGGCAGCGGCGGCGTGGGCCTGGGCGGCGGCTGCGGCGGCGCGTCCTGCGGGGGAGGCTGCGGAGGGGGCTGCGGCGGCGGCCTCTGACCGGGGAGGCGCCCCGCCGCCCGGGACGCGTCCCGGTTCGCAGCACGGTCCGGACACCGGCCCGGACACCGGTGCGTACGCCCGGCCGGCCGTGGAATCCTGGGCGCAGCCGGACATCCGATGCCGCAATAGTGCGTCATGAGTCGTGTGATGCCTCCGGGGCGGGGAGTCGCTCGGTGTCGGCGCCGAAGGGGAGGAAGACGGTGCGGCCGGCGAGGAGCCAGGCGCCGTCGATCTTGCGGAAGGTGTCCTCGTAGTGGCCGACATTGGCCGGGAGCCTGGGCTCGATCATTCCGCCCGCGTAGCCGTCGACCCGGTACGTCGTCAGGTACGAGACGGCCCGCGCCGTCGTCTCGGACTCCACCGTGACCAGGATGTTTGTCATCAGACGACGTGACAGCCTGTCCGCCGGGCGGGAGGCGAAGTAACAGCGCAGGGCCTCGCGTCCCTCGATGCGCCGGTCCCCGTACGGCCAGTGCCAGAAGCCGTCCGAGGTGAACAGCTCGGCCACCGAGCTCGGGTCACCGAGGTCGAGGCGGTGGATGAAGTCCACGATGATGCGCTCGCAGGCACGTTCCGCGAGCATCCGCTCGACCTGGGGAATGATCTTGTCGTCCATGCCGCTTTCTATCAGCACCAACAGGCTCCAGGGCAACGAGTTTTCCGCATCAGCCCTGGCAGAGAGCGCTCTTCGCTCCCCGCCCTCTCCAGTCGATCAGCCGCATCACCCTCAGCGGATCACCGTCCCAGGCCTGAGCCCTGTTCGATTCCCAACCGTGGCTGATGCTGCTCGGAGGCTTGAAAACAGGTACTGACCGGGGCGGGAGCTCACGGCCGCGGGAGGCCTTCGGGGACGCGGCCGTTCACCAGGGCTTGCCGTCGACGGCGAATGGGATCACCCGGAACACCGTCCCCGTCGGGAACGGGCGGCCGTCCTCCTTCGCCCGGAGCATGTTCTGCTTCCCCGGCCCGGTGTGCGGGCGGGGCCCGGCGGCTGCGCACCGCAGAGCCCCTGACATCCTGGCCGGATGGACACCGACGCCCCGACCCCGGTCCACCTCGACCACGTGCTGGACGGGCTGGCCGTGAACCCCGCCCTGCCCGCCGCGATGGTCCGGCGGCTGTTCGCCCGGCGGCACGGATTCGGGGAGGTGGCCGGTCGTGCGGACCTCACCGAGGACATGATCGAGGAGATCGTCGCGACCGACGACCACTGGCTCCTGCACAGTCTGGCCCTCAACGACCGGCTGCCGCACCGCTTCCGCCTGCGCCTGGCCGCCCACTCGGACGAGGGGGTGCGGGCCGCGCTCGCCGTCCGTGCCGCGAGCGCACCGCGGCGGATGCTGGAGCAGCTCGTCGACGATCCGGAGCCGAAGGTCCGCGAACACCTGGCCCAGAAGGACGGCATCCCGCCCGACCTGAGGGCCCGTCTCGCCGCCGACCCCGACCCGGCGGTCCGCGCCGCGCTGGCCAAGCACTGGACGCAGGCCCCGGAGGCGGTGCGCCGGATCCTGCTCACCGACCCCGAGCCGGAGGTCCGCGCCGCCGCCTGCTCCACCTACTTCGCGCGCCTGCCGCATCCGGTACCGCCCGCGGACCTGCTGCCGGCGCTGCTGGCGGACCCGGTGACCCGGGCGGGCGCGGTGGTCCACGCCGTCCTCGACGCGGACACCGCCCGGCGGCTCGCCGAGGACCCGGACGCCGGCGTGCGCGCCGAACTCGCCCGCCGTCCCGACCTGCCGTCGGCGCTGCGCGCGGCCCTGGCCGTCGATCCGGCCCTGAGCGTGCGGGTGAAGGTCTTCGCCCGGCCGGACACGCCGGAGCACGAGCGGGCACGGATCCACGCCTCGGTCCACGAGGCGTCGCGGTCGACGGCCGAGCCGGGCCCCGACGCCGACGACGAGGCCTTCCTGCGCTGGTACGAGAACTCCTTCGCGCCCACGGAACTACGGATCCTGCGCCTGGACTGGGTGACGGCCGACCCGCTGCCGCACCTCGACTCGCCCTACGTCTGCTTCCGGGCCTCGGCTGCCGCCGCCAAGGACCTGCCCGCCGAGGCGGTGGCCCGACTGCTCGGCGACGAGGAGGAGTTGGTCCGCCTCACCATGGCGCACTGCGCCCCGCACCTGGTCGATCCGGCGACCGCCGAGGACATCGAGCGCCGCTACAGCCGACGCGACAAGTTCACGTTCTGGTGGGACGGGGCGCAGGTCCTGCCGTTTCCCCCGCAGACCCTGCGCCGTTTCGCCACCGACCCCCAGCCCCGGCTGCGCTCCCTCGCGCCCCGCGATCCGGACCTGCCCGCGGAACTCGCCGGGCGGCTGGCCGACGACCCCGAGGAGCGTGTGCGCCGGGCCGTCGCCGCCCACCGCAACCTTCCGCTCCCATCCCTGCTGCGGCTGCTCGCCGACCCTTCCGAACACGTCGCGCGGGCCGCCGCCGCGGCGCCGTTCCTTCCCGTCGAGCACATGGAGCGGCTGCTGACCGGGGCGGGCCTGTAGCCGTCGCGGGCCCGCCGTCAGGCCCTCGGGCCCCGAGTCCCCGTCCCCTCAGGGCCTTCGGTCCGCCGGCCCCGCCTCGACCCGTCGCGGCACGCGCAGCGGCGCGAGGAACTTCTCGTTGAGGACCAGCAGCCACGCCAGCGCGATGATGCCGACGATCGGGAGCCCGAGCAGCAGCAGAAGGAAGAGGATCGGGTGCTCGTGGCTGAACGCGTCGGCGTTGAGCCCGAAGAGCGTCACGGGACCGGCGACGACCAGCGGCACCACCAGCCAGCAGAACAGGTAGGTGCGGATCACCTCGCTCGCGCGCAGCTCGGCCTCGCCGAGGAACACGTACTCGGTGGTGGTCGTCGAGCCGCCTCGTCCGGGGACGTCGACCGTCTCGCCCTCCTTGACGTAGTAGCGGCCCAGCGGCCGGATCGGCAGCATCAGCACGGTGAACCAGCGGGTGGCGAAGCACGCGCCCTGGGCGTCCACGCGGGTCTTGCCCAGCATCGTGCGCCCGAATCCGTTGACCGTGCCCAGCCGTGGTGCCGCGCGCAGCGGCCTGACCTTGTCCGGCATCCGCCCCCCTCGTCTCCTCCCGGTGACAACTCTTGACCCCAGCATGCCAGTCGCCTGCGACACCGTGCCGGGCCGGGGGCGTAGAACCCCGGCCCGGGCAGGTCACTGAAGGAACCTCAACCACTCGTCGGCCGGGCCGACTTCCCACGGGAGGCGTTCACGCGCGGCGGTGCGGGAGACGGGGGTTCGTCCGCGCGTCGCCGCCCCGAGGCAGGCGGCGACGCGCAAGTGCCCTCAGGGGGCCTGCCTTGTTCGTGGGTCGGTCGGGCGGTGGAGCAGGAAGTCGACGGGGCCGACTTCTCATGCGAGGCGTTCGGGGGCGCTGAGATGCCGGCCGTCATGGGAGCGGATGCGCGTGAGGCCGGGGCGCAGGGCATCGAGGACGCGGACGGCATAGACCTCGGCCATGCGGTCGGTGACCTCGTCGGGGGTCAGCCAGGCGATGGCGGTGGATTCGGAGGAGAGTTGTTCGGCGCCGTCCTCGGGGCGGCACCGGAACACCAGGGCGACGATGCCGCAGGTCATGTTCTTGTAGACGCCGGTGAGCCGGTCGACGCCGACCTTGAGCCCCGTCTCCTCGTGGATTTCGCGGCGCAGGCCGTCCTCGACGGTCTCGGTGAGTTCGAGGACACCGCCCGGAGGCTCCCGGGTGCCGTTGTCGGCCCGCCGGATGGCCAGCACGCGCCCGTCCTCGCGAACGACCACGCCCGCGACGGACACGGAGTGAAGCGGCATCGGGGCGGGCCGGCAGTCGTCGTGGCTCATGGACACGAGGACAGATACCTCGCCCGCCCCCTCGTCCGCATGCGCCCGCCGCCGTTCCTCGATGTGCTCGGCGAAGCGGTCGAACATACCGTTCTCCTCGCTGCGCCGCAGGTGCATCAGAGGGGAGTCGTGGCCGACGGTTCGGGCCAAGTGCGGGGTGACCAGGGCGTGTTCGTCGAATCGGAAGACGGACAGGCCGATGTGGTTCGGGCCGTCCTCCGGGGCGCTGAAGTGGGCCTCGACGCCCTGGGTGCCGGAGAGCTTGGACAGGTGCTCCAGCGTGACCCGGATCCGGGTGGACACGGTGAGGGTCACGTCCTCGATCTGCTCACGCCGGCGCGTCGTCTCGGGTGGCAGCCGGTGCGGGTCCGGGACAGGATCGCGTTCACGATCTCCCGCATGTCGTGGCGGCCCTGGTGCCCGCCGGCCGACGGGTGCTGTCCCTTCCACGCCGTGACGACCGGCCGGATCAGCTCCCGCGCCTCGTCCGGCAGGTCGCTCGGGCAGGGTCTGCGCTCACCCGTGCCCACAGCGGACCGCATCCCCGCCGAACGTCAACCCCTTGGCTTCATAGGTGAGTCGCGAGAGCGTCTGTCGCTCCGGGACGAGAGCACCCGATGCTCCGGTCGGGCGGGATCGCCGAGTTTTGAGAGCACTCGAGTGCTTGCTTCGAGACCATGATCGTGCTCTCGGAGTCGGGTGGGCCGAAAGCCGGGCCCGGGACCCACTGGTGTGAACCGACGGTGTGTCAGGCCGAATGCGGACCGCGGCCCTGGCCGAGTGATCCACAGTGGAAGGAAATCCTCCGCCGAGAGGCCCTCTGCCGTCTTCTGGAGTGGATCGTGACGTTCTCACTGTCGGATGCTGCCCGCCGGTCAGGTCCTGGTGCCGGGCATCGTGCCGGTTCGGCCGCCCGGGGCCGGGCGCTGGCCGTCGCGGCCGGCGTGTTCTGCGCCGCCGGTATCACCCCGATGTCGCTGTCCGGGACCGCCCACGCGCAGGGCACCTGTACGGTCTCGGGCCCCACCACCACCTGCACATTCGCCTTCACCGGCGCCGAGCAGACGTTCACCGTGCCCGGCGGTGTCACGCAGGTCGACGTCACGGCGACCGGCGGGGCCGGCGGCGTGGAGGACAACGGCGTCGGCGGCGGCCGGGGCGCCCAGGTGACCGGCACCCTCACCGGGCTGTCCGGCGGGCAGACCCTCTACGTCGAAGTCGGCGGCACCGCCACCGGCGGCGCCCAGTGCGCCGGTAGCGCGCAGTGCACCGGCGGCTTCAACGGCGGCGGCAGCACCCACTTCGGCGGAGGCGGCGGCGGTGCCTCCGACGTCCGCACCCAACCCGGCACCACGCCCCTCACCACCACCGACTCCCGCCTCATCGTGGCCGCGGGCGGCGGCGGAGCCGGCTGGGCCGGCCAGTGCACCGGAAGCCCGGGCGGAGACGCCGGCCAGCCGGGCACGGACGCGACCTGCAACGGAGGACACGGCGGCGGGGCGGGGACGTCCACCCAGGGCGGGGCCGGCGGCACCGGCGGCGGCGGGGTGTTCGGCGGTGGGCCCGGCACGCTCGGGGCCGGCGGCACCGGAGGCGGCCCGGGCGCCTCCCTGACCGGCGGTGCCGGCGGCGGCGGCTACTACGGCGGAGGCGGCGGCGGCAACATCAACCCCTTCATCAGTCCGAGCGGCGGCGGGGGTGGCGGAGGCGGCGGCTCGTCCCTGGTCCCCGCCGGCGGCACCGGCCCCACCGTCACCAGCTCCGCCCCGGGCATCACCATCAGCTACACCACTCCGGGCAAGCCGGTGAACACGCGCCTGATCGCGTTGCCCCAGCAGGTCCGGCTCGGGCGGCCGGTAGTGCTCGACGATCTGGTCTGCCCGGCCGGTACGGGCGCCACGACCCCGCCCACCGGCACCGTGACGTTCACCGACACCACGACCGGCACGACCCTGGGCACGGCACGCCTGATCCTCGATCTCCGAAACTGCGCCGCCGCGGGGCGCGTCGTCTTCTTCCGGACCGCCGGTGCGCACGTCATCACGGCCGTCTACAGCGGCGACTCGGTCTACCAGGGCAACAGCGCCAACCCCGAAACCCTCACGGTGACGGTGACCCCGAGCTGATGACGCCGCAGCACAACCATTAGGCACTCCCTACGGGCCCCTGCCGAACCACCCACCCGGCGGGGGCCCACACGTCCCGACCCACCGACACGCCCTCCCCGGGTGCTCTCGGTTCCCACCGACATCTCCCGGCATCTCGACCAAGAACCCTGAGAAATCGACATCCCCGGGCAGGACCCCCGGCTGCTGGCCAAGCCCCCCGTCTGCCGGCTCGGCCGCCTCGTCCTGGTCCGCAACCAGCGCGGCGACGTCCTGCCGGTCGACCCGGACTGCATGGACGGCATGAGAACTCACCGATTAACCGGTGGCTTTTCCGGCGCCCGTGCGTGGAAGCTGAGCGCATGAGCGTCGACCCGTCCTCCGACACCGCACACACCCGGGACCAGGACCGGGACCAGGACCAGGACCGGGACAGGGCGGCCGTCGAACGGATCCTGGGCCGCCCCCTGAACCGCGACTGGCCCGCCGGGGCACTGCCCCCGGGCACCCGGGTCACCGTGGTCCGCGACCCGCAGTGGGACGGGCCGTGGCAGGTGGAGTTCACGGGCACCATCGACCCGATGGGGGCGCCGGAGCCCGCCGGCAACCAGCGGGCCGAGGGCGAACTGGCCTACTGGGTCGTCTTCGACGCACCGCAGTACGACAGTGCCGGCGACGGCCCCTACCGCAAGGCCCAGATCTGGGCCCGCCACCTGCGCAGCGCACCGGAAACGGGCGCGTGACCCTCGACGGATAGCTCTCACTGAGAGCTAAAATGAGGGTATGACCGCGACAGAGCCGCAGACGCTCGACGTCGCGCCGGCGGACGAGTTCTCCGCCCTCCTCGTCGGCATCCAGCGACTGGTCCGCCGCCGCCTGCGGCAGACGATGGACGAACCCCGCCTGCGCGGCGCCCAGGTCGAACTGCTGCGCCTGGTGACGGAAACCCCCGGACTGCGCGTCTCCGAGGCCGCCGAGGAGCTGTGCCTGGCCGGCAACTCGGTGTCCACCCTCGTCAACCAGCTCGTCGCCCTCGGCCTGCTGCGCCGCGAGACCGACCCCGCCGACCGCAGGGCCGCCCTCCTGCACGCCACCCCCGAGGCCGTCGAGCGGATCGAGGCCTGGCGCCGGCGCCGCCGCGCGCTGATGGAGGACGTCGTCGCCGGCCTGCCCGCCGACCGGCGCGAGGCCCTGGCCGCCGCCCTGCCCGCCCTGCGGCAGGTCGCCGAAGGCCTGCGCACCCTGCCCGCAGCACCCGTTACGCCCGCAGGACCCGCCGGATCCGCTGCGCCCGCAGCACCTGCAGCACCCGGAGGAGCCTGCGGGGAGGAGGAGCCATGAGCACCGAGGACGCGGTGGTGTGCCAGGGCCTGGAGTACGTCTTCCGCCACGGCCGCGGCAGGACCACCCGGGCCGTCGACCGGATCGACCTGACCGTGCGCACCGGCGAGGTGTTCGGCCTGCTCGGCCCCAACGGCGCCGGCAAGACCACCACCATCCGCGCGATCACCACCCTGCTGCCCGTCGGCTCCGGCATGGTCCGCGTCTTCGGCCACGACGCCACCCGCCACCCCATGCAGGTGCGCCGCCTGCTCGGCTACGTCCCCCAGCAGCTGTCCGCCGACGCCGGGCTGACCGGACGCGAGAACGTCGCCCTGTTCGCCCGCGTCTTCGACGTCCCGCGCGCCGAACGCGCCCGCCGCGTCGCCCAGGCGCTGGCCGCCGTCGACCTCACCGAGGCCGCCGAGCGGATGGCCGCCACCTACTCCGGCGGCATGGTGCGCCGCCTCGAACTCGCCCAGGCCCTGGTCAGCGCCCCGCGCCTGCTCGTCCTGGACGAACCCACCATCGGCCTGGACCCGATCGCCCGCACCGGCGTGTGGGAACGCGTGGACGCCGTACGCGCCGCCACCGGCATGACCGTCCTGGTCACCACCCACTACATGGACGAGGCCGACCGCCACTGCGACCGCATCGCCCTCATGGACCGCGGCCGCATCCGCGCGCTCGGCACCCCCGCCGAGCTCAAGGAGCAGGTCCACCGGGCCGACCCGGCCCGGCCGGACCCCACCCTCGACGACGTCTTCCGCCACTTCGCCGGCCGGCAACTGGCCGACGCGACCGAAGGAGACTTCAGCGATGTCCGCCGAACCCGCCGCACCGCGGGCCGCGTCGGCTGAATCCGCCGGCGCCGCCGACCCCGACCTGTCCCTGCTGCTGGTGCCCCCGCGCGCCCGCACCGGCTGGCGCCTGGTGCCCGCCCGCATCGGCGCGATGTGCGCCGTCGAACTGCAGAAGCTGCGCCACGACCGCACCGAGCTGTACACCCGGGCGGTCCAGCCGGCGCTGTGGCTGCTGATCTTCGGCCAGACCTTCACCCGCCTCAAGGCGATCCCCACCGGCGGCATCCCGTACCTGGACTTCCTCGCGCCCGGCATCATCGCCCAGTCCGCGATGTTCATCGCGATCTTCTACGGCATCATGATCATCTGGGAGCGGGACTCCGGAGTCCTCACCAAACTGCTGGTCACCCCGACCCCGCGCGCCGCCCTGGTCACCGGCAAGGCCTTCGCCGCCGGGGTGAAGGCCGTCCTGCAGGCCGCGGTGGTGGTGCTGATCGCCGCCGCCCTCGGCGTCGCCATGACCTGGAACCCGCTGCGGCTGCTCGGCGTCGTCGCCGCCGTCCTGCTCGGCTCGGCGTTCTTCTCCTGCCTGTCGATGGCCATCGCCGGGATCGTGCTCACCCGCGACCGCCTGATGGGCATCGGCCAGGCCATCACCATGCCGCTGTTCTTCGCCTCCAACGCCCTCTACCCGATCGCCCTGATGCCCGGCTGGCTCCAGGCCGTCAGCAAGGCCAACCCGCTCAGCTACCAGGTCGACGCGCTGCGCGGCCTGCTCATCGGCACCCCCTCCCACCTGCCCCTGGACTTCGCCGTCCTCGCCTTCGCCACCCTCCTCGGCATCGCCGCCTCCTCCGCCCTCCTCGGGCGCCTCGCACGCTAGGAGGGGAGGAGGGCAGGAGGGCAGGAGGGAACGGACCCCGGACCTGACGGCGTCCCGGGCCACGGCACCGGAAACCCGGTGACAAGCGCGCGCCGCACCGGGAGACTTCCTCCCGACAGGCCGACAGGCCGACAGGCCGACAGGCCGGCAGAACGGCAGAGCGGCAGGCGGACGGGCCGCCGGGCCGCCGGGCCGAACACCGGGAGGCAGCACCGTGGCACTGGCCAGGAAGGGCGCGCGCCGCATCGTCGTCGACGGCACGGCGTACCGCTGGCGCGTCACCAAGCAGCACTGGTGCTGCGACTACGAGGGCAGCACCCTGGGCTACGCGGTGGAGGACGCCGCCCACCCCGCGACGACGCTCGTCGTGGACACCGGCCGGCCCACCCGGCACACCCCGGACGCGGTGCCCGCCCACGTGGTCATGCCGCGGGAGGTCGCCGCGGGCATCCGGACCGCGCGCACCGAGGGCTGGACGCCCACCGCCGACGGGTCGCCCTTCAGACTGCGCCTGTCCGCCGCCGGACCACCGGCCGCCTGACGGGGGCCGGTGGTCCGGCCTGCCGCGCACGCCGCGTCGCCGGGACCGTCGCCACGTCCACGTCCACGTCCACGTCCGCGTCCGCGTCCGCGCCCGTGTTGGTGCGGCCCCCAGGTGTGCGGGGCCCGGGCGCGCGGGTCAGGAGAGCCAGTCGGCGTAGCGGGTGGGGGCGAGGCGGGCGCGCGGGTCGGTCAGGACGTCCCCCTTGACGACGGCGAACATGCCGGCGGTGGGGTCGGTGACGACGGTACGGCTGTCGCCCTTGCGGGACAGGGTGATGCGTCCCAGCTCGTCCAGGGGGAAGATCTCGGGGCCCGCGACGTTGCGGATGCCGCCCAGCGGGGCGCCCGCCGCGACCTCCGCCACCGCACGGGCCACGTCCGCGGAGGCGATCGGCTGGACCGGCGTGGCGGGCAACCGGACGGTGTCGCCGTCGGCGGTCCAGGACAGGACGGCGTCCACGAAGTCCATGAACTGCGTCGCCCGGACGATCGAGTAGGGGATCGGCCCGGCCGTGAGGATGTCCTCCTGGAGCACCTTGGCGCGGTAGTAGGCCAGCTCCGGCACCTGGTCCACGCCGACGATCGAGAGGATGACGAAGTGGCCGACGCCACCGTCGCGGGCCGCGGCCAGAAGGTTCTCCATCGAGGTCCGGAAGAAGTCGAGGGAGGCCTCGTCGAAGGTCGGGGAGTTCGTCAGGTTGACGACGACGTCGGCCCCCGCCACCGCCTCGGTCAGGCCCCGGCCGCTGATGACGTCGGCTCCGGTGGACTTGGAGTGCGGTACCGCCTCGTGCCCGGCGGCGTTCAGATCTTCGACGACCTGCGAGCCGATCAGCCCGGTACCGCCGATGACCGCGAACCTCATGACATGCCTTCCGTCGGGACCATGTCCGCAATATGGCATATGAACCCCGGGCGGGCCTGGCGTGCGCCCACCCGGGCGGGCCGTTCGCCGCGGTCGCGGGAACCGGGCGGGGAACGGCGGCGGCGCCGGCCTGCGGTGGCGGCCCGTGGTGGCGTCGGGCGGTGGCGTCGGGCGGTAAATCCCTTTGCCCGGCGCCGCTTTGCGGCCCGACACTGGGCGCATGCTCGGATTCGTCAGCACCGACAACGAAGCCCTCGTCTCCTGCCTGGGCGACCCCCAGCGCACGGTGGCCGCCTACCGGGAACTGCTGCGCCGCGGGCAGGACGCGCTCGGGGCCGTGCGGGCGGGCCTGTCCCACGAGAACGCGGCCGTGCGGGAGGGCTGCTGCCGGCTGCTGGACCACCTGGTCGACACCGAGTCCATGGACCAGCTCGTCGCCATGGCCGACGACCCGGACGCCCGGGTGAGGACCGCCGCCTTCCACGCCCTGGCCTGCGACCGGTGCAAGGGCGACACGTGCGCACCGGGCGCGGACCGGGTCCTCGAACCCGGGCTGCGCCACCTGGCCCACGATCCCGATCCGGGCGTGCGGGCCATGGCCGCCGAGCTCGTCGGCCGCTTCGCCCGCACCGAGCCCCGGGCCGTGGCCGCCCTGCGGGCCTCCCACGACCGGGACCCGAGCCCGGCGGTCCGCAAGAAGGCGGGCTGGTACATCCCCGGCGGCGCGATCTACGAACGCGCCGCCGCCCGTACGGCCCGGTGAACGGGCCCGGCAGCGGGCCGGGTCAGGACGCCGGTCAGGACGCCGGTCGGGCGCCGGTCAGGACGCCGGTCAGGACGCCGGTCGGGCGCAGGTCAGGCGTCGGTGTGGCGCACGGGGTGGCCGTCGGGGCCGGTGGTGAGCCAGGAGCCGTCGCCGAGCGGGTGGATGTCGTACGGGTCCGTGGTGCGGGCGTCGAAATCGCCGTGGACGCGGCCGGTGCGGGCGTCGAGGCGGTAGTGGCGGAACCAGTCCTCCTCGTCCTCGTCCTGGCCGACGAGGGTGGCGACGACGGTGTCGGCGCTCAGGTGGCCGCCGCTCCATTCCAGGAAGACCGTGTCCGGGTCGTGCCCGAAGTCGGCGGCGGTGCGGGTGAACAGCACGTCGCCGCCGGGGAAGGCGTGGACGGCGAGGTCGTTCTGGGCGTGGTCGACGGTCAGGAACCGGTGGCCGTCGGGTGACAGGTCGATGAGGCACCGGTCGTCCCAGGGGTAGCGGACGAGTTCGATCCGGCCGCCGGTCAGCGACGCGCGGTGGATCACGGTGCCGTCCTGCCCCTCGCCGACGTTGAGGAGCATTTGGCCGCTCGCCGGGTGCGCCCGCTGCACGGCGCCGTGCCCGACCGTCTCCAGGTCGGCCCGGGCGAGGACGGTCCCGGTCGCGGCGTCCATGGCGACCCACTGGTCCGGGCGGCCGCGGCCGGCCATGGCGTCGGGCCGGTAGACCCACAGCACCCGCCCGTCCGGGGACAGTTCGCAGCCGGGCCGGTGGCCGAAGACCTCGTCCGCCTCCGGCTCGAACCGCGAGCGCCACAGCTGCGTGCCGTCCGCCCCCACGCAGACGGCCGCGTCCGGCGTGGTGTAGTGGGCGCGGCCCAGGTCGGCGGCGACGGCGTGGCCGACGACCTCGTCCCCCGGCAGGGGCCGGAAGGCCGCCACCGGGGACAGCACGCCCACGGCGCCGGCGTGCGGGGCGTAGGCGTGGACGAGCCCGTCGACGAGCCGCGTGGCGGGCCGGACGGCACGGGGGGAGGAGACCATCCCCGGAGGCTACCCAACCTCCTGCCGCCGCCCCGCGCGGGGCCGCAAGGAAATCGCCGGGCACCGCCCCGACCCGCACCCCTGACCTGCATGGCAGGCGCTCGACGTCCCTACGACACGCCTGTTCGCGCGGCGAGCGCCCGCACGCCGGCCACCGTCACCGGCGCATACAGCAGGTCCGCCGTCAGCGCTCGCACGGCAGGACGGCGGACCTCCTCCGGTGCGACCTGCTCCGTGAACCGGAGCGCGACGACCGTGCGGCGGTGGTCGCCGAGGTGATGCCACATGCGTGCGCAGTCCGTGCCGTACCGGGCCCGGCGCTCCGCTGTCGGCAGCCGGTCCGGGACGATCCGCGCCGCGTACGGCACGGCCTCGTCGGGAGTGCCCAGCGCGGTGTGCACGCCGATCCGGTACAGGTCGGCCTGGGCTCTGGTGGCGTCGACCGTGAACAGCGGACTCGGAGGCCTGGTATCGGCAGAGGCCAGACGGTCGACCGCATCCTCGGCGCCCGCCATCAGGTCAAGAGCATCGGCGCGGCGCCGGCCGCATGCGGCCGTGTAGGCGCCCGTCAACAGCAGCGTTGCCGCCACCGCCTGGGCCACGTCGCTCCGGTCCTGTTCGAGCGAGCCCGCGGTGCGGCGCAGGAAGTCGACCGCCGCGCCAGGGCGCCCGGCACGCCGCATAGTGATCGCGAGGACCCGGGCCGCCTCCCCCCGGACCACGGGGTCGCCACTGGCCTGTGCCGCAGCCAGGGCCCGATCCGCAGCCGGCCAGGCCACCTCGGAATGTCCTTTCAAGGCGAGCTCCGTTGCCAGCACCCAGGCGCGGGCAACGGCGGCGTGCGCCTCCTCCCGGGCCCGGCCGGACAAGGCGTTCCGCGTCGCCTCGCCAGTACCCAACAGGCCGGGGAGAGCGGCACCGAGATCCTCGTAGCGGGCCGCCGTGAACTGCGTGCGCGCCGAGGCCAGTGCCAGGCCGAGTTGCTGCAGTGACACAGGTGCCGACTCCGTCGGGTCGTACAGTGCCCCGACGATCCGGGCCGACGCATCCGGGTGTGCTGCGGCGGTTGCCGTCGACGGGAGCATCGATGTCCCGGCCGCCGCCATGCCCGCCACGAGCAGTTGCCTGCGGAGCATGGCGTCCTCCTGATCCGGGGTCACATCTCGCGCCAGCGTAGCCGGTCGGCCGAGGTCGAGGGCGTCAAGCGAGATCCCCAGCACCTGGGCAATCCGAGGGAGTGACTCCTCGGCCGGCCGCAGCAGTCCCGCCTCCACCCGACTGATCGCGGACGCCGAGTAGCCGCATGCCTGGCCCAGTTGGGCCTGCGTCATCCGCTGTGCACACCGGGCGGCCCTGATGACCGTCCCGAGTCGACGATGACGTGACACGGCGCCCCTTCCGACTGCACGGGGCCGCCACCGTACCGACAGGACCGCACCCATGGGCAGGGCACGCACAGGGTGTGCGAGGCACGCACACGGCGTGCGGGAGCGCCCCTGGGCCTCCCCGTGCGGCCGCCGACCGGGAAGCCTGGTGAGTGCCCCGGCCGGGCGCACCCCCATTCCGATCCTCGTCCGGAGGAGAGTGCGTCATGAGTGCAGCCCTGCTGCTCGACCGCCCCGAGACCCCGAACCCGACCCACGGCGCCCGGCAGCCCGGTAACGTGCCGAACAGCGACCGGACCACGTCCGCCATGGCGTGCCCGATCTGCGGGTCGGGAGCCACCTACCAGACGATGGACGGCCGCTGGGGCTGTACCGTGTGCGGCTCCACCTGGGCCTGAGCGAGTGAGGAGGGCGGCAGCATGCCGATCTGCGCCGAGTGCCGCACAGTGGACGCGGTCATCGAGGACCTGGACGTGGATCCCCCGCGACCATGGTGCCTGGGGTGCGCCACCGTCCTGGTCGCCGCGGGTGACCCGGTGCTCAACTACCGGAACGTGGGTGACGGGGCGGCCGATTACTCGCGTGTCCTGTGCGGGCGCAGTACCGCGGTGCTGCCGTTCGGGTAGCCGACGGCCGGACACACGGCGACGCGCCCCCGCCCTCCCGAAGGGGCACTGTCGGTGAACTCCGCCTCGCCGTTGATGCGGCGAGGCGGAACCGTCCGAGGGGTGTCACCCGTCCGAGGGCACGCGGTGAGCCGGTGGGCCAGGCGTTCGGCGGACGTTCAGGGGCCGGCCCCACGGCACCGGCCCGGGGTGAAGGGGCGCGCGCGGAGCCGGGCGCCGGCCGGCTCCGCGCGCGCGGGGGAGGGGGGTCAGGCGGCGGCGTTGTGCCGGCGGGCGCGGACGCTGGTGACCAGCTGGGCGCGGATGCGGGCGGGGACCTCGGGGGCGAAGCGGGCCAGGTAGTGGTTCAGGTGGGTCTCGTCGCCGGCGAGGAAGGGCAGGTCGAAGACCAGGAGCTTGCGCACCGCGAGCAGCGGGACGGGGGCGCGCAGCGGCCTGAAGGCGTGGTTCCACAGGCCGGGTTCCTCGCAGACCGGGTGGAACTGGCCGATCATCAGGCCCTGTTCGACGAACTCGTCCTTGGCCTTGCGCTGGAGCTCGTCCAGCACGGTGGAGTCCTCGCGGTCCAGCTGGGGCATGACCAGCAGGACGGTGAGCAGTTCGCGCTCGGACTCCTCCGTCAGGGCGGCGAGCAACGCGTCGTAGCGGGCGCGCAGTTCGGCGACCAGGAGGGGCAGGTCCCCGTCGGGGGGGCCGTCGGCGACGGCGATGTGGAACAGGCCGCGGCGCAGCGAGGGCTGGGTGTAGGGGCAGACCGGGCCGCTGCGGCCGAGGTCGGGGTGGGCGGTGGTGAGGAAGGCCCGCGCCCAGGCGAGGGTCTCGGCGGCCTCGGGGCGTTCGGCGGCGTGGCCGGCGTCGATCTGTCCGGCGCTGTACAGGCGCAGCGCCGAGAAGGAGGACACGGCGGGGGCGGCGGGCAGGGCGGGGGCGGTCATCGGGGCCCCCGCCACACCGGGGCCAGGCGGGGGCCGCCGCCGGGCAGGGCGATGGCCTCGCCGAAGCGGGTGAAGCCGCCGCCGGCGAGCAGGTGGGCCCCGCCGGGGGAGCTGGTCTCGGCGTAGGCGGCCTGGCCGGCGGCGTCGACCTCGGCGAGGAAGGCGTGCAGCAGGGCCCGGCCGGTGCGGGTGCGGCGGGCGTCGGGGTGCACGCCGACGAAGGCGAGGTAGTGGTGGGAGCGGTGGCGCGGGTGGCGCAGGGTCTGCAGGCGGGTGATGGCGGCCAGGCGGCGGGCGGGCCCGTCGTGGCCGGCGGCGTCGATCGCCTCGGCGAGGGCCCGGGTGGCGGCGCCGTCCTGCGGGCCGGGGTCGTCCCAGTGGCCGGGCGGCAGGAACAGCAGCGCCCCCAGCGGCTCGCCGTCCCGGGCGGCGCCGTCGCCGGCGGCCCGGTGGGCGACCAGGGCGCCCCGGTGGGCCAGGCACTGCTCGACGTGGACGCGGAAGAAGGCGGGCATCGCGCGGGCGCGGTGGCCGGGGTCGGGGAAGGCCCAGAGCATCAGCGCGTCGTCGGCGAAGGCGGCGGCGAGCACGTGGGCGAGGGCGTCCTCCTCGCCCGGGCGGGCCGGGCGCACGGCGGGCCGTACGGCGGGCCGCAGGGCGGTGCCCGCGGCGGCGGGCAGGGCGGTGGTGGTGGTCAACGGGCACTCTCCTCGAACGAGGGGGCGGACGAAGGGGAAGGCGGGTCAACGGTGGCATCGGTGGCATCGGTGGTACCGGTGGTGTCGGGTGCGGCGGTCACGTCGGCCGTACCGGCCGCGTCGGGTGACCGGCCGGCGGCCGCGGCGGCCAGGGCGGTGACCCGCGCGTGCAGCGGCTCCACCCACTCCTCCGCCTCCGGCTTGATCAGCACGCTGCGCAGCACCCGGGCCCCGCCCGCGTCCGCGCGCACGCCGGGGTGGCGGCGGGTGAAGTCGGCGGCGTCCACGCGCAGCACGCTCAGGTAGACGGGGTCCCGCTCGTCGGCCATGCCCCGGCGCAGGACGTGCTCGCTGGCGGCGTCGATCGCCGACAGCGCGGGCGCCGGCGTCCCGGGGACGGTGGGGAAGTAGGTGACGATGTCCAGCTGCGGTCGCTGGTGAAGCGTCAACTCCTCGCTGGTGTCGATCAGTTCGGCCCAGGCCAGGGCGGCGCGCCGGCTCGCGGCCAGCCCTGCGCCCAGGCCCTCGGGGGTGAGCGGCAGCAGCTGCAGGGTCAGCCACAGCGCGGCGGCCGAGGCCCCGGCGCGCGAGCACTCCAGGCTGATCTCGCCCAGGTGCAGTTCGGCGTCGGTGAAGTAGGTGTACGGGGAGTCGTGGGCGAAGTGCCGCCCGATGCCGGGGTCGGCGAACAGCACCGCCCCGCAGCCGTAGGGCTGCAGGCCGTGCTTGTGCGGGTCGACGGTCACCGAGTCGCAGCCGGCCACGGCCCGCCACGGCGCGGTGTCCACCCCGAGCGAGGCCGCGAGCGCCTCGTCGGCGGCCAGCAGCGCGAAGAACCCGCCGTAGGCGGCGTCCACGTGCACCCGCGCCCCGTAGCGGCGGGCCAGCGGGAGGATCTCGTGCACCGGGTCGACGGCGCCGGGCCCGGTGGTGCCGCAGGTCACGACCACCGTGCCCACCCGCCCGGTGCGCAGCAGTTCCTCCAGCGCGCCGACGTCCATCCGGCCCTCGGCGTCGGCCGCCACCGCGTGGCTCTCGACGCCCAGGACGTGGCACATCCGGCTGTGGGTGTAGTGGGCCTGGGCGCTGTGGGCGACACCGAGGCCGGGGTGGCTCTGGCGCGCCACGTACAGCGCCTCCAGGTTGGCGATGGTGCCGCTGCTGGTCAGGTGGCCCACGTGCGCGGGCAGCGCGAACATGGCGGCGAGCTGCGCGACGCACTCGCGTTCCATGTCGTTGGTGGCCGGCCCGCCCTCGTAGGCGTGGTTGTTGGGGTTGAAGCGCATCGCCGTCAGGTAGCCCACGACCGCCGCCGGGTGCGGGGGCTTGACCATCTGTCCGGCGTAACGCGGGTGGAAGAACGGGTAGTTGTGCTCCAGGCGCTTGGCGAAGCGCTCGAACGCGGCGGCGAAGTCCGCCTCGTCCACCAGGTGCGAGGGGTGCGGCCGCAGCGGCCCGAACCGCTCGCCCCACCGCTCGGCCACCTCGGCCGCCCTCGGCAGCCAGTACCGCAGGTCCACGCTCCGGCCCTTCCCCTTCGAGTCCATCGACAGACGGGGGGCCGGCGCGCGGGTGAGCAGCACGCCGGGCCCCCGGCGAGTACGAGCGTTCACCGCGAGCCGAGTCCTTGAGCGTTCCTCGACCGCGTCCGCAGCCACGGTGGCGGCCCCGCGCAAGGCGCCCGCAACACCCGCAGCTCACCCACCGCGGCGCCCGCCGGCCCCACCCGCACCGCCCCCCACCGGCCCGAAGGGCGCCGCCCGCGGCCCCAGCCGGACCCCAGCGCGGCCCCAGCGGGCGCTGCTGCAATCACCCCCGGACAAGGCCGCCCCCACCCGGGAGAGGCCGGGCGAGCCCACCCGGACGAGGCCGCCCCGACCCACCCGGGCGAGGCCGGGGAGCCCACACGGGAGGAGAGACGCGATGGTGACCAGACGCAGGATGATCGGCGCCGCCCTGGCGACCGGGGGAGGAGTCCTGCTCGTGCGCACCACCCAGCACCCGGCCGCCTCCGCCACCTCCGCCGCCTCCGCCGCGCAGGACGCGCAGGACGCGGGGCACGCCCACCCGGCGGGCGCCGACGCCCCCGACCCGGGCCCCGACGCCGGCCCCGCGCTCGCCCCGAAGTTCACCACCGCCCTGCCGCTGCCCCCGGTGCTCAGCCCCGTCTCCACCGACGGCGGCGCCGACACCTACGCGGTGACCATGCTGCGCTCCTTCGCCCGCATCCTGCCCGGGCACCGCACCGACGTCCTCACCTACAACGGCGCCTTCCCCGGCCCCGTCATCCGCGCCCGCTCCGGACGGCCGGTGATCGTGCGCCAGACCAACCTGCTGGACGACCCGGTCTCCGTCCACCTGCACGGCTCCGCCGTCCCCGTCGACAGCGACGGCGGCCCGATGAACCTGCTGAACGCCGGCGCCACCCGCACCTGCACCTACCCCAACGACCAGCCCCACGCGAGCCTGTGGTTCCACGACCACGCCCACCACCTGGAGTCCGAGCACGTCTACCGGGGACTGGCCGGCACCTACCTGCTCACCGACGCCACCGAGGCCGCCCTGCCGCTGCCCTCGGGCCGCTACGACCTGCCCATCGCGCTGCGCGACGCCCGCTTCGACGCCTCCGGCAACCTCGTCTACCGCATGGACGACGCCGCCGGACGCGCCACCATCCTCGCCAACGGCCGCCCCTGGCCCAAGGTCGACGTCGCCGCCCGCCGCTACCGCATCCGCCTGCTCAACTCCTCCAACCTGCGCTTCTTCTCCCTGCGCCTGGCCGACGGCGGCCCCATCACCTGGATCGGCTCCGACGGCGGCCTGCTGGAACGCCCCCACACCACCGACACCGTCGACCTCTCGCCCGGCGAGCGCGCCGACGTCGTCATCGACTTCTCCCGCTACCGCCCCGGCACGAGCGTCGTGCTCACCAACTCCATGCCGCCGGGCCCCGCCGAACACATCGGCCAGGTCCTGCGCTTCGACGTCGGCCGCCCCGCCCCCGACCCCTCCTCCGTCCCCGACCGGCTGCGCACCCTGGCGCCGCCGGGACCGGTGGCCCGCGAGCGCACCGTCGTGCTCAAGGTCGAGGAGGGCGGCGCCGGCGCCGCCCCGCGCGGCCTGATCGACGGCAAGGTGTACGACCCGGCCCGGGTGGACGCCGCCGTCGCCTTCGGCACCTCGGAGATCTGGACCGTCCACAACGCCAACACCGACATCCCGCACAACTTCCACCTGCACCTGGTGCAGTTCCGCGTCCTCCAGCGCAACGGCCGGGCCCCCGGCCCCGAGGAGTCGGGCCTCAAGGACACCGTGCGCCTGATGCCCGGCGAGAGCGTGCGCCTGCAGGCCACCTTCGACTCCTACCGCGGCCGCTACCCCTACCACTGCCACCTGCTGGACCACTCCGCGATGGGCATGATGGCCCAGATGGAGATCACCTGAGCACCCGGCCACCCGGCCCCCGCCCGGCCACCCGGCCGCCCGGCCCCGTCGGCCCCCGCCGGGCCGCCCGCCGTGACGCGGGCGGCCCGAGGGCGCGTCAGGCGCGTCAGGACGCGTGGATGCCCTGCCCCGGAGTGAGGATCCCCGCCGGGTCCCAGCGCCGCTTGGCCGCCACCACCCGCTCCCACAGCCCCCCGTAGTGGCGCTGCCAGTCCGCGCGCGTCATCCCCGGCACCGCCCCGATCAGGTACCGCTTGCCACCCAGCTCCACCGCCAGGTCGTACAGCAGCCGGTTGCGCTCCAGCATCGCCGCCGTGTCCGACCCCGGCCCCGGGAAGGCCAGCAGGTCGAAGTGCCAGCCCACCTCCTCCCGCCCCGGCAGCACCGCCAGCGGCGCCTTCACCTTCGAGCGCAGGTACGGGTAGAACAGCAGCAGCCCCGCCCCCAGGTCGGCGGCGGTCAGCACCTCGGCGGCCCGCGCCATGAACGCCCGCGCCGTGGACGCCGGCAGGAACACGCTCAGCCACGGCTTGGGCAGCGCCCAGAACCCGGCCGCCCGCAGGTACCCCGAGAAGCCGTCCACCCGGTAGGCGTACTCCCGCCAGCTCTGCTCCACCACCTCCGTGTCCACCGGCGCCAGCCCCGCCAGCAGCGCCGCCCGGTCCACCGCCCGCCCGGCGTCCGTGAACGCCACCAGCTCCGCCTTGTAGCGCCAGCGCGAACCGTCCGCGCTGCGCACCACGTCGCCGACCTGGAAGTCGAAGCGGCGCCGGGCCAGCACCTTCTCCTGGTCGGCGAGGTAGGCGTCCAGGTCGTCGTAGTACAGCGAGAAGACGTGGGCGCGCTCGGGCACCCGCACCAGGGCGAGGGTGACGCGCACGATGACGCCGACCTGGCCGCCGCCGGCCAGCACCGCCTCGAACAGCTCGCGGTTGCGGGTGGGGGAGGCGGTCACCAGCTCGCCGGTGCCGGTCACCACGTCCAGCTCCAGCACGTTGTCGACCTGCATGCCGTGGCGCTGCACACCGCCGCCGATGCCGCCGACGCTCAGCGTGCCGCCCACCGACAGGTGCAGGTAGTCGGTGAGCACCGGCGGCACCCAGCCCGCGGCCAGGCCCGCCTCGGTGACCTGCGCCCAGGTCGCCCCGGCCTCGACCACGGCGCGCCCCGGGCGCACCGAGACGACCTTCGACAGGCCGCGGGCGTCGATGGCGACGCCGCCGCGGGGGTTGGCCTGGCCGTAGCTGGAGTGCGACTCCAGTCCGGCCTCGCCGAGCTGCGCGAGGTCCCCGCTCTGCCCGTTGACGGCCACCGGGATGCGGTGGCGGCGGGCGAAGGCGACCAACTGCTGCACGTCGCGCACCGAGCCGGGGCGCAGCACCGCCCGGGGCCCGGCGGTGACGAGGTGTCCGAAGTCGCCGGAGAAGCGCTCCAGGCCCTCGCCCCGCAGGGTCACCGTGCCGTCCAGGGCGGGCAGCCGGGCGATGTCGGCGCCGGTGTCCGCGCCGGTGTCCGCGTCGGCCTCGGTGGCCCAGGCGGCGGTGGCGGTGTTCCAGCCGATGACGGCGGTGACGGCCCCGGCGCCGGCCGAGGTGAGGAGGGCGCGGCGCGACAGTCCTGACCTGCTCATATCAGAATTTCTCCGATCAGTCGTCAAATAGGGATTGTTGTACCGCAACTATCGGGTGATCACCTACTGGCGTGCACCGGTGATCTGCTGCTCGATGCGCCGCAGCTCGGCCATCGGGTACTCCCACATCCGCACTTGGTGGGCGGGGGCGTGGGAGGGAACGTGCGCGCACGCCGCCCGCGCCTCGTCCAGCAGCGCCTGCCGCGCCCCGGGCAGGTGGGCCACCCGCGGCCCCTCGGCGGCCTCCCGCAGGACGAACGCCAGCTTGTAGGCGTGGGCGGCCGGGCTGACGGCGAACAGCGCCCGGTACACCCACAGGCCCTCCTCGCCGCGCAGGATCCGCTCGTTGTGGCTCAGCAGCCGCACCCGGGCCTTCAGCACCATGTCCTCGTGCACGCTCATCGCGCCCGTCCCCCTTCGTCGTTCGTGTGGTTCCCCCGTCCGCCCGCCGCCCCCTGTGCGGGGGCAGCACGCCGTGCGCGCCGGCCGCCCTGGAAAGGACGGTCGGCGCGGGACGCGGAAGGGGATGCGCACGAGTCTGCGGGCGCGCACCGCCGCGCGGCAAGGCGGAAGAAGGGTGGGCTGCGTCCTACCGAACCCTTGCCCGACCTGGCAGGATGGGGGTCGGCACCCTCCCGGCCGGGCGCCGCGGGGCCGGAGCCGCGGAGGCACGGGAGGCGGGCCGTGACCCGGGGTCTAGCCTGGGCCGCATGTTCGTACTTGAGCTGACGTACACCGCCGACGTGGAGTCGATCGACGCCGTGCTGCCCCAGCACATCGAGTGGCTCCGGGAGCACTACGCGGCGGGCACCTTCCTCGCCTCGGGGCGCAAGGTGCCGCGCGACGGCGGGGTGATCCTCGCGGTGGGACCGGACCGGGCCGGCATTGAGGCGCTGGTGGCCACCGACCCGTTCGTGCGGGCCGGGTTGACCGAGTACCGGGTGACGGAGTTCCTCGCCACCACCACCGCCGAGGAGTTGGCGGCCCACCGCCAGCAACTGCCCGCCTGAGCCCTGCCGCCCGCGCCCGTGCCCGTCCGTTCGGGTCCGGGCCCGTCCGTCCGCGGTGCCCCGGGCCGTTCGCGCGGTTCGGGGCACGGTCGCGTTCTGGCTACGATCGGTGAGCGCGGAGCGACGACGTATCGCGAGTACCGACTTTCGGCGGGAGAAGACGGATGGCACACGCACGGGCCGGGCAGCCGGCGCAGCCCGGTGACCTGGTGGACGTGGCGCGGCTGGTGACGGCGTACTACGCGCTGAACCCGGACCCGCAGGAGCCCGGGCAGCGGGTGGCGTTCGGGACCTCGGGGCACCGGGGCTCGTCGCTGGACGCGGCCTTCAACGAGGACCACATCGCCGCGACCACGCAGGCGATCTGCGAGTACCGGGCCGAACAGGGCGTCGCGGGCCCGCTGTTCCTGGGCGCCGACACCCACGCCCTGTCCGAGCCCGCCAGGGCCACCGCCCTGGAGGTGCTGGCCGCCAACGGCGTTCAGGTGCTGATCGACGCCGCCGACGGCTACACCCCCACCCCGGCGGTCTCCCACGCGATCCTCGCCCACAACCGGCGCAGCCCCCGCGCGCTGGCCGACGGCATCGTGGTCACCCCCTCGCACAACCCGCCGCGCGACGGCGGCTTCAAGTACAACCCGCCCAGCGGCGGCCCGGCCGGCTCCCAGGCCACCGGCTGGATCCAGGACCGCGCCAACGAGCTGATCCGCGAGGGCCTGCGCGGCGTCAAGAAGGTCCCCTACGCGCGGGCGCTGGCCGCCGCCACCACCGGGCGCCACGACTACCTCACCGCCTACGTCGAGGACCTGCCCTCCGTCCTGGACCTGGACGCGGTGCGCGACGCGGGCCTGCGCATCGGCGCCGACCCGCTCGGCGGGGCCTCGGTGGCCTACTGGGCGCGCATCGCCGAGACCCACCGCCTGGACCTGACCGTCGTCAACCCGGTGACCGACCCGACCTGGCGGTTCATGACGCTCGACTGGGACGGCAGGATCCGCATGGACTGCTCCTCCCCGGCCGCGATGGCCTCCCTCATCGGCCGCAAGGACGAGTACGCCATCGCCACCGGCAACGACGCCGACGCCGACCGCCACGGCATCGTCACCCCCGACGGCGGCCTGATGAACCCCAACCACTACCTCGCGGTGGCCGTCGACTACCTCTACCGCCACCGCGCCGACTGGCCCGGCGACGCCGGCGTCGGCAAGACCCTGGTCTCCTCCTCCATGCTCGACCGCGTCGCCGCCGACCTCGGCCGCACCCTGGTGGAGGTCCCGGTCGGCTTCAAGTGGTTCGTCGACGGTCTGCTGGAGGGCTCGATCGGCTTCGGCGGCGAGGAGAGCGCCGGCGCCTCTTTCCTGCGCCGCGACGGCGGGGTGTGGACCACAGACAAGGACGGCATCCTGCTCGCCCTGCTGGCCGCCGAGATCACCGCCGTCACCGGCGCCACCCCCAGCGCCCACTACCGCGAACTGACCGAGCGCCACGGCGCCCCCTCCTACGCCCGCGTGGACGCCCCCGCCGACCGCGAGCAGAAGGCCCGCCTGGCCCGCCTGTCCCCGGAACGGGTCGGCGCCGGCGAGATCGCCGGCGAGAAGATCACCGCCGTCCTCGCCAAGGCCCCCGGCAACGGCGCCCTGATCGGCGGCATCAAGGTCTGCACCGAGAACGCCTGGTTCGCCGCCCGCCCCTCGGGCACCGAGGACGTCTACAAGATCTACGCCGAGTCCTTCCACGGTGACGAACACCTCGCCCGGGTCCAGGACGAGGCCCGCGCCCTGGTCGGCGAGGTCCTGCGGGGCTGACCCCCGCACCGGGCGGCCCCGGGCCGGCACCTTCCGCCGGACCGGGGCGCCCCGGCACCTTCCGCCGGACCGGGGCACCCCCGGCACCTCCCGGGCGCACCTGCCGGGCCCGCCGGGTCGGGGCGGCGCCGTTCTCCCGGGCGTTCCTATCGGACGCCGCCGTCCTCGCGGACGCGACCGCCGGGTTCCGGCCGGTCCGGCCCGGGGCCGGGGGCGGGGGCGGGGCCGGCGGGATCCGGGGCCCGCCCGCCGGCGTCGCCCGCGTGCGGCAGGAGCTCGGCGATGATCTCGGTGCCGAGTGCGTACGCCGGCACCCCCGCGGTGATCAGCGCGGTCTCGGCGACGCCGATGAGATCGGTGATGCCCGCCCCGGCATGGAGCGCGCCCCGGGCGTGGATCCGGGCGGGGTGTGCCCGGCCGAGGGCCAGCAGCTGCCCGAAGTGGACGAGCTGCTGCACCCGCGCTCCCAGCGGACTGTCGGTCAGCACGATGTGGCGCAGCTCCGCGAGCGCCTCCTCGGTCGGCAGCCGGCCGAACTCCCGGGCCAGGCGCAGCCGCTCCTGCACCCCGGCGGGAACGGTCGCGAGGGTGGAGCGGTAGCGGTCGCGCACGGCCTGCGTGCGGGAGTCGAGGGTGTCGTCCGTCATGACGCGACCCGCGCGATCGCGGCGCGCACGGCCTCCTGGGCGCCCGGGAGGAAGTCCACGGCCCCGCCGATCGCCGCGGCGGCGATCTCGGCCTCGGCGCTCTCCTCGATCGCCACCACGAGGTGGGCGGTGGCCGCCGAGTCCGGGCCGAACACCAGGAGGCCGTGGTTGGCCAGCAGGACGGCGGCCGTCGTCGGGCGCCGCCGCAGCACGTCGGCGATCCCGCGCACCGACACGTCCGATCCGCGAGGTCCCCAGGGGACCACGGGGACCTCCTCGGCCTGTCCGAAGCGCAGCATCGGCTCCGTGCGGCAGGGCAGCGGCCGGTGGGCCACGGCGAAGGCGGTCGCGGAGGGCGAGTGGGTGTGGATGATCGCGCCCACGTGCGGGCGGGCCCGGTACACGGCGCTGTGCATGGCGATGATCTCGGCGCTGACGGACCGCAGCGCGCCGTCGAGGACCTGTCCGTCGAAACCGACGGTCGCCAGCTGTTCGGGCTTCAGGCCGCGGACGAACCCCGGTGTCAGCAGGAGCCGTTCGCCGTCGAGCCGGGCGCTCAGGTTGGCGTGCCCCGAGTGGGACATCACCCCGGCCGCGAAGAGCTTCTCCGCGGCCTCCACCAGCTGTCCGGCCAGCTGTCCGCGTACGTCCCCGTCGCTCATGGCGGTACCTCCAAGTGTGCTGCCGGCGGCTCTTGTTCGCCGCCGTCCACGTGTCGGCCACTCTTCAGCTTGAACTAAGGTTCAAGTCAAACGCCCGGGCCGACGAGGAGCAGGAGCAGCGGAAGGTGCAGCGGAACACGCGCATGACGATCGGCCGACTCGCCGAGATCACCGAGGTGCCGGCTTCGGCCATCCGGTACTGGGAGCGCCACGGCCTGCTGCCCGCGCCCGAGCGCGAGGGCGGGCAGCGGCGCTACCCGCCCGAGGCCGCCGAACGGATCACCGTACTGCGCACCTTCCAACAGGCCGGGCTGAGCCTGGCCGAGATCGGGGAGTTCCAGCGGGAGCAGCCGCGCCGGGAGGTCATGATCCGCGCCAAGATCACCGAGATCCAGCAGCGCATGGTCGATCTCGACCACGCCCACCAGCTCCTGACCCACGCCCTCGGATGCGGCCAGGAGGACATCGTCCAATGCCCCAAGTTCCGCCGGCAGATGGCGCAGTGGCGGACGGCGAACCCGGTGCCGTGACACGATCCCGGTCACCGGCCGGTCGGCGACGACGCCCCGGGCGCCCGCCCGGGCGCGCGCCCGGGCCTGCCGGGCCCGCTGCGGCCCGCTCAGGCGCCCGCCGGCTGCGCCCGCTCCGGGCCCGGCGCGGGCCGGCGCTCGTCGCGCGTGGTCGCCGCCGCCACCGCGCACGCCACCAGCGCCAGCACCGCCGCCGCGAACGGGAACCACCGCCCGCCCAGCACCGCGATCGCCGCCGACCCCGCCGCACCCCCCGCCGCCGTCCCCAGGTACAGCGCACTGCTGTTCAGCGAGATCAGCAGCGGCGCGTTCACCGGATCGATCGACGCCAGCCGGTGCGGCAGCGCCACCGACACCGCCCACCCCGCCATCGGCACCACCACCGCGTACGCCAGCGCCCCCGGCATGCCGAGCCCCAGCCACGGCAGCGCGGCGAACGCGAGCGCGGCCACCGCCGAGCCGGCCAGCAGCACCCGCCGCACCCCGATCCGGTCCACCAGGCGCCCGCCCAGCCAGCTGCCGGCCACCGACATCACGCCGCTGGTCAGCAGGATCAGGCTCAGCCGGTCGGCGTCGCCGCCGGTGGCGCCGGCCATCGCGGTGGACAGGAAGATGTAGACGCTCTGGAAGGCGAGGAAGAACACCAGCGTGGTGGCCGCGGCGCCCAGGACCCGGCGCCGGCCCAGCGGCGCCAGGCGCGCCTTGAGGGTGGGGGCGGTGGTGGGGGCGGGCAGGTCGCGCAGCAGGAGGGCGAGGCCCGCGAGGGCGGCCAGGCCCAGCGCGGTGACCAGCCACATCGTCATCCGCCAGTCGGCGCGTCCCACCCAGGTGCCCAGCGGCACGCCGAGCGCGGTGGCCACCGTCATCCCGCCGAGCACGGTCGCCAGCGCCCGTCCGCGCCGCTCGGGGGCGACCAGGGTGGTGGCCACCGCGTTGGCGGTCGGCGTGTAGAGGGCGGCGCCGGCCGCGGCCAGGACGCGGGTGGCCAGCAGCAGCCCGTAGGTGGGGGCGAGCGCGCTGAGCGCGTTGGCCGCGCTGAACACCGCGAGCGCGGTCAGCAGCAGGCGCCGGCGCGGCCAGCGGGCGGTGAGCGTGGCCAGCACCGGGGCCAGCAGCGCGTAGCCGAGCGCGAAGACGGTGACCAGCTGGCCGGCGGCCGGCACCGACACCCCCAGGTCGGCGGAGATCGGGCCGAGGATGCCGGCGAAGACCATCGAGTCGGTGCCCATGGCGAAGGTGCCGAGGGCGAGCAGGAGCAGACGTACGGGCACGGCAGGGCCCCCCGGGGCGCAAGGAAAACCAATTGTTGGATGGACATGCAACTGTTTGATGCTCGTCAAACACTCGGGGATGGGTGGATGATTGTCAAACCATCCGTTTCCCCCGCGGTTCCCCGCGGCCCCGAGGAGCGTGCGCCATGAGCGACGACGAGCGGCTTCCCCAGCCCGCCACCGCCGACATCGACCTCGTCACGGTCCTGCACGCCCTCGGCGACCCCGTGCGCATGACCCTGCTGCTCAGCTACGCCGACGACGCCGAGCACTCCTGCGACCCCCGCGTCCTGGGCCTGGACCACCTCCACAAGTCGACCGTCTCCCACCACATGCGGGTGCTGCGCGAGGCCGGCGTCACCACCACCCGCGTCGCCGGCCGCAACCGCTTCGTCAGCCTGCGCCGCGCCGACCTCGACGCCCGCTTCCCCGGCCTGCTCGACGCGCTCCTGGCGGGCCGGTCAACTCCCGTACGGTAGGCCAAGGTTGACCCCTAGGGGGTGGAGTGCCGCGGCTGCCGCCGCAGGCGTAGGCCCGCGGACGTAAGGCCCCCCGGGCGGCTCCTGCCGCGGGCGGACGCGCCCGGGCGGGCCGGGTCGGCACGGTGGACGCGTACCCCGCCCACCGGCGCGCACCGCCCACCGGCGCACCCCGCCGTCGTGCCGCCGCCCGACCCGCCGCAGGAGCCACGCCCATGACCGGATCCCAGCCCGAGCGCCCGTCCGAGCATCCGCTCTCCCGCCCGCTCTCCCGTCCGTCCGATCGCCCGTCCGATCGCCCGCTCGACCGTCCGCTCGGCCGCCGCGGCGTCCTCGGGGCGCTCGCCCTGGGCGCCGCCACCGCCGCCACCGCCGCCACCGCCGCCGTCACCGGTGCCGGGCCCGCGCGTGCCGACAGCGCGCCGGGCGGCACCGCGCCGGGCGGGGGCGCGGGGGAGCCCCGCCTGTGCCTGCCGGCGCCCACCGGTCCCCACCCCGTCGGCACCGCCCTGCTGTACCTGACCGACACCACCCGCACCGACGCCTGGGCCCCCGTGCCGCGCCCGCGCGAACTGCGCGCCCGCCTCTGGTACCCGGCCGCGCCCGGCGCCCGGGGCCCGTACGCGCCGTGGATGAGCCCCGCCGAGACCGCCCACCTGCAGGCCGCCTACTTCGCCGTCCCCGACGCCCGCCTCGCCTGGCCCACCACCCACGCCCGCCCGGACGCGCCCGCCGACCGCAGCCGCCGCCACCCCGTGGTCCTCAACTCCCACGGCTCCGGCGCCGACAGCGCCTTCAATACCGCCCTCGCCGAGGAACTCGCCTCCCACGGCCACGTCGTCGCCGCCGTCGACCACACCTACGACGCCGGCGAGGTCGAATTCCCCGGCCACCGCCTCGAAGTGCGCGACAAGGCCCGCGTCCAGGCGATGACCGACGCCGAGATCGTCGCCTACCGCGCCGCCGACGCGCGCTGCCTGCTCGACCGCCTCGAAAACGGCCCGCTGCCCGCCGGCCTCCACACCGCCCTCGACCTCGACGCCGTCGGCATGTTCGGCCACTCCATGGGCGGCGCCACCACCGCCCAGGCCCTGCACGACGACCCGCGCATCCGCGCCGGCGCCGTCCTGGACGGCCCCCTGTTCGGCACCAGCGCCACCGCCAACCAGGACCGCCCCCTGCTGCTGATGGCCTCCACCTGGGACAGCCCCGCCCGCGACGCCATGTGGGACACCCTGTGGCCGCACCTGACCGGCTGGCGCCGCCGCCTGACCCTCACCCGCTCAGGACACCTGTCCTACTGCGACCTCCAACTCCTCGTCCCCCAGGGCCAGAGCGTCTTCGCCTGGCCCGCCGACCAGCTGGAACACTTCCTCGGCACCGGCGACCCCCAGCGCGCCGTCGCCGCCCAACGCGCCTACCTCACCGCCTACTTCGGCCTCCACCTGCGCGCCGTCCCCGCCCCCCTGCTCGACGCCCCCTCGCCCCGCTGGCCCGAGATCCGCTTCGACGCCTGATCCCCTGAGTCCCCGAGGTCCTGAGTCCCCGGGTCCTGTTCCGCTGCTCCGCTCCTCCACCTCGGCCGTCACCTCCGTCAGCGCGAAGTACGCCGGCCACATCGGCCCCTCGTCCAGTTGCGCCCGGTCGCTGAAACCCAGCGTGGCGTAGCGGGACTTGAACTTCTCCGCGCTCTGGAAGAAGCACACCACCCTGCTCTCCGGCGCGTAGGCGGGCATCCCGTACCAGAGCTTGGGCGCGAGCGCGGGAGCGGTGGCGGTGACCACCGCGTGCACCCGCTCCTCCTCCGTGCTGTCGTGCGATCCCGGGAGGGACCTCGGCGCCCGCCTCCGACACGGCGGACGGTCCGTCGGCTTCCGGTGCCGGCAGGTGGTGTGCGCACGGTGAAGCGGCGGAGCGGGAGGCCCGTGCCGGTGGGCCTCCCGCTCCGCCGTACCGCCTCCCAGCGGCGGTGAGGGCGGTGCGGTGCAGCGGGGTCAGTAGGGCAGGGGCCGGTTCTCGCGGGCCCACGCGCGTTCGGCCTCGCTGCGGGGCGGGGGCGGGGCGATGCCGTCCGTCATCCACAGGTCCTGGGGCGTCTCGTCGATGTGGAACTCGCAGTACAGGCCGCGCTCGGCGGTGTGGGGTGCGAGGAGGGCGGCGAGGCTCTCACGGGTGTGCCGGCGCGCCCGCGGGTCCGCGTTGTGGCGGGCGATGTGCTCGACCACGATGCGCACCGCGCTGTCGTCCGGTTCGCCGCCGACGTGGAAGGAGTCGGCGGCGATCTCGTGGAAGAGGGTCATGACGTAGAACCTCGGCAGCCCGATGCGGGTGTAGAACCCCGTGACGTCGCCGGCCAGTCGACGCTTCTGCTCGGGGGTGTAGGTGCCGGGAGGGTGGTAGACGTGCCACAGCGGCATGGGGTGTGCTCCTCGGTGTCGGTGTCGATGTCGGTGCGTGCCGGTGTCGGTGTGCGTCGGTGCGTGTCGGTCCCGGCGCGGGGGTCAGCGGCCGATGCGCACGGTGAGGCCCTCCACCGGTCCGGACAGGGCGGCCTTGACGGCCCGGGTGGCCTCGTCGACGAGGACCTCGCTCTCGCCGCGCGCCAGGGCGTCCAGCACGATCCGGGCGACCTCGGCCGGCGGGACCTTCTCGACCGGGAGGGCCGCGACCATGTCGGTGTCCGCGAAACCCAGGTGCACGCCGAGGACCTGGGTGTGCTGGGCGGCGAGCTCCAGGCGCAGGGAGTTGGTCAGCGACCACAGCGCCGCCTTGGACGCCCCGTAGGCCCCGGCGCCCGCCCCCCAGGACAGCAGCGAGTGGACGTCCACCACTGCGCCCCCGCCGCGCGCGGCCAGCACCGGCGCGAACGCCCGGGCGACGCGCAGCGGGCCGAGGACGTTGGTCTCGAAGGTGGCCCGGACCTCCTCCAGGTCACCGGTCAGCAGCGGCCCCGGGTACAGGACGCCGGCGTTGTTGAAGACGATGTCGACGTCGTCGGCGGTGGCGGCCGCGGCGGCCACCGAGGCGTCGTCGGTGACGTCCAGGGCGAGGACCTCCACCCGCGGGTCGCCGCCGGCGCCGGGGGCGGGGGTGCGGGCGGTGGCGTAGACCTTCCCCGCGCCGCGCGCCAGCAGCTCCGAGACGAACGCCCGGCCCAGGCCGCGCAGGCCCCCGGTCACCAGGACGGTGGAGCCTTCGATCACGGTCATGCGCATCTCCTCGCTCGTGGGGCGGCACCGGCCGTGACTGGCGGCGCCGCAGCGTTTAGATTATTACCATCATCTAAATGGGATGGGAAAGTGGACCCCGGGAGCACCACCCGGGAACACACCCGGGAACACCACCGCCGTCCGACACGAGGAAGGGAGCCGCGGCATGCCCCGCGTCTCACGCGCCGAGGCCGAACGCAGCCGCCGCCGCGTCATCGACCACACCGCCCGCCTGATCCGGGAGAAGGGCCCCGACCAGGTCAGCGTCCCCGAGGCGATGGCCGCCGCCGGACTCACCCACGGCGGCTTCTACCGGCACTTCGCCTCCAAGGACGACCTCCTCGCCCAAGCCCTCGCCGCCGCCTTCACCGAACGCCGCGAAGCCATGGAACGACTCGCCGACCGGCCCGGCGACCAGTCCGCCGACCAGTCCGCCGACCGGTCCGGCGACGACCGCACCCCCCGCGCCGAGTTCCTCGACCGCTACCTGTCCGAACCCCACCGCGACCACCCCGGCCACGGCTGCGCCGCCGCCCTGGCCGCCGACGCCGCCCGCACCGAACCCGGCTCCCCCCTGCGCACCGCCTACACCGCCGGACTGCGCGAACTCGTCGACGCCCTGGCCGAACTGCCCGAAGGCGCCGGACGGCAGGAGACCCTCGCCGACCTGTCCACCATGGTCGGAGCACTGCTGCTCGCCCGCGCCAGCGACGACACCGCACTGTCCGAGGAGTTCCTGACCGCCGCCCGCCACCGCCTGGCCGACGGGGCGGTCCACGGGGACGGGGCGGACGGGGGCGGGACCGGGGCGCCGCGGACCGCATAGGGTCCGTACGTGGCCGGGCCGACCCGGACGGAACCAGCGGAAGGACGGACCGTGCCGATCAGAGGTGTGATCTTCGACGTCGACGACACCCTGTTCGACTACTCGGGCTCGGAACAGGCAGGCATCCTCGCCCACCTGCACCACCTCGACCTGCTGCACCGCGTCCCCGACCCGCAGAGCGCCGTGACGCTGTGGCGCGAGGTCATGCGGGAGCAGTACGCCCGCTTCCTGGCCGGCGAACTGACCTTCGCCGGTCAACAGCGCGAACGCGCCCGCCAGTTCCTCGCCCGCCTCGGCGAGGACACCAGCACCATGCCCGACGAGACCGCCGCCGCCTGGTTCGCCGGCTACACCGCCCACCGCAACGCCGCCTGGACCGCCTTCCCCGACGCCGCCCCCACCCTCGCCGCCCTCGCCCCCACCCACCGCCTCGGGGTCGTCTCCAACGCCCCGATCGACCAGCAACGCCCCAAACTCCACGCCACCGGCCTGCTGCACCACTTCGACGACACCGCCCTCGTCGGCTCCGACCGGCCCGGCGAGGCCAAACCCGACCCCGCCATCTTCTGGACCGGCTGCGCCCGCCTCGGCCTGCCCCCGCACGAAGTCGCCTACGTCGGCGACAACTACGACCTCGACGCCCTCGGCGCCCGCAACGCCGGCCTGCACCCCTTCTGGCTCGACCGCACAGCCACCCGCACCGCCCCGGTCGACGACGGCATCCACGTCCTGCACACCCTCACCGCCCTGCCCGCCGCCCTCCAGGCCTGACTTGGGCCGCCCCCGCGCACAGGAAGTCGGCGGGGCCGACTTTTGCGCGGCGCGCGGGAGGCGAAGCGGGCCGGTGGCCGCGGCCGGTCCCGGCCCCGGTGCCGGCGCTCGTCGGCGGGGCCGGGCGAGCGCACGGGAAGTCGGCGGGGTCGACTTCCTGTGCGCGGGGCGTGTTGGCCGCTGGCCGCTCGTCGGTCGTTCGCTGGTCGGTCCGCTGCTCTGTGCATCTGGCACGGCCGCTGCCCTGCACGGGAAGTCGATGGGGCCGACTTCCCACTCCCCGGCCCGTTCCCAGGAATCGCCGGCTGAGCCGCCCCGCTGGAGGGGCCGGGCTTCCCGTGCGCGGGGCCGCAACGCCACGCGCTACCCCAGCTGCGGGGACCGTTCGCCGGGCGCCGGAAGTCGGCCCGGCCGACTTCCGGCGTCGAGGCATGGAGCGGAGCCGAAGCCCTCGTCCGCGACCTGGGCCCGGCTGACGCTGATTCCCGTGCCGATCCGTCCGGCCCTCGTCGGCAGGCCCGCCTCTCCCGCGGCTGTCGCGGGTTGTGGGGGCAGAGTCGGCCGCAGGCTGCTGGCGGATGGGGAGGGGTGAGCGCATTGGAAGTCGGCGGGGCCGACTTCCAATGTCGAGGAAGGGCTTGAACTCGAAGCTCTCGTCGGGCGCCTGGCCTTGGGCGGATGGCGATTCCCAGTGCCGAGCTGCCCGGTGCTCGCCGGCAGACGTGTCTCTTCTGTGGGCTTCGTCTGTCGGCCGGGCCTGCGTGCGGTTGTTGTGGGGGAGTGGGAAGAAAGCCGGGGCCACATTACACAACCCACGGGGTGTTGGGTGGGGGGCGGGCCCCGGGGGGCCGGGGCAGTACGGTGTGCCGAAAAA
>NZ_JBHVRT010000015.1:100293-136544 GCF_042885555.1 Kitasatospora sp. NPDC058048 | reverse complement strand
GCCGGGGGCGCGCGGGCTCCGGTGCCTCTTGTGGGGGCTGTGGCGGGGGCGGGGGCGGGGGGGGGGTGGGGGGGGGGGTGGGGGCGGGGGGGGGGCCCCCCCCCCCACTCCCCAGGGTGTGTCGGGTGCGGGACGCTCGCCGGGGGCCGGGGTCAGTCGGTGAGGCCGAACATGGTGCGGCAGTCGGCGCTCAGGCCGGTGACGGTGACCGGGGTGCGGGCGTGTTCGGCCCAGGCCTCGGGGCTCAGGCGCAGGCGCTCGGAGACCACCACCCGCCCGTCCAGGACGTCCCGGTCGATGCCGTCGCCGCGGTAGCCGAGCCTGCGCGAGACGGCCAGGGAGGAGTGGTTGTCGGCGAAGGAGAGCGAGGTCGCCGAGCGCGCGCCCAGCTCCGCGAAGGCCAGGTGGAGCATCGCGGCCCGCATCTCGGTGCCCAGGCCCTTGCCCTGGTGCTCCAGGCCGAGCCAGGAGCCGGAGACGATCTCGCGCCGCACGCCGAACTCCTTGGCGCGCATGTCCTGGATCCCCACCGGGCGCCCCTCGTGGAAGGCGACCAGGTTCAGTGCCCAGTGCTGCGCGCTCCAGCGGCCCAGCCGCGCCCAGTGCAACTGCATCACGTGCCGGGCGCGTTCGGCCGGCGGCAGCTCGCCCCACGGTGTCAGGAACGGGCGGTCCTGGGGCAGGTGGACGCCGCGCGCGGCGACGTCCGCCACCTCGGCGAGTTCGTCCTCGGTGGGCAGGCGCAGCTCCAGGCGGGGCGAGGTCACGCGCAGCCCCCGCAGGGGCCAGTGGTCGGTGATCATCGGACCAGTGTGCCCAGCGGGCGCACGACCCGCACCGCCATTTCCACCCGGCTCGCCGCCCCCGCCCCCGCGTCCCGCCCCCGCGTCCCGCCCTGTTTTACGCCTTCCGGGCGACACCGACAGTGACTCAACTTGACACACAGTCACCTAAGGTCATGTTATGAGTGCACGAAGTGATGCTCTGCTCGTCGGAGAACCGCCACCCCCGCACCGTCTGCCCACCCTCACCGCCCTGCGCTTCGCCGCCGCCCTCGCCGTCTTCCTCTTCCACGTCTTCCTCGTCACCGACCCGCTGCGCCCCGAGGCCCCGCTCGGCTTCTTCGCCGACCCCCGCCTCGCCGCCGCCCTCGCCCACGCCACCTCCAAGGCCGGCTACGCCGGGGTCTCGTTCTTCTTCGTCCTCAGCGGCTTCGTCCTGACCTGGTCCGCGCGGGACGGTGAGCGCCCCGCCGCGTTCTGGCGCCGGCGCCTGGCCCGGATCTACCCCAGCCACCTGGCGATGTGGGCCGCCGCCGCCCTGCTGTTCGCGTGGGCCTGCCCGGTGCGGGTCTGGCTGCCCAACCTTCTGCTGGTGCACGCCTACTCGCCCGACCCGAATATCAACTCGGGTATGAACATGCCCAGTTGGTCGCTGTGCTGCGAGGTCCTGTTCTACCTGCTGTTCCCGCTCCTGCACCGCGCCGTACGGTGTCTGCCCGGACGCGCCCTGCGCCCGGCCCTGGCCGCCGTCCTGCTGGTGGCCGCGGCCGTCGCGGGAGCCGACGCGGCTCTGCTGCCGGCCCACCCCCGCATTCCCCAACTGCCGGTCTCGCTCGACCAGTTGTGGTTCGGCTACCTCTTCCCGCCGGCCCGGCTGCCGGAGTTCGTCCTGGGCATGCTGCTGGCCCGGGCCGTCGCCGCCGGTCTCGCCCCGCGCATCCCCCTCGCCCCCGCCGCCCTCCTCGTCGCGCCCGCCTACGCGCTGGCCCTCGCCGTCCCCTCGCCCTACGACTTCGTCCTGCCGATGGCCCTGCCGATCGCCCTGGTCATCTGCGCCGCCGCCCACCACGACCTGCGCCGCGGCGCCCCGCGCCCCGCGCCGCGCCGCCCGGCCCAGTGGCTGGGCGGCGTCTCCTTCGGCTTCTACCTCTGCCAGGGCGTCGTCCTCTTCCACGGCCGCCCCCTCGTCCTCGGCGACCGCACCTACCCGACCCCGGTCGCGGTCCTGCTGACGCTCGCCGCGTTCGCCGCGACCCTGGCCGCCGGGGCCCTCCTCCACACCCTGGTCGAACGCCCGGCGGTACGGCACCTCGCCCGCCGCCGTGGCACGGCGGGGGGAGACCCGGATAGGCTCCGCCCATGTCGAGCCGGCACCGATCGAGGGGATTCACCGCCGCCCAGCTCTCGGTCGTCGACGAGCTGAGCATCCTCCCGTTTCCCGAGCGGGAGAGCCTGCCGGGGACGGACCGTCGATGGGGCGGGCCCGGACACCATGTGGCCGTGCTCAGGGAGAGCCGGGACTTCTGGGACGACCGAAGCGAAGAGACCGTCGAGGCGGCCGAACGGGAGCTGGAAGCCGATCTCCTCGCACTGGCGGCCGTTCTGGCCGACCGTTGGGGAGATCCGGCGACGGTCGACCTGTGGCCGTATCTCGGGTTCGACGACCCGGATCCCGCATCGGCGGCCCCGGAGCCGCTGGGCTTCCTGTGCAACGTCGCCGCCACCATGCGCGTGTGGTGGCCGCCGTCCGGCGGCCGCTGGCTCGCGCTGGCCGTCGGCCAGGCCGATCCGGAGTTCCCGTTCGAGCTGCTGGCCGCCGTCGGCGAGGAGTCCTCGCTCCCGCGCTGAGCCGCGGCACGCACGGCCCCCGCCGTTGCGGCGGGCCGCCCGGTGCCGCCCGGTGCCGGCAGGCGGCGGCCGGTGCAGGCGGTGGCCGGCGGCCGGTGGCGGAAGGTGCGGGTGCGGGGGCCGTCAGTGGCCGGAGGTGGGCCGGTCGAGGGCGGCGACCTCGCGGACGGCGTCGGCGATGGCCCGGAAGTCCTTCCTCAGGATCGCGCCGTGGTTGCTGGGGACCTTCGCGCTGATCCCGATGTGCGGGTTGCGCTCGGTCACCGCGGGCAGGGCCGCGCGGATGATCTCCTGCTCCTCGCCCTTGCTGCCCAGGGACACCCCCGAGGCGACCACGTACCGGGTCGGGACGGTGACGGCGTCCAGCACCGGGCCCAGCGCGCCGGCGCTGCCGATCCTGCCGAGCTCGATGTTGCAGTCGGACATCTGCCGGTGGGTCATCCGCGGGGTCAGGCCGGTGGGGCGCATCAGCGCCATGAGCGGCGCCCACTGCCGGAACTGCCTGCGGATGCGCTGCTCCATCTCCTCGGTGAGCCAGTCGTAGGGCTGCGCGCCGTCGACCAGGACGGCGCCGACGGTGCGCCGCGGGTTGCGCGAGGCCTGGTGCGCGCCGAGGAACGCCCCGTAGGACCAGCCCACCAGCAGGGCCCGTTCGACGCCGCGGGCGGTGAGGACGGCGTCGATGTCCCGGACGGCGGCCTCGAAGGAGTAGTCCGCGGAGCGCTTCGACCGGCGGCCGCGGGCCCGCTCGTCGTAGGTGATGTGCCGGAACCGCGGGCCGAGTTCGGCGATGACGCGGCGCCAGCGGCCCTGGGTGGCGAACTGGCCGTTGAGGTAGAGCACGGGCAGGCCCGGGCCGCCGGTGTCGGTGACGGCGAGGGCGGTGTCGTCGACCGGCAGCATGCCGGTCCACGGGCTCGGACGGGTGGTGGGTGCGGTGTTGCCGGTCATGGTGTCCCCCTGGAGCTGGACGGTGTCGGCCCGGGCGGGGCCGGGGTCAGAGACTGCGGGCGGTGATGTCGCCGTGGGAGGTGGTGGCGCGGATGTCGAGCACGGTGGTGCCGTCGTTGCGCAGGGCGTTGGCGATGCGGCCGTGGCCGGTGCCGGCGTCCAGGGCGGCCGAGGCGCCGGCGGCGGCGCCGACGGTGATGCTCCCGGCCTGGGTGGTCAGCTCGACGGTGCCGCGCCGGGCCTCGGTGATCCGGATGTCGCCGCGGGTGGTGGCGATCCTGGCGGGCCCGGTGAGCCGGCCGACCTCGATGTCGCCGTCGACGGCGGTCAGGTCCAGGCTCGCGGCCTCGTCGACCTTGGTGGTGCGGTACGCGCCGTCGAAGGCGACGTCGCCGAGGCGGCCGACGACGCGCAGTTCGGCGGCGGCGGCCTTGCCCCGGACGGCGGAGCCGGCCGGCAGCTGGACGGTGACCTCCAGGGAGCCGGTGGGGCCCAGGAGCTGGTGCCCGGCCGCGGCGGTGGTGATCCGCAGGACGCCGTCGGCGAAGGCGACGGCGGTGCGCTCGGCGGCCTGGACGTCGCGGTTCTTGCCGGCCTCGGCGGGCCGGACCTCGACGGTGGTGTCGCCGCGCTCGGCGGCGATGAACCGGACGCTCCCGCCGGGGACGTCCAGGACGACGGTGATCGGGGCGGAGGTGTCGAACTTCTGCACGGTGCGCTCCTGGGTGGATGCGGGGGTGGGTGCGGGCTCGGGCCCGGTTCCGAGCCTGCCCCGTCGGCGTTTCCGACATTGGAAACGCTACGTTGCTTTCAAGATCCCGGCAACTAGTTCGTTGCGTCAAAACAGCGTAGTCACAGGTGAATGGCGGGAAACTGTTGCAACGGGTGTGTCGGTGAACGCAACGGTGACCGTTGCGACCATTGCAATGGGTGAAAGGTGAACGCTATGGTGGGGCCGACCGGTGACCCCACCGGTCGGCACGCCGCGAACCATGCCGCGAACCGCGCGGCGACGACCACCGAGGAGAACGCGATGCCCGGAGGCAGGCTCACCCAGCAGGAACGCCGGCAGATCGCGCTGGGGCTGGCCGACAGCCTCCCCTACGCCGAGATCGCCCGGCGCCTGGAACGCCCCACCTCCACCGTCACCCGCGAGGTGATGCGCAACGGCGGCCCCCTCGCCTACCGCGCCGACCTCGCCCACCGCGCCACCGAACACCGCGCCCAGCGGCGCCGGCCCGCCACCCCCGGCGCACAGCACTCCGGCCCGCAGCCCCACGGGCGCGACAGCGAGGCCGTGGCCGCCTACGAGGAACAGCTCACCACCGTCCTGATGGGCTCGGGCCTCAACCGGATGGGGGCCCGGGTGATCACCTGCCTGTCCACCACCGACGCGGGCAGCCTCACCGCCGCCGAACTCGCCCAGCGCCTGCAGGTCAGCCCGGCCTCCGTCTCCAAGGCGATCGCCTTCCTGGAGAGCCAGAGCCTGGTACGCCGCGAACGCGACGAACGCCGCCGCGACCGCTACATCGTCGACGACGAGCTCTACTACCAGGCCGTCATCGCCAGCGCCCGCGCCAACGACCGGGTCATCGAAGCCGCCCGCCAGGGCGTCACCGTCCTCGGCCCCGGCACCCCCGCCGCCGTCCGCCTGGAGAACATCGCCCGCTTCCTCGACTTCATCAGCGAGAGCATCGTGCGCGCCGCCGACCAGGCCCGCGAAGTCCTCCACACCAAGCCGGCCTCCATTGCGGGCAAGGAACCGGAGTAGGAAGCCGGAGTGGGAAGCCGGAGTGGGAAGCCGGGGCGGGAAGGCGGAGTGGGAAGCCGGACCCGCCGACCTCCCACTCCGCGGCCGTGAGGGGTCAGGCCGCCCGGCGCAGGACGGCCTTCTCGATCGTCCGGATCCGCCGCCACGTGTACACCCACGCGTCGATGTCCCGCACCCCGCAGATCTGCAGGTAGTGCCGCACCTTCTCCATCTGCGGGAGGGACGTGGCGTTCAGCATGTCGGAGATCGTGCTGCGCCGCAGGACCTTGCCGTACGCCGTGTGCCGCTGCCGGTGCAGCCTCTCGCTGCGCTCCTCCAGCCGGCGCAGCGACGGCTCGCCGGCCCAGACCCTGACGTCCTCCAGGCCCGCGACGAACTCCTCCACGGTGGAGAACATCACCGGGTCGGGTTCCCCCGCGGCCGGGACCGGCACGCGCCAGTCGGGGGTGGGGCGCTCGTCGGGGACGTGCTCGGCAGCGACGGCGCGCTCGGCGGCGGGGCGCTCGGCGGCGGCGCGCCGAGCGGTGGCACGGGCTTCCTCGGCCGCATCGCGGAGGAGCAGCACGTGCTGCTGGTCGCGACTGCTCACGCCCATCCCGTCCAACAGTGCTTTCAGCGCCCACTCCGAGGGAAGGAGCTGCCCCGTGAGCATGCTGCTCACGGCGCTGACCGACAGATCGCTCCCTCTGACGATCGAGCGCAGGGACGGCAGGCCTGCCAGCAGGCGCTGTTGCTGCAGCTCGGCGACGAACCGGGCGCGGGCGGAAGGGCTCTCCGCGTGAGCCGGCGTGCTCATCGCCGCCCCCGGGCGGCCGTGCCGGCGACCGCCCGGGGCCGCCGGCCCAGCGAGCCGGAAGCCTCGACCGCGGCGGTGACGACGACGGTGACCAGCGCCTCGACGGTGTACCCGAGGACGATCAGGGCGATGACGCCGGTCAGGGCGATCGCGAGGAACGCCGCGGACAGCGCGGCGCGCCGCAGGTCGTGGCTCTCGGCGTACTGGGCGGGCGGCGGTGTGCGCCGCACCGCGCAACGGAGCTCGAACAGCACAGTGATCCCTTTCTGAACTCTCAACCCGGACGTGGGGATTGCCGTCCCCTGGGCCGCCCGGCGGGCGGCTGGGTCAGATCATGCGCGGGCCGCGAAGGCCGGTGCAAGTTCGTGTCCGTGGGCGCTGCCGGAAGCAACACGGCCTCGGAAGAGGTGATGTGACGGGCTTTCGGGACACCTTCGGACACCGCCGCGCCGGCACCGGGGTCCACGTGTCCGGGGTCGTCCGAAGCCGTCCGCGTGCCTGCGGGCGCGGTCGCGGGATCACGCCTGGTCGGGGCGGTCGGGCGTCCGAAGGCGTCCGGGACTGTCCGAAGTCGTCCGGTCGGCTTGGTCGGAGCCCCGCCGGCTGCCACAGTGCAACCCGAGAGCCCTTCCCCTCAACCCGGACGGTCTCCCCGGGCGGAGCGCTGTTGCCGCAGTCCCGCCGTGACGCGGATCACATCGAAGAAGGCCTGCCCCGTAAGCGGGAGCAGGCCTTCTTTCCGTTCCCCGGGGGCAGCGGTTCAGGGGGTGAGGACCAGGCGGCCGCGCAGATGGCCCGCCTCCAGGCGGCGGTGGGCGTGGGCGGCGTGGGTCAGGGGGAGGGTGTCGGCGACCCGCAGGGTGAGGCGGCCGTCGGCGGCGAGGGCGCAGAGGCGGGCGAGGGCGGGGCCGTCGGCGGTGATCCACACGTTGGCGACCCGGATGCCGCGCAGGGCCGGCGGGGCGCTGCCGGCCGCGACCGCGACGAAGGCGCCGCGACCGCGCACCGCGCCCAGCGCCCGCACGCCCAGCAGGGCGGCGTCGATCGCGCCGTCGACCCCGCCGGGCACCGACTCCCGTACGGCGGCGGCCGCATCGGGCGCCGTGCGCGGCACGAACCACTCGGCGCCCAGTCCGCGCACCAGCCGCTCGTCGTCCTCCCCGGCCAGTGCGACCACCCGCAGGCCGCGCAGGACGGCCAGTTCGACGGCGAAGCCGCCGACCGCTCCCGCGGCGCCGGTGACCAGGACGGTGGAGCCGGCCGGAAGGTCGAGCAGGTCCAGGGCCTGCAGCGCGGTGAGGCCGTTCAGCGGCAGCGTCGCGGCCTGCGCGAGGGTGGCGCCCGCCGGGGCGGGGGCCAGGGTGTCCGCGTCCAGGACGACCTGGTCGGCGTAGGTGCCGAGGTCGGTGTCCAGGCGGTCGCGCAGGCCCACCACCGGCTGTCCGGGGGCGAATCGCGTCACGCCGGGGCCGACGGCGTCCACCGTCCCGGCCACGTCCCAGCCGATCCCGGTCACCGCCCGGGGCGCCATCAGCCCGGCCCCGGCGAGCACCCCGGAACGGGTGACCGCGTCCACCGGGTTGACCCCGGCCGCCGCCACCCGCACCCGCACCTGCTCGCGGCCCGGCTGCGGCAGCGCCACCTCCACCAGCTCCAGCACCTCGGGACCGCCGAACTCCCGCACCACCACGGCACGCATCGCACCCACACCCCTCACGCCTCGGCTCGCGCCATCGGCTCACGCATCGGCAACTCCACCCAACCTAAGGAGAGTTACTCTCCACGAGGAAGGACGCACCCGAAGGTGCGTACCGTACGGAAAGGAGAGTGGGCCGGTGCCCACCACGACCGCCGCCCAGCGCCGCGCCGCCGAGGCCGCCGACTACGACGCCTACCTCGCCGAGTGCCCGGCCCGCCAACTCCTCGACCGGATCGGCGACAAGTGGGCCAGCCTCGTCGTCAACGCCCTCGCCGACGGACCGCTGCGCTACAGCGGCCTGCGCCGGCGCCTGGCCGGGGTGAGCGAGAAGATGCTCACCCAGACCCTGCGCGCCCTGGAACGCGACGGCCTGGTCGGGCGCACCGTCACCGCCGGGGTGCCGGCCCGCGTCGACTACGCGCTCACCGCGCTCGGACGCGACCTGCTGCCGCTCATGCAGCAGATCAAGGCCTGGGCCGAGTGCCACATGCCGCAGGTGCTCGCGGCGCGCGCTGCGTACGACGACGGGCGCCAGGCGCCGGACTGACCCGGGGGGATCGGGACGGTCCGGGCGCAACCTCCGGCGGGGCGGCTCGTTGGGCGTACGGGTCGAACCGACGGCCGGGGGCGCGAGCGCGCCCGGCCCCGACGGATGGGGACGTTCATGACCGACACCGACACCGTCGCGGGCTCCGCGGTCCGCGGCGGCAGCCCGGACTCCGCGGTGGACCGGGTGGCCGACTTCTACGGCGCCTACATCGACGCCGTCTCCGACGGCACCGACGATCTGGGCGACCAGCTGCGCTCCCACTACCTCACCGAGGACTTCCGTCAGCGGCTGGCGGCCTGGGAGGAGGCCAACCACGCCGACGGCGTGCTGCGTGCCCAGGACGTGCCCACCCGCTGGGAGGTGCGCCACCAGGACTCGGGCGCCGGGCACCTGTTCACCACCGTCACCCTGACCTGGGGCACCGGCCCCGACGCCGGGCACACCCGGCTGGCGGTGCAGAGCGACCTGAGTACCAGGCTGATCTCGGACATCGAGGCGGGCTGACCGGGCCCGCCGGGCCGCCCGTCCCGCCGCCCCGGCCCGCCGGGCGCCCGTCCCGCCGTCCCGGCCGCTGTCACGCCAGGGCGGCGGCCAGGCGCTCGGGCAGGGTGGCGTACGGGCGGCAGTCGACCACGGGCAGCGCGTGGGCGCGGGCCTGGCCGGCGAGCCAGGTGCTGTAGCGGGCGCTGACGGCGGCGCGCTCGGGCTGCGGGCCCGAACCGGGTTCGCGGTCGGCGTAGTTGGCGCCGATGCGCCGCGGGTCGTCCTCGTGCAGGAAGACCGCGCGCACGCGCCGGCCCTGCCCGGCGGCCTCGGCAACGGCGCGGGCGGCGGCGGCCGGGGTGAGGTAGTCGCCCTCCACGATCGCGGGCACGTCCACGGTGAGCCGGTTGCGCACGACGCCCAGCAGCGCGTCGTCCAGGGCGCGGGCGGTGGCGATCTGGAGCTCCAGGACGCGGTCGGCGGGCAGCGCGTCGGGGTCGGGCACGCTGGCGAAGTGGTGCAGGCCGGGGTGGCCGGCGGGGGTGGTGGCGGCCTGGAGGGCGGCCACGACGTCGTCGAACTCGACCACGAACGCGCCGTGCCGGGCGGACAGGCGGGCGGCGGCGCGGCTCTTGCCGATGCCGGACGCGCCGCCGATCAGCAGGACGTCCCACGGGCTTTCGTCGGTATGCATACCGGCACGGTAAGCGGTCCGGGGTGCGGGTGGGCTCCGTGGGGTGGGGGAGGCGGCCCGGTGGGCGCCTCCCGGCCCGGCCCCCGGCGCCCGGCAGCCGGCCCCGGCCCGGTCCGTGGTCCGCCGCCCGTGCAACCCCGCTGCGGGCGGCGGCAGCGGCGAAGGTGGCGGTAGCGGCGGTGGCGGTCGGGTCGGGTCAGGTCCGGTGGTGGGTGGCGGAGCGGCGCACCGCCCAGGGCAGGACGAACCACAGCACGGCGAAGACCAGCGCGATGGCACAGGTGATCGGCACCGCCAGCACGGTGCCGAGGACGACGTCGAGGACCAGCAGCACGGCGCCGGTCAGCGCGCAGGCGAGCAGCAGCAGGCCCACCTGGGCGATGCGGGCGGAGACGTCGACGATCCGCGCCTTGCCGGGGTGGCGGTACAAGCCGCGGTGCAGGGCGACGGGGGTGGCCAGGACGGCCGAGGAGACGACCGACAGCAGCAGGGTGACGATGTAGATGTCCTGCTGGGCTTCGGTGAGTTGGGGGAAGCGCGGGGTGAAGGCGATGCTGAGCAGGAACGCGAAGACGATCTGCACGCCGGTCTGGAGCACCCGCAGCTCCTGGAGCATTTCCACCAGGCGCCGGGCGGCCCGCACGTCCGGGTTCCGCCAGCCGGGCGGGGGAGCGGAGGAGTGCCGGTGGTGCGGCGGCGGGGCGTCGGGCGGGGGAGTCTGGCTGGCCATGCGTCAGCTTCTCACGGGCCGCCGTCACCGCCCCGCTCCGTACGGCCCGCGTCCCCGGTGCCCCCGGTGCGGCTTCCCCCGGCGCGGCTTCCTCCGGTGCGGCTTCCACCCGCGTCCCCGGTGCCGTCCAGGCGGTGCTGCCAGGCGGTGAGCAGGCCCTGCAGGGCTGCGGCCTCCTCGGTGCTCAGGTGCGCCAGCAGGCGGTGCTCGTTGCGCAGGTGGGCGGTGAACGCCTCGTCGAACAGGCGCCGGCCGGCGTCGGTGAGGGCGACCACGCGCCCGCGCCGGTCGTCCGCGGCGGGGCGGCGGGTGACCAGCCCGGCGCGCTCCAGCCGGTCGATCCGCTTGGTCATCGCGCCGGTGGTCACCATCGTGTGCGCGGCCAGCTCGCCCGGGGCCCGCTCGTACGGGGCGCCGGCGCGGCGCAGCGCGGCGAGCACGTCGAACTCGCCCTCGCCCAGGCCGTAGCGCTGGTAGACGAGGGTCAGCTCGGCGGTCAGGCGGGCGGCGAGGCGGTGCAGGCGCCCGATGACGGCCAGCGGGGAGACGTCGAGGTCGGGGCGCTCGCGCCGCCACGCGGCCTGGATCTGGGCGACGTGGTCCGGGGACCGCTCCTCGTGCCGCTCCTCGTACCGCTCTTCGTGCCGGTCCTCGTGCTGGTCGGGCTCCATGGAGACCACCCTACGCCAGTAGCTTCCCAGGAAGCTATATTGCCTTCCATGGAAGCCACCAAACGCTGGGTGCTGCTCACCGCCCTCGCCCCCGTCGCCTGGGGCGCCAACTACTGGGTCACCCACGCCCACCTGCCCGCCGACCGCCCCCTGTGGGGCGCCGCCCTGCGCGCCCTGCCCGCCGGACTGCTGCTGCTCGCCCTCGCCCGCCGCCGCCCGCACGGCGCCTGGTGGTGGCGCAGCGCCCTGCTCGGCCTGCTCAACACCGCCGCCTTCTTCGTCCTGCTCTACCTCGCCTCCCAACTGCTGCCCACCAGCGCCGCCGCCACCCTCATGGCCGCCTCCCCGCTGGCCCTGCTGCTCACCGCCTGGGCGCTGGCCGGGCAGCGGCCGCGCCGCGCGCACCTGGCGGGGTCGGTGGTGGGCCTGGCCGGGGTCGCCCTCGCGCTGGCCGGAACGGGGGAGGGGATCGGCTGGGCCGGGCTGGCGGCCTCCGCGGCCGCGATGCTCGTCTCCTCCGTCGGCTACGTGCTGGCCGCCCGCTGGCGCGAGGGCGCCGACCCGCTCACCGCCACCGCCTGGCAGCTGACCGCCGGCGGCCTGGTGCTGCTGCCGCTCGCCGCCGCCGCCGAGGGCCCGCCCCCGCCGGCGGACGGGCCCACCCTGCTCGCCTTCGGCTACACCACCGCGGTCGCCACCGCGCTCGCCTTCACCTGCTGGTTCGCCGGGCTGCGCCACCTGCCGGCCGGCACGGTGGGCCTGCTCGGACTGCTCAACCCGCTCACCGGCGTGCTGCTGGGCACCGCGCTGGACGGCGACCCCTTCGGGGTGCGCCAGGGCGCCGGACTGGCGCTGGTGGTCGCCGGCATCCTGCTCGGACGCCCGCGCGCCGGCGCGGCCGCCGAACCTGCCGCCGAGCCCGGCCCCGCGGACGAGTCCGATCCCGCCGCCGATCCCGCCGCCGGGCGGGCCCGCCGGACTCCGGACCGGAACCTTGATCTCAAGTCGACTTGAGGTCCTAGTCTCCGGGGTGCGCGACCGGACCGGACGCGACACGCACAGCGATCCCGAGGAGCCAGGGCCATGACCACCATCACCACCATCACCACCACCGCGAACCTCGCCGCGCTCGAACAGCGGATCCAGGTCCTCACCGACCGCGCCGACATCACCGGCCTCATCGACGGCTACCTGCTCAGCCTCGACACGGTGCCCCGCGGCGGCGGGCGGTTCGACGAGGCGTGGGCGCGGCGCTACTTCACCCCCGACGTGCGGATCACCACGCCGGTGGGGGACCACGAGGGCATCGACGGGCTGGCCGAGTCCGAGCAGGCGACCCTCGGGAAGTTCGAGCGCACCCAGCACGTGGGCGCCAACCACATGATCGACCTGGACGGGGACCGGGCCGCGGTGCGCTGGAACGCCGTCATGGCGCACGTCCACCTCGCCTCGACCCAGCAGGCGCGCGGCGAGGAACCCGGCGGCCACTTCGACGTCGGCGGCACGTTCACCGGCGAGGCGGTGCGCACCCCCGACGGCTGGCGCCTGCGAAGCCTCGACGTGCGGGCCGTGTGGACGAGCGGCAGGGGTCCGCTCGTCCTGACCCCGAAGGCCGGGGCGACCCTGCGCGACCTCGCCGGCGGAGCGTGACGGCGGCCCCGGGACACCACCCGGGGCGCAGGAGCCCCGCTTGCCCTCCGGCCGGGGCACGTGATCCGATGGCGCGAGCATCGCGTGCCGGTGACGGACTGCGTCAGGCATGGAGGTGCGGAACCGAAGGGACCGCCACCCGTGGCCTCCCCCTCCATCGGCCGTACGGCCGCCCTCAGCCTGCAACTCTCCCGCGCGCACCAGGACTTGCGCCGCCGCCTCGCCGACCTGCGCACCAATCTCGGCCGGCCCCGCCGCCCGGACGGCGACGACAGCGGACTCCTCACCCACTGCCTGGCCTTCTGCACCGCCCTGACCAACCACCACCAGGGCGAGGACACCGGCCTGTTCGCCCAACTCCTGCACGAACGCCCCGACCTGGCGCCGACCATCGGCAAACTCGTCGAGGACCACGGCTTCATCACCCACATCCTCACCCGGGTGCGCCACCTCGCCGACCGGGCCGCCGAAGCCGTCGTCCAGGGCGCCACCGGCGCCGACCTGGAGGCGATCGGACGCGAACTCGACGGACTCGCCGCCATCATGGACTCCCACTTCGCGTACGAGGAACGCGCCATCGGCGCCGCTCTGGACGCCGGGGTGCGCGACGACGGCTGGTCGGAGCCGGTCCTGCGCTTCCGGGCGCCGTAGGACCCGGCACCGTAAAACCCGTCGCACCGGCCGGCCCGCCCTCCCTACACTCGCCACGCGGCCGCGCCCCGACGCGCGGCCCGCCGCGACAATGCGACAACCACGACGACCGCGACGACGAACGAGACGAGAGAGGGGGCGGGCGGCCATGCCGAAGCAGAGCGCCGCCGCCCCCTCTCCCGCGTCGCGGTACGAGGTGATTTTGGTGTCCCCGGCCTCCCGGTGCCCGCTGCGCGGCCGGCACCGGAGCAGTGCCGCCACCGTCTGACACCGGCCTGTCCGGCCGTAGTCCCATTCCGTGGTCATGAATCCGACGATCCGTCGGCACTGCTGGAATCGCGCGCCCACCCCACGAGCAGAACCGCCTCGAAAGGCACCCGGGCCATGCGCACCCACACCACCACCCGCAGCACCGCCACCGCCACCGCCGCGACCGCCGGCATCGCCGCCGTCCGCAACCTCGGCATCCTCGCCCACGTCGACGCCGGCAAGACCACTGTCACCGAGCGGATCCTCTACCTCACCGGCACCACCCACAAGCGCGGCGAGGTCCACGACGGCACCACCGTCACCGACTTCGACCCCCAGGAGCGCGACCGCGGCATCACCATCTTCGCCGCCGCCGTCAGCTGCGCCTGGGCCGGGCACCGGATCAACCTCATCGACACCCCCGGCCACGTCGACTTCGCCGACGAGGTCGAGCGCTCCCTGCGGGTGCTCGACGGCGCGGTGGCGGTGTTCGACGCGGTCGCCGGCGTCGAGCCGCAGAGCGAGTCGGTGTGGCGCCAGGCCGAACGCCACGGCGTGCCGCGCATCGCCTTCGTCAACAAGCTCGACCGCGCCGGCGCCGACCTGGACGCCGCCGTCGCCGCCATCCGCGAACGCCTGCATCCGCGCCCGCTGGCCGTCCACGTGCCCATCGGCGCCGAGGAGTCGTTCACCGGCGTCGTCGACCTGGTCGGCCTGCGCGCCCTCACCTGGGACGACGACGGCACCCTGCACGAAGGCCCGGTCCCGGCCGGCCTCGAAGCCGTGGCGGCCGAGCGCCGCCGCGCCCTGGAGGAGGCGGTGGCCGAACTGCACCCCGAAGCCCTGGAGGAGTTCTGCGCCCGCGCCACCCTGGGCGCCGACACCCTCACCGCGGCCCTGCGCGACCTCACCCGCACCGGCGAGGTGGTCGTGGTGCTGTGCGGCTCCGCCTACCGCAACCGCGGCATCGAACCCCTCCTGGACGCCGCCGTCGCCTACCTGCCCTCCCCGCTCGACGTCCCGCCCACCCGCTCCGCCGACCGCGCCCAGCAGCGCGACCCCGACCCCGAACAGCCCCTGACCGCCCTGGCGTTCAAGGTCACCTCCGCCCCGACCGGGCGCCTGACCCACCTGCGCCTGTACGCCGGAACCCTCCACAAGGGAGCCACCGTGCTCGACACCGCCACCGGCCGCCGCGAGCGCGTCGCCCGCATCCTCACCGTCCTGGCCGACCGCCACACCGAGACCGACAGCGCCCGCGCCGGCGACATCGTCGCCGTCGTCGGCCCCAAGCACACCCGCGTCGGCGCCACCCTGTGCGACGCCGACCACCCCATCGTCCTGGAGGCCCCCGTGAGCGCCGAACCGGTCGTCACCGTCGCCGTCGAGGCCCGCCGCGCCGCCGACACCGACAAGCTCGCCGCCGCCCTCGCCCGCCTGGCCGAGGAGGACCCCTCGCTGCGCGTGGCCACCGACCCCGAGACCGGCCAGCGCACCCTGTCCGGCCTGGGCGAACTGCACCTGGAGGTCGCGGTGGAGAAGGTCCGGCGCGAGGCCGGCGTGGAGGCGGTCGTCGGGCGCCCGCGCGTCGCGCTGCGCGAGGCCCTCGCCGAGGGCGTCACCGGCTTCACCTACCGGCACGCCAAACAGGACGGCGGCGCCGGGCAGTTCGCCCACCTCGTCCTCGACGTCCACCCCCTGCCGGCGGGCACCGAGGGGGAGTTCGCGTTCACCTCCACCGTCACCGGCGGACGGGTGCCGCGCGAGTACGTGCAGGCCGTCGAGGCCGGCTGCCGCGACGCCCTGGCCGAGGGCCCGCTCGGCGGGCACCCGGTCACCGGCGTCGCCGTCACCCTCACCGACGGGGCCACCCACCCCAAGGACTCCTCCGAGCTCGCCTTCCGCACCGCCGCCCGCCTCGGCCTGCGCGAGGCCCTGCGCGCCTCGCGGATGCACCTGCTGGAACCGCTGGCCGAAGTGAGCGTCACCGTGCCCGAGGACGCCCTCGGGACCGTCCTGGGCGACCTCGCCGCCCGCCGCGGCCACGTCCGCTCCACCGAACCCGGCCACGGCGCCACCGCCCGGGTCGGCGCACTGGTGCCGCTGGCCGAACTCTTCGGCTACGCGGGCCGCCTGCGCGGCCGCACCCAGGGCCGCGGCACCTTCACCACCCGCCCGGCCGGCTACGCCCCCGCGCCCACGCCGGCCGGCTGAGCGGCACTGACCGGCCGAGCGGCGCGGGCCGGCTGTGCGCCGCCGGCCGGCTGTGCGGCGTCGCCCGGCCCTCCCCGTACCGGGAGGGCCGGGCGGCGTCCGCTACAGCGCCCCGGCGTCGGCCGCCGCCCACGCCGACGGGTACAGCGGACGCCAGCCCAGCTCCCGGCGCGCCGCCGCCGTGGACACCTGTCCCTCCCACGGGTCGAACGGGTCGAACGGGTCGGCCGGCTTGTCCGGCTCGTCCGGCTCGGCCGGTGAACTGCCCGGGTGCGTCCGACCGTTGAGCGCGTACAGGTCCCAGGCCGTCAGCGGCGCGTCGTCGCCGACGTTGTACGTGCGCCCCTCGATGCCGGGCGTCACCACCGCGCGCCACAGCGCCCGCGCCACGTCCGCGTGGTGCACCACCGCCAGGCGCTGGTGCGCGGGCCAGTTCGCCGCCCAGTGCAGCGACTGCGCCAGATGCGGATCGCCCTGCCCGTACACGAACGCCAACCGGGCCACCACCAGCGGAAGTTCGTCCCCCAGCGCGCGCAGCCCCGCCTCGGCCTGCGCCTTGGACGCCGCGTACACCCCCCATGCCGGATCCGGTGCGAGCCGGTCGCCCTCCACGGCGGGGCGCCCCAGCCCCCGCCCGTACACCAGGTTCGTACTGGTGTGGACGAACCGCCGCACCCCGGCCTTCGCCGCCTCCCGCCCCAGGGCGACGGCCGCGTCCCGGTTGACCGCCCACGCCGCCTCGTCCGGCACCCCGCGCAGCGCCGCCGCCACGTTCAGCACCACCTCGGCGCCCTCCAGCGCCCGCGCCCGGTCCGCCTCCTCGCACAGGTCGCCGACCACCACCTCCACCCCGTCCAGGTCCCGCGCCTTCGCGGCGTCCCGCACCAGCACCCGCACCGAGGACCCGTCCGCCTCCGCCCACCGCACCAGCCGCGGCACCAGCCTGCTGCCCACCGAACCCGTCGCGCCCGTCACCAGGATCGTCGCCATCGTCCGCCTCCTCCAGGAGAGTTGATCACCTTCGACACCCACCACCCTGCCCGCGCCCCGAGCGGTGCGGCAGAGACCTCCCGATCCAGGGACCGCCGATCCCTGGCTGGGGGCCCGGGCGCTCGCACGGCCCCGGGCGCAGGCCCGGCCGGGGCCGGGTGAAAAGCGGTCGCGCTCCCGGCGGGCGCGCCGTAGCGTGCACGCGTGGACGACGAGGATCCGAAGGAAGTGGTCCGGCGCGGGTACGACGTGCTGTCGGAGCACTACGAGCGGGCGTTCGGCAGCGGGACGAAGTACGGGCCGTGGATCGAGGATCTGCTCGGCCGGCTCCCCGGGGCCGCGACCGTCCTGGACATCGGGTGCGGCACCGGGGTTCCCGTGGTCCGGTCCCTGGTCGCGGCGGGTCACCGGGTGACGGGGGTCGACATCAGCGAGGTCCAGGTCCGCAGGGCCCGGCAGCTCGTGCCGGGCGCCGACTTCATCCGCGCCGATGCCACGACCGTGGAGTTTCCCCGCGGCCGCTTCGACGCCGTCGTCTGCCTGTATGCCCTGATCCATGTGCCGGTGGAGGAACAGCCGGCCCTGCTGGAGCGGATCGCCCACTGGTTGCGGCCGGGAGGCTGGTTCCTGAGCACCACCGGGCACCGGGCCTGGACCGGGACCGACGAGAACTGGCTCGGCGGCGGGGCCGCGATGTGGTGGAGCCACGCCGACGCCGCCACCAGCCGCGAGTGGCTCGTGAGCGCCGGCTTCGACGTGGTCCACGAGGAGTTCGTGCCCGAGGGCGACAGCGGCCACGTCCTGTTCCGGGCCCGGCGCCGCGGACACCCACCGCACGCCGACGGGTGACGGCGTCCCCGCCCGTGCGGGCCGGCGCGGGCCGGACGGGCGCGGCACCGGGGGGCCGCGTCCGCGAGCCGGGGACCGCCGGTCCCTGGTGGCGGCGGGCTCCGGCGGGCCATGCTGGGGGCATGATCGACCGAGCGGCACTGGCCGACTTCCTCACCCGCACCCGGGCCCGGCTCGCCCCCGCCGACCTGGGGCTGCCGCCCGGGGTCCGGCGGCGCACACCGGGGCTGCGCCGCGAGGAGGTGGCGCAGGTGGCGGGGCTGTCGGTGGACTACTACGCGCGCCTGGAGCAGCGGCGCGGCCCGCAGCCCTCGCCGCAGCTGCTCGCGGCGCTGGCGCGGGCGCTGCGGCTGAGCGAGGACGAGCGCGACCACCTGTTCCGCCTCGCCGGGCACGAGCCGCCGCGCCGGCACGGCCCGCTCGGGCACGTGCGGCCGGGGCTGCTGCTGATCCTGGACCGGCTGCACGACACGCCCGCCCAGGTCGTCTCCGACCTCGGCGACGTTCTCGCGCAGAACCCGATGGCCACCGCCGTCTTCGGCGACGTCACCGCCCTGGCGCCCGAGCGGCGCAACCTGCTGCTGCGCTGGTTCACCGAACCGGGCGTGCGGGCGCTGTTCCCGCCCGAGGACCACGAGGACCTCGCCCGCGCCCATGTCGCCTCCCTGCGCGCCGCCCGCACCGCCCGCCCCGGGGACCGGCGGGCCGCCGAACTGCTGGAGCAACTCCTCGCCAGCGGCGAGGAGTTCGCCTCCTGCTGGGAGCGCCACGAGGTCGCCCGGCGGCGCAGCGGCCGCAAGCGGGTGCTGCACCCGGTGGTGGGGCCGCTGGAGCTGGAGTGCGAGGTGCTGGCCGCCGGCGGCGAGGACCAGCTGCTGCTGGTGCACACCGCCGCGCCGGGCGGCGAGTCGGCCTCCCGCCTGGAGCTGCTGCGCGTCGTCGGCGCCCCGGCGCCCGTTTGACCGCGCCCGCCTGACCGCGCCCGGGTCGCCGGGGCGGGGCAGCCGGGACCCGCTGCGGCGCGATCCGGGGCGGGGCCCGTAGGCTGGGCCGGGCCGTCGACGGTACAGACCGTCACCAGTAGGGCGGAACGCGACAGAAACGGGCAGGCAGGGGCACATGCAGTTCGACGACCAGGGCGACCTCGACACCTCGCAGGTGGACGACCGGCGCGGCATCCCGGGCGGGAAGATCGCCATCGGGGGCGGGGCCGTGGGCCTGATCGCGGTGCTGTTCGCCGTCGTCCTCGGGGTCGACCCGCAGCTGCTGGGCCTGTCCTCCGGCTCCGGCTCCTCCTCCAGCTCCTCCGGCGTGCGCACCGCCGGCGAGGCGCAGCAGGCCTGCAAGACCGGGGCGGACGCCAACAAGCGCCAGGACTGCCGGATCGTGGCGGTCACCAACAGCCTCCAGGAGTTCTGGCGCACCGAGCTGCCGCGCGCCGCCAAGGTCCCGTACAAGAACGCCGAGACGGTGCTGTTCACCGGTCAGGTCTCCACCGCCTGCGGGGCGGCGACCTCGGCGGTGGGCCCGTTCTACTGCCCCGGCGACAAGAAGGCCTACGTCGACCTGGGCTTCTTCAACGAGCTGTCCGCCCGCTTCGGCGCCAAGGGCGGCCCGTTCGCCGAGTCCTACGTCGTCGCCCACGAGTACGGCCACCACATCCAGAACCTCACCGGCGCCATGCAGAAGGTCGGCAACGACCGCCAGGGCGCCTCCAGCGGCTCGGTGCGCCTGGAGCTGCAGGCCGACTGCTACGCCGGGGTGTGGGCGCACCACGCGACGACCACCCCGCAGCCCTCCACCGGCCGTCCGCTGATCGCCTCGCTCACCGACCAGGACATCGCCCAGGGCCTGGACGCGGCGGCGGCGGTCGGCGACGACCGGATCCAGCAGCAGGCCACCGGGCGGATCAACCCGGAGGCCTGGACGCACGGTTCCGCCGAGCAGCGCAAGGCCTGGTTCACCACCGGCTACCGTGGCGGCGACTTCGCCCAGTGCGACACCTTCTCGGCCGCGAAGCTGTAGCGGCGCCGAACCGGGGGGGCGGCCGTCAGAAGCCGCCGGCAGCCTGCCCGCCGCCGTCCGCCTGCCCGCCGCCCGCTGCCTGCCCGTCGCCCGTTGTCCGCCCGCCGCCCGCCCAGTCCCAGCCCGTGATCGCCTCGCGCAGCAGCCGGGCGCCGGCGGGCAGGCGGGCCCGCGCGTCCCAGAACAGGGTCAGGGAGCGCCGGCAGTCGGGGCTGTCGACGCCGACCCACACCAGTGGCAGGCGGGTGGCGGTGCGCCGGGCGACGGCGGGCACCAGGCCGATGCCCAGGCCCGCGCTGATCAGTTCGGCGATGGCGCCGGCCTCGTCGCTCTCGCAGACGATCCGCGGCACCAGCCCGCGGGCGGCGAACAGCCGGTCCAGCAGGCGGCGTTGCCAGTGGCCGGGGCGGGCGGCGATGAACGGGCGCTCGGCGAGCTCCTCGACGCCCACCGAGGTGCGGCCGGCCAGCGGGTCGCCCACCGGGACGGCCAGCCCCACCTCCTCGTCCAGCAGCGGCACCGACTCCAGGCCCTCGGCGGCGACGGGCTGGGAGAAGACGGCGAGGTCGACGTCCTGGGCCCGCAGTCGCCGCGCCGCCTCCTGCGCGGGCAGCTGGTGCAGCTCGATCTCCACCCCCGGGTGGCCGCGCTTGAACGCCGCCAGCGGCCCGCTGAAGGCCAGGAACGTCTCCGAGGCCAGGCGTACCGTGCCCAGTCCCTGTCCGGCGGCCTCCGCCACCGCCCGTCGGCCCGCCTCCAGTTCGCCGAGCGAACGCTCCGCGTAGCCGCGGAACAGGTGCCCGGCCGCGTTCAGCCGCAGCCGCCCGCCCCGCTCGAACAGCGGGGTGCCCAGCTCGGCCTCCAGCCGGGCGATGGAGCGGCTCAACGACGGCTGGGCGACGCGCAGTTCCTCGGCGGCCCGGCTCAGGTGCTCCAGCCGCGCCACCGCCAGGAACTGCGCGAGCGTGTTCAGGTCCACCGGCGCCCCCATGCCCGAGCCGTCATAACGCCATAGCAATATTGATCTTAGACAGGATAACCGGACGGTCATAGCGTCATGGGCGGGGCCGCGCACCGGCACACAGCGCGGCCCGGCAACGGTTCGAGGAAGGACGCCCATGGCCATCGCCGCCGACAGGACCCCACCGGAGCCGAAGGCCCGGTCCGCCGCGGGGGAGCGGACCGGGCCCGCCGGACGGACCCTGCGCGCCCTGGCCGCCGCCCACACCGCCGCCGTCTTCGGCCAGCCCGTCTTCGCCGGCGTCTACCTCAGCGGCGACTACGACGCCCTCACCTGGCACGCCACCGGCGCCAACGTCGTCACCTCCCTCGGCTACCTCCAGCTGATCGCCGCCCTCGTGGTGTGGATCCGGCTGCGCCGCGGCTGGCCGGCGGCCGCCACCCTCGCCGTCGTCGCGGCCGAGACCGTCCAGTACTTCGCCGGACGCGACGGCGCCCTGTGGCTGCACCTGCCCCTGGGCGTGGCCACCATCGCCGCCACCGTCGTCCTCACCATCGCCCTGTGGCGCACCCCGCTGCCCGCGCGCCTCGCCGCCCGCCGCCCCGCCCGCCGGGAGGACGACCGTGACTGAACCCCGCCCCGGCCGCCCGCTCGGCCTGACCCGCCGTCAGATCCTCGGCATCGGCGGCGCGTTCGGCCTGCTCACCACCACCGGCCTCGCCACCGCCGCCACCCTCGCCCGCCGCCCCGCCACCACCGGCGCCCAGCTGCGCAGCACCGCCGCCCTGCCACCCCCCTACCGGGTGCCGCTGCCGCTGCCCGCCGTCGCCAGGCCCCTGTCCACCGACGGCGGAGCCGACCGCTACGAGATCGTCCAGCGCGAGACCGACGCCGAGATCCTGCCCGGCCTCACCACCCGGCTGTGGACGTACGGCGGCACCTTCCCCGGCCCCACCGTCGAGGCCCGCCGCGGCCGGCCCGTCACCGTCACCCACCGCAACGAACTGCCGGTACCCACCGTCGTCCACCTCCACGGCGGGCACACCCCCGCCGACTCCGACGGCTACCCCACCGACCTCGTCCTGCCCGCCGGCTGGCCCGAGACCCCCCACGTCATGCCCGGCATGCAGGACGCGCACGGCATGCCCGGCACGGGCGGCGCCATGACCGACCCCCGCGCCGTCACCAGCCGCCGCACACGCGACTACACCTTCCCCAACGACCAGCGCCCCACCCTGCTCTGGTACCACGACCACCGCATGGACTTCACCGCCCCCGCCCTGTGGCGCGGCCTCGCGGGCCTGCACATCGTGCGCGACGACGCCGAGGACGCCCTCGGCCTGCCCGCCGGCCCCCGCGAGATCCCCCTGATGATCACCGACCGCGCCTTCGCCGCCGACGGCGCCCTGACCTACCCCTCCCTCGACCCCACCCTGCGCGAGCGCCCCGGCGTCACCGAACCCCACCTCGCCGGCGTCCTCGGCGACGTCGTCCTCGTCAACGGCGCCCCCTGGCCCGTCCACGAGACCGACGCCGCCCGCCACCGCCTGCGCCTGCTCAACGCCTCCAACGCCCGCCACTACGAGATCGAGGCCCGCACCGAGGACGGCCGCCGCCTCGACCTCGTCCAGGTCGGCGCCGACCAGGGCCTGCTCGCCACCCCCGTCACCCACCGCTCCCTGCCCCTCGCCCCCGCCGAACGCCACGACCTCGTCGTCGACTTCGCCGCCGCCCCCGTCGGCTCCCTGGTCCGCCTCGTCAACCGCCTCGGCACCGGCCGCACCCGCGACATCATGGCCTTCCGCATCACCCGCCGCCCCGCCGCCGACGACAGCCGCATCCCACCCGTCCTGTCGACCGACCTGCCCGACTGGAACCGCCAGGACGCCGTGCGCACCCGCGACTTCGCCTTCCGCGCCGGCCGCATGAACGGCGGCCACGGCTGGCTGATCGGCGGCCGCCCCTTCGACCCCGCCCGCACCGACGTCACCGTCCCCCTCGGCGACACCGAGATCTGGCGCCTGATCGCCGACGTCCACCACCCCGTCCACCTCCACCTGGTGGGCTTCCGCATCCTCACCCGCGGCGGCAAACCCCCGCTGCCCCACGACGCCGGCCTCAAGGACACCGTCTCGCTGCGCCCGGGGGAGTCCGCGGAGATCATCACCCGCTTCGACGGCTACCGCGGCCGCTACCTCTTCCACTGCCACAACGCCGAGCACGAGGACATGGGGATGATGGCCAACCTGGAAGTCGTCTGACGCGCCGTCCCTGGCCCGCGCGCCCTTGACCCGCCCATTGCGCGGGCCGCACCCACCGGGCGCACGGGCGGGCGCCGGGGCCCGCGGGATGCGCGGCAGGGCCGGGCAGTGCCGGTCGGGACACGGCGAACGCGACCGGAATACGGCCCTCCGCCCGGTTCGGGACGAAGTGCCGGACCTTCACCGCTCTCCCACCGGATGCTCACTCAGCTGCCGTGATCCCGACCCCCGCCGTACGGGGCGGTCCACTCCAATTCCCTTCGCACACCTCCGAGCTGCGAAAGGCCACCACGCCGATGACCCGCCCCGCCGACCGCCCCACGCCCGACCGGATGCTGCGCGAGGCCGCCGCCCGCCTGGACCGGCGCCGCTTCCTGACCGTCACCTCGGCCGCCGCCGCGCTCGCCTTCGGCGTCAACCTGCCCTCCGCGCACGCCGCCGACAACGAGATCGCCCCGCGCGCCATCGGCGACAACCCCTTCACCCTCGGCGTGGCCTCCGGCGACGCCACCCCCGAGGCCGTCGTGCTGTGGACCCGCCTGGCCCCGCGCCCCCTGGAGCCCGGCGCCGGCCTGCCGCCCACCGGCTCGGTCAAGGTCGGCTGGGAGATCGCCCGCGACGAGAAGTTCCGCCGCGTCGAACGCCGCGGCACCGCCCGCGCCCACGCCGAGTTCAACTACGCCCTCCACATCGACGTCGACGACCTCGACGCCGGACGCGAGTACTGGTACCGCTTCACCGTCGGCCCCTGGTCCAGCCCCGTCGGCCGCACCCGCACCGCCCCGCCGCGCGGCCGCAAGCTCGACAGCGCCCGCATCGCCTTCGTCTCCTGCCAGGCCTACGAGGACGGCTACTTCACCGCCTACCGCCACCTCGCCAACGAGGACCTGGACGCCGTCTTCCACGTCGGCGACTACATCTACGAATACGGCATCGACGCCGTCGGCGGCGACCGCAAGTACACCGACCGCACCCTCGCGGCCCACTTCAACCACGAGACCACCACCCTGGAGGACTACCGGCTGCGCTACTCCCTCTACAAGAACGACCCCGACCTCCAGGCCGCGCACGCCGCCCACCCCTGGTACGTCACCTGGGACGACCACGAGGTGGAGAACAACTACGCCGCCGGCATCCCGGAGAAGAACCAGGACCCGGCCCCCTTCGTCGCCCGCCGCGCCGCCGCCTACCGCGCCTACTGGGAGAACCAGCCGCTGCGCATGCCCCAGCCGCACAACACCGAGCTGACCCTCTACCGGCGCGTCCACTACGGCCAGCTCGCCCAGTTCGACATCCTCGACACCCGCCAGTACCGCGACGACCAGGCCAACGGCGACGGCTGGCAGTACCCCACCCCGGAGTCCGACTCCGCCGGGCGCACCCTGATGGGCGCCACCCAGGAACGCTGGTTCGCCGAGGGCCTGCGCCGCTCCAGGGCCACCTGGAACGTCGTGCCCCAGCAGGTCGTCTTCTCCCGCCGCAAGAACACCACCGCCGAGCGCTCCAAGCTCTCCATGGACGCCTGGGACGGCTACCCGGCCGCCCGCGAGCGCTTCCTGCAGGCCGTCGACCGCTCCGGCGTCAAGAACCTCGTGCTGCTCACCGGCGACGTGCACGTGGCCTACGCCCTGGACGTCAAGCGCAACTTCGACGACCCCGACTCCCGCACCGTGGGCGTGGAGTTCGTCGGCACCTCGATGAGCAGCGACGGCGACGGCGAGGAGAAGCCCTCCAACTGGAACAACCTCATGTCGGCCAACCCGCACATGAAGTTCTACGACGGGCGCCGCGGCTACACCGTCCTCACCCTGGACCGCCACCGCGCCCGCGCCGACTACCGGGTGGTCTCCCACATCACCCGCCCCGGCGGCACCCTGTCCACCGCCGCCTCCTTCACCACCGAGGCCGGCAATCCGGGCATCCGCCCCGCCTGACACCCGCACCGCGCCGAACACCCCGGCCCCGCCGCTTCGAGGGAGGCGGCGGGGCCGGGTGGCTCAGGTGCCGTGGACGAGGCGGCCCACGACGGCCGCGGCCTGCTCCGGGTGCTGCTCCAGCCAGGTGCCCAGGTGGTCCCGGACGGCCCGCGCGACGCAGACGCGCACGGTGTCGTCGCCGAGCACGTCCCAGGTGGAGCCGTGGAACTCGGGAGCGTCGAGCTTCACCGACACGACCGCCGTCAGGCCCGCGCAGACCTGCTCGGCGGTCAGGACGGGGTCCGGCGCGGCCGACAGGAGCCCCTTGCGCGCATACGCGTCGAGCGCGGCCGCCACCCCGTCCCGGAAGCCCGCCTCGTGCGTGCCACCGCGCGGCGTGGGCCAGCCGTTGGCGAAACTCCGGATCCTCGCCTCGCCGCGACCGCGCCACCGCCAGGCCGCTTCCACCGTCCCCGCCATCCGCGGGTCCTCGCCCTCGAAGCCGATGATGTCCGTGGAAGCGGGTGCCGCATCCCGGCCGTCGAGGAAGGCGACGAAGTCCCGTGCCCCGCCGGGAAACCGGAACCGGAGCGACCGTGGCTCGCCCGGGCCGCGCCGGTCGGTCAGCGAGATGTCCAGGGCCCGGTTCAGCAGGGCCAGTTCCCTGAAGCAGTCCGCCAGTTCGTCGAACGAGCACTCGGCCGCCCCGAAGATCCCGGTGTCCGGCCAGAAGGTGACGACGGTCCCGCTGCCGGTCGCCGGGCCCGCCTCGATGGGCGGGGCGAGCGCGACACCGCGCTCGTACTCCTGCTCCCAGCGGACCCCCTCGCGCCGCACCTCGGCCGTCAGCCGGCTCGACAGGGCGTTGGTGACGGTGGGCCCGATGCCGTTGTAGCCGAGCATCACGTCGTGGCGGCGGCCGCCGACCCGCGCTCCGGCGTGCAGGCGGGTCAGCAGGGCTTCGAGGCCGGGCTCGCCGGCACCCCCCTCGTCGTGGACGGGAACGCCCGGGCCGTCGTCGGCGACGCACACGCCACCGTCGGACCTGAGCGTGATCTCGACGCGGCCGGCGCGGCCCGCAAGGACCTCCTTCACCGCCCGGTCGGCGACCTCGAACACCATCTGGTGCAGGCCGCGTTCACCGGTCGAGCCGATGTACATCCCGGGCCGCCTGCGAATGGCTTCCCGCGCCTCCAGCACCTGGATGCGGGCGGCGTCGTAACTGCTGGATTCCTGGCACACGGTGTCCCCTCCGAAGGTGGCCCGGCAGAACTCCACAGCCTAGGCGAATTTTCGAATAACACCAGGTCAGAGCCCATTTGATGAGGGCGTGGACGGCCTCGTGAGCGCCTGCCGGCAGGCGTCCGCCCCCAGGGTCCCGGACGGCCACCGCGGTGCGGCCGAGGCGCCGCCGAGGCCGCGCACGAGGCCGTTTCGGGCACCACCGAGGGTCGCCGATCCACTCTTTTTCCTGCGCCGCACACCACCGGGTGCCACGGCCGACGGCTGCACCGCCCCGCCGCTTCGAGGGAGGCGGCGGGGCCGCTCACCGCCGGGACACCTCGTAGGCCTCGCGGACGGTCGCGGGGACGCGTCCGCGGTCGTTGACGAGGAAGCCGTGGGCGCGGGCCCAGACGCGGACCGGTTCGTCCTGCGGCCGGGGGTCGGGCTCGCGGGAGGCGGCGGGCCTGCCGGGGCCGGTCCAGTCTCCCGTGGGGGCTCTCTCCAGGCAGTCCGCCGCGTGATGGAAGAGCGCGGACAGCGAGGCGTACGCGCCCTCCTCGGGGCAGGACGCCTCCGTCCACGTGCCGAGGGTTCCGGTGGCGGTGTCCAGGAACGTCCCGTAGAAGCCGTCGCGCTCCGCGGCGACCGGCACCCAGGTGCGGCGCCAGAACGGGCAGTCGGGGTCCTCGGACGGCTCCGCCTCCTCCAGGCCCCGTCCGGCTGAGACAGACCCGCTGGATGTCCGTCAGGCCCAGCAGGAGATGGCCGTTGGGCAGGGGCACGGCGCAGGCCCGCGTCACCAGGCACGAGGGCATGTCGGGCCGCGTGCCGGCGTCGATGCCGTTCATCAGCAGCCACTGCCGCAGCTCCTGCGGCAGCGTCAGGCCCATGCGCCGTTCGGCCCGGTCGACGCCCTCCCCGCTCCCCGGACCGCCGAGGGCGGCGAACACCGCCGGGTCGTGCCGCTCCAGCCACCCCGTCACCCGGCCCCACGCCCGCCGCACGTCGTCTCCCGCCCCGTGCGATTCCTGCTGGTCATCCATGGGGCGACCGTACGCGGGGCCACCGACAGGGGCCGGCCGGACGCCCGCCGGACGCCCGACCGGGGAGTTTCGGCATCGATCGGCCGGTTTGTGATCACGGTTCGGCGACCTTCCGTCCGCCCGGGGATCAAATCGCTCCTCCCCGCTCCCCGGCGGCGGTAGGTTTCCCGACGCACATATTCGTGATCGTCACGGGGGATTTCACCATTTCCACTCAGTCTGCCGAGCTGCCCGAGAGCGCTGCGCCCACCGAGCCCGCCTCCGACGACCCGGCACCCGGCCCGGGCCTGCCCGGCTACGGCGAGGGGCAGCTCAGCTGCCGGCACTGCGGATCCGTCCCGGCCGTGGACGCGACCTTCCGCGGGCACCTGGGCCTCATCATCATCCTGAAGTACCTGAAGACCCGGGGGCCGTTCTGCCGCAGCTGCGGCATCGCCACCCACCGCGAGATGACCTCCGACAGCCTCTGGCAGGGCTGGTGGGGCATCCCCTCGATGATCGTCAACCCGATCATCATGCTGATCAACATCCCGCAGCGCCTGAAGGTCGACAAGCTGGCGGAGCCGCTGCCCGGCGCGCCCCGCCCGCCGATGGACCCCGGCAAGCCGGTGTACCTGCGGCCCACGATCATCGGCGTGCTCATCCCCGCGCTCCTGATCACGGTGATCTACCTCGTCGCGAAGCGCGACCCCGACTTCGCCAAGGCCGGCGACTGCATCCACAACAACAACCCGATCGCCACCGCCCTGCCCGGCCTCGTCGACAAGAACCCCGACGTCGAAGTGGTGCCCTGCTCCGACCCCACGGCCCAGGCCCGCGTCGTGGGCCGCGAGGAGGACACCAACGACGGCGAGGCCGCGTGCAGGAAGTTCCCCACCGCCGACGGCTACTTCACCTACAAGCGGAGCAGCACCGAGTACACCCTCTGCCTGCAGAGCCTGGAGACCCCGCAGCGGACGAGGCCGACCACGATCTTCGGCCCCGTGAACCCGTGAACCCGTGACCCCGTGACCCCGTAGTCCTCGGACGGTTCCCGGGCCGGCCCGTACCGCAACGACCTTTCGCACAACGGGCGTTCGCGGGCAGAGGTCAGGCGGCCGGGGCGGGCGTGGGGACGATCCAGAGCTCGGACGGGCCGTTGATGATGACGGACTCCATCCGGGCCGGCGCCGCCCTGGACGGGTCCAGGACGGCGCCCGGGTAGGCGCCGAAGAGCCCGTCCAGGGCCACTTCGGCCTCCAGGCGGGCCAGCGGCGCGCCCAGGCAGAAGTGCGGGCCGTGGCCGAAGGACAGGTGCTCCTTGTCGGGGCGCGTCGGGTCGAAGTCGTCCGGCCGCTGCGGATGGACCTCCGGGTCCCGGCCGGCCGCGCCGAAGCCGAGCAGGATCGGCTCGCCCCGCCGGACGACCACGCCCTCGCCGAGGTCGATGTCCTCCAGCGGGTAGCGCAGCGGGATGTGCATCACCGGGCTCTCGTGGCGCAGGGTCTCCTCGATGACGTCCCCCCAGCCGAGGCCGCCCTCGCGGACCCGGGCCAGGTGGCCGGGGTGGGTGAGGAGCGCCTGGACGGCGCTGGTGATGAGGTTGACCGCGGTCTCGTACCCGGCGCCCAGCATCAGGAAGAGGATGTCGCGGGACTCCTCCTCGCTGCGGCCCGTCCCGCCGCCGGTGGCGACGGCGGCCACGTCGGTGGCGAGGTCGGGCCCGGGGGAGCGCCGTTTGAGTTCCAGCAGGTCGGTCAGCACCACGTTGATCGCCGCCCGGGAGGCGGTCATCTGCTCCGTCGTGGCCGTCGTCGTCAGCAGGGTGTCCATCGACGTGCCGATCCGCGGCCGCATGTCGGCGGGCACGCCGAAGAGGTCGCAGATCACCGTCATGGTCAGCGGGAGCGACAGCGCCCGGCGGACGTCCACGGCCTCGCCGGGGCCCAGGTCGCGGAACGCGCCGACGAGGGCGGCGGTCGTCGCCTCGATCCCGGGCCGCAGCCCGGACACCCGGCGGGGCGAGAAGGAGGGCGCCATCTGCCGTCGTGCCGAGCGGTGTTCGCGGCCGTAGAGGTTGAAGAAGTTCTGCTGGAACGCGATTGGCCCCATCGGCCACCCCTCGGGCACCGAGGCCAGGCCGGGCCAGTGCCTGCGCGGGTCGCGAGAGATCCGGGGATCGCCGGTCAGGGCGCGGATCACCGAGCTGCGGGTCACGGACCAGGCGATGATGCCGCCGGGGAGTTCGACCCGTACGGCGGGCCCGGCGGCGCGCAGCTCCGCGTTCTGCTGGTGGACGCGCCGGGCGGTCATGTCCAGCACCGGGCATCGGCTGTCGTCTGGAGCCATGGCATTGCTCCTCACGAGCTCTCAGGAACTCAGGAACTCAGGAACTCAGGAACTCAGGAACTCAGGAACTCTCGGGACCTGTCGGGAAACTCTCGGGGCCTGTCGGGAACGCCCCGGTGGACGGTGTCCCGCGGCGGACGGGGGCCTGTGCTCCGTTGTAGAGGGGCGCGGCACGGCCGTCAACGGGGCATTGGCCCGTCCGGCGCACCGCCCCGGCGCACCCCCGGCTCACCCCCGGCGCGCCTTCGACTCCCGCCCGCCCCGCTCCCGCAGCGCCCGGTGGGTGAGCACCGCCCCCGCCGCGGACAGCACCGCCAGGACGACCCCCAGCACGTGCAGGGCCCCGGTGAACCCGGCCGCCAGCGCCTCCCGCCGGGCCGGGTCCACCTGCCCCTGGACGGCCCGCGCGGCGAGCCGGGCCGCCTCGCCGCCCGGCAGGCCGGGCAGGTGAGCGGCGGTCAGCGTGGTGAGCAGCGCGGCCGCGCCCGAGACCGCGACCGACTCGCCGGTGATCCGCATCGTGTTGAAGACGCCGGCCGCGGCCCCGGCGCGTTCGACCGGCACCGTGCCCACCGCCGCGTCGTCCATCACCCCGAACGCCAGCCCCACCCCGGCCCCGAACGGCAGCAGCGGTACCGTCAGCGCCGCCCACCCCGCGCCGCCGCGCACCGTGACCAGCAGCAGGGCGCCCAGCGCGATCAGCGCCGAGGCACCGGTCAGCACCGTACGGACGGAGAACGCCGCGGCCAGGCGCCCGGCCGGCAGCGGCAGCAGCAGGACGGGCACCGTCAGCGGCAGCAGGAGCAGACCACTGGTCAGCACGGAACGCCCGCCCACCCCCTGGAGGTAGGCGGGCAGGTAGACCAGCAGCACCACGAAGCCGAGGGTCACGGTGAACGGCTGGCACACGACCGCGAGGAACTCGGGCCGCCGGAACAGCCGGACGTCGAACATCGCCCGCGGGCCCCGGCGCAGCTCCACCACCGCGAAGGCCGCCACCAGCAGGGCCGCGCCGGCCAGCGGCAGCAGGGTGCCCGGCGCCGTCCAGCCGGCGCCGCCGGCCCGGACCAGGGCGAACGACAGCGCGGCGAGACCCGCGGTGAAGCAGCCCAGCCCGCCCAGGTCGATCGGCGCGCGGCCCGGCGCCCGGGACTCCGGCGCCCGGACGGCGCACAGGTACGCGGGCACGGCCAGCGCCGCGACCAGCAGGAACACCGCCCGCCAGCCGCCCTCCTGCACCAGCGCGCCGGCCGCCGGGGGCCCCACCGCCAGGCCCGTGCCGAAGGACGTGCCGAGCACGCCGAAGGCCACCCGGCGCCGCCGCCCGGACGTCGAGTGGGCCAGCACCGCCGCGCCCGCCGCCAGGACGGCCGCCGCCCCGCAGCCCTGCACCGCGCGGGCCGCGTCCACCACCGCCATCGACGGCGCGAGCGCCACCACCAGGGACAGCGCGCCGACCAGCGCGATCCCCGCCAGCAGCACCCGGCGCCGGCCGAGCCGGTCGGCGAGGGCGCCCGCGGCCAGCGGCAGCGCGGCGAAGGTGATGTTGAAGGCGTTCAGCATCCACTGGGCGGCGTCGGTCGAGGCGTCGAGGCGGGCGGCCATGTCGGGCAGCGCGACGGCGGCGCCGGTCACCGAGAACGGCAGCATCACGCCGGCGCAGCCGACCGCGGCGACGGTGGCCCGGTAGCGGTCCCGGCCGGCGCCCGCCGCCGCCGGGAGGCCGCCCGCGGAGGCGGGAGAGCTCGCAGAGGTGGGAGGGCTCGCGGAGGTGGGAGGGCTCGCGGAGGTGGGAGGGCTCGCGGAGGTGGGAGGGCTCGCGGAGGTGGGAGGGCTCGCAGAGGTGGGAGGGCTCGCGGAGGTGGTCATGCGCCGATCGTCGGCGGGCCGTGCGAGCGGCGGGAAGGGAGTCCCGTTCCCTGGGTCCGACAGGGCCACCCTGCGGGCCCCGCACCCCCGAACGGCACCCCCCGCCGCCCCCATACTGGAACGCATGGCCGACCCGAACCCGCTCGCCGGCAGCCTCGGCGAGTACCTGCGCACCCGCCGCGCCCTGCTCACCCCCGAGGACGCCGGGCTGCCGCCGACCGGCCGCCGGCGGGTGCCGGGACTGCGGCGCGAGGAGGTCGCGGAACTGGTCGGGCTCAGCACCGACTACTACGTACGCCTCGAACAGGGCCGCGCCGACCGGCCCTCCGACGAGGTGCTGGACGCCATCGGACGGGCGCTGCGGCTCGGCCCCGCCGAACGCGCCCACCTGTACGACCTGGCCCGCCCGCCGCGCCGGGCGGCGGAAGGGACGGCGGGCCGAGTCGCGGGAGGGTCGGCGGGCCGGGCGGCGGGACGGGCCCCGGGGCGTTCGGAGGCGCTGCGCCCGGCGCTGTGGCGGGTGGTCGAGGCGATGGCGGACACCCCCGCCCTGGTCATGAACGACCGCAACGACGTGCTGGCCTGGAACCGGACGGCCGCCGTGCTGATCGCCGACTTCCCCCGGCTGCCGCCGCGCGAACGGAACATGGCCCGCCGGCTCTTCCTCGACCCGGACGCGCGCGAGGTCCACCTCGACTGGGCGGAGGCCGCCCGCACCACCGTCGGCATCCTGCGGATGGCCGCCGGGCGACGGCCGCACGACCCCGAACTCGTCCGCCTGCTCGGCGAACTCTCCCTCGGCAGCCAGGAGTTCCGCACCCTGTGGGCCGGGCGCCATGTGCACGAGAAGAGCCATGGCCGCAAGCGCTTCCACCATCCGGCCGTCGGGGAGGTCGCCCTCGACTACGAGACCTTCCGCGCCCCCGGCACCGCGCACCACCTGCTGGTCGTCTACACGGCGGCGCCCGGCAGCCGGGCCGAGGAGGCGCTCGTCCTCCTCGGCGCGCTCGCGGCCGAACCGGCCGCCCGGCACTGAGCGGGCCGCCCGGCGCCGAGTCGGCCGCCCGTACGGCGCTGAACCACCCCGGCGCCGGACCGCCCGTCACCCGGCGTCACCCATGGCCGCCCGGGCGGTGGACGCTGAGGTCGCCGTAGGCCCGCAGGGCGCCGGCCGGGTCGCCGGGCTGGTCCCGCAGGACGGCGTCCAGAAAGGCGAGGGTGGCCGCGGCGACGACGCGCGGGCTCCCGGTGCGGCCCAGGGAGCCGACGAGCGAGGGCACGGGCGGCAGGTACAGGGGGCCGTCCATGAAGGTGAGATGGGCGGCGCCGGGGACGGTGAGCCGGTAGCTCGTCGCGGTGCTGGAGTCGAGCGCCTCGGTGAGGCGGGGCAGGTAGCGCGGGTCGGTTCCCGGGGTGAGGGCCTGGGTGAGTGCGAGCGTCGGCCGGTCGAGGGCGGGCGTGGTGGGGCCGTGGGGGTAGCCGTCCAGGTCGACGACGGCGCCGAACCGGCGGTCCTGCCGGGCCGCCTGCAGGGCGGCGGCGCCGCCCATGGAGTGGCCGCTCACCGCGACCCGGCCGGTGTCCAGACGTCCGGTCAGCGGGTCGGCGATCCCGCCCCGGTCCAGGGCGTCCAGCTGGGTGAGGACGAAGCCGAGGTCGGCGGCTCGTACCGCCGTCCAGCCGGCCGCCAGCTCGTCGTCCTTGTCCCGGTCGCCGCTGGAGGCGGTCTCGGTGGTGATCGTCCGGCCGTCGGCGAGGACGACGGCGGCGGAGTCGTACGGGTGGTCGAGGGCGGCGACCACGTAGCCGTGGCTGGCCAGTTCCTCCGCCCAGGCGGTGTTCTGGGTGCGCACCCCGCCCGACCCGGGGGAGAACAGCACGACCGGGAACCGTTCGCCACCGCCGGCCACCGGGGCGTCGAAGACCGAACGGCTGCGGGCCCGCGGAACACCGTCGACCAGGAAGCCCGGCAGGCCGACGCCGCGGGCGAGGGCCTCGGAGACGGTGCGCGCCTCGCGCTCGGTGCGTCCCAGGTACTGGGCCCGCCGCGTGCCCGCGGGGCTCTTCCGCGCCGGGTACCAGAGCTGGACCACGACGGTGCGCAGGTCGTTCGGATCGGCCGTGAAGGTCTCGGGGCGGCGCGGGTCGGTCCACTGCAGCACGCGGGTGCCGACCGCGAAGGCGCCCGACGGTTCGGGGAACACGGGTACGGGAAAGGCCCAGGCGGCCGCCGGGCCGGTGGCGATCAGGCCGGCGCAGGCCACCGATCCCGGCAGCGCCAGCCACCAGCGGGCCCGCCACGCCGGCCGGCCGCCGCGGCGCCGGCGCCGCAGCAGCGGGGAGAGGGCGAACGGCGCCGCGAGGGCGGCGCCGGCCAGCACCGGCAGCAGCTGCCAGCGGAACCCCGTCACGGCCAGCGCGAGCGCGGACGGCACGAGGAGCGCCCCCGCCGCCATCGTCACGCGCGGGCGGGCGGCGGGGGGAAGCCAGCGCGCCACCACCAGCGCGACGGCACCCAGCAGGGCGAGGATTTCCAGGGGGGACATGGGCAGTCCCGCGATGTTCTCGGTCACCCGGCCATGCTCGGCGCCGGGCGTGCGCCGCCGCATCGATCACGGGTCGCCGCCGCCTGCGACCGGGGTCGCAAACCGCGCAACGTCCCCGTACGACCGCGGCAGTAGTCGAGCACGCCGGATCGGAGGCCGCACTGCGACCCCGGGAGGTATCGGGACTCCTCCTGCGGGCGTATCCCGGCCCGGCGCGATCAGACGGTGGACGCATGTGCCGCGCGGGCCGGCGGCCTACCGTGAGCAGGGCCGCGGCCCGTAACCGGCCGTCCGCGGTGGCGGCCCCGACCCGGGGCCGCCATGACGTCGAGTCGACAGGGACGTGCGATGACCGAGGCGGCCGCGGAACCCGGCCACGCCCACCGCGACCGGGTACCCGCGCCTGTGCCTGCGCCTGCGCCTGCATCTGTGGGGATGCGGGCGCGAGTGCGGACGTGGTGGGCGAGGACCGCCCTACGACTGACGCAGTACGCCGACCGTGCCCGCGCACGAGCCGCGCGACCGGTGAAAGCCGCCGGGCGCTGGGGCTCCCGGCTGCCGCCCGCGGTGCGGGACGCGCTGCTGCCGGCGCTCCTGCTCCTCAACGCCGCGACCACGCGCCCGCCGCACGAGCTGCCGGTGGCCGTGGCCCTCACCGCCGCCCTCGCGCTGCCCCTGCTGTGGCGGCGCCGGGCCCCGCGCACGGTGTTCGCCGCGGTGGCGGCCGCGGCCCTCGTCCAGTGGCTGACAGGAGTCCAACTGCCCGCGGACGTCGCCCTGCTGGTGGCCCTCTACACGGTGGCCGCCACCTCGGGCCGGCGCGGCGCGCTCGTCGCCGGTGCCCTCGTGGAGGCGGGGGCCCTGCTGGCCTGCCTGCGCTGGGCGACGGAAGGCGCGTTCCTGACCCCGTTCGTCGCGGTCACCGCGATGGTCGTCGCCGCCGCCGTCCTCGGCGTGAACGTGCGCACCACGCGCGCCTACCTCGCGGCCCTGGAGGAACGGGCCGCCCGCCTGGAGCACGAACAGGAACAGCAGGCGCGACTGGCCGTCGCCGAGGAAAGGACCCGCATCACCCGGGAGATGCACGACATCGTCACCCACAACCTGTCCGTCATGGTCGCGCTCACCGACGCCGCCGTCTACGCCCAGCACCGGTCGCCCGACAGGGCCACCACCGCGATGCTCCAGATCTCCGAGACCGGCCGCCAGGCCCTGACCGACATGCGGCGCTCGCTGGGCGTCCTGCGCACCGACGAACCGGACGCGCAACGCCACCCACTGCCCGGCATCGCCCAACTGGAGGCCCTCGCCGACCAGATGTGCGCCGCCGGACTGCCCACCCGCCTCGACGTCCACGGCGGCCACGCCCACATCCCCGCCACCGCCCAACTCACCGTCTACCGACTGGTACAGGAAGCCTTGACCAACACCCTCAAGCACACCCCCGCCGGCACCCGCGCCACGGTCCGCATCCAGTGCTCGACCGCGGCCGTCACCGTGGACGTCACCGACAGCGGCCCCCGCCCGCCGCATCCGCGTCCCGCCGCCGCACCGTCCGGCCACGGCATCCCCGGCATGCGCGAGCGCTCGGCCGCCTACGGGGGGACGCTGCGGGCCGGACCGCTCCCGGACGGCGGCTGGGCGGTCCGCACCCGCCTGCTGCTCGACAGCGGCGAAGCGGCGGCGAGGGCGACGGCGCCCGCATGACGATCCGCATCCTGATCGCCGACGACGAAGCCCTGCTCCGGATGGCCTTCAGCACCGTCCTGGACGCCCAGCCCGACATGGCACCCGTCGGCGAGGCCGCCGACGGCGCCCAGGCCGTGCGCCTCGCCCGGGAACTGCGCCCCGACGTCGTCCTCATGGACGTCCGGATGCCCGGGACCGACGGCATCGAGGCGACCCGGCAGGTCGTCGCGGCCTCCCCGCACAGCAGGGTGCTCATCCTCACCACCTTCGACCTGGACGAGTACGCCTTCGCCGGACTCAACGCCGGCGCCTCGGGCTTCCTGCTGAAGAACGCCCGGCCCGAGGAACTGCTCACCGCGATCCGCAACGTCGCCGCGGGCGACGCGGCGCTCTCCCCGCGGATCACCCGCCGCCTGCTGGAGAACCTCCGCCCCCACATCCCCGACGGCCGCAACCCCGAGCACGACGAGCGGCTGGGCCGGCTCAGCGCCCGTGAACGCGAGGTGCTCGTCCAGGTGGGCCGCGGCCTGTCCAACGCGGAGATCGCGGCCACCCTGTACCTCGCGGAGGCGACCGTGAAGTCCCACCTGGGCCGCATCCTGCACAAGCTCGAACTCCGCGACCGGATCCAGGCCGTGGTCCTCGCCCACGAAAGCCGCCTCGTCCACCCGGCCTGACCCACCACCCCCGCCGCCCCGCCGGTCGTGGGGGGGGGGGGGGGCCGGCCGCCCAGGCCCCCGGGGGGGGGGGGCGCGCTGTGGTGGGGGGGCGGGGGCGCCCCCACGCGGGGGGAGGGGGCGGGCCGGGCGCG
>NZ_JBHVRT010000015.1:0-100283 GCF_042885555.1 Kitasatospora sp. NPDC058048 | reverse complement strand
CCCGCCCGGCCCCCCCCCCCCCCCCCCCCCGCGGGTGGGGCGCGGGACGTCGGCCCGGCCGACTCCCCGCGCGGCGTGGACGTCCTCGATGTCGTCGGCGAGCGCGTACCCGCATCGCGGTGAAATGCGCGCAGCCGGTCATCGCCGGAAAGGGCGTTGCGCGATGGCAGGCCGGCCGTCCGTCTCCGGCCGGGGCTCGGAGAGTTGCGTGTCCGGGCTCATGCGGCGAGCCGCCGTCTTCGCCGTTACTGTACGAATCGGTAATGGGCCCGCGACAGCAGAAAGTATGCGGGGCCGGACTCTTGTGAGCCAGGGCTCCGGAGTGTGAGACTGCAAGAAAAGAAATAACCTGCCGAGGAGGTGGGTATTGTGGCGCTGCAGGCGAGTTGGGTCCACGGGAACGCCATGGTGGTGGAGAATCCCGAGAACCTCAGCCGCAACGGACACTTCGGGTGGGGCTCCGATGTGGACATCACACCCGGGAAGACCAGCTGGTTCCACATCGCCGTACCGACGCCGGTGATCGTCAACGACGTCCGGACTAACCTGGTCAGGGTCTTCGTCCTGTTCAAGACCGACGTTGGATTCGGCCGGCTCACCCGGGTGCACGTCTGGGACGCTTCCGGAGGGCCCATCCAGCAATTCGAGAACCTCGCAGGCGAAGGCGAACACCGCACCGGGCTGGACGGTCAGAACACGTTCAACCTCGACCAGCCCCATTCCGTGGCCTTCGGTATCGGAATCTCGTTCTTCGTCGTCGCGGCGATCGGGTTCGACACGCCGATCGCCCCCTCGCGTCTGATCCTCGGAACGGCGGGTGGTGATTTCACGACCTGACCGCCAGTCATTCCATCAGCCGCTCAGGGCATCGCGGCCGAACGCCGCCGGATTCGACCACGAGTCCTGGCGTCAGTTGCTCACGGCGTCCTCGGACAGCGACGTCGGTCGGCCGCGAACCGGCGGCCCGGACGGCGTGTGCCAGGTGCGCAGTCCTGGACGTACTGAAGCTTGATCGGGTGGTGTCCGGGCCGCCGTGGTGCAAACGCTGCCCACGTGAGCGAAGACGACGCTCCACGTACTGACGAGGACCATGACGGCGCGGGCGCCGGCGAGGACGCCAGGGGACGTCCTTGCCCTGCTGGGCGACCCCTGGGGCCGGGCGGCAAGCCCGACTGCCCGTCACGCAAAGCGCTCGGCCGGGCAGGCGGGCGCGAGCGGCTCGGTCATGCGCTTCCAGTACAGGTCGTCGGCCGTGCCGCCGTCGCTGGCACCTCTGGCAGGATGGCGCCGACCCGCCCCACCGAGATCATGAGGTACGAGTGAGCAGCGAGTGGACCGTCCACGGCAGCCGTCCCGTCTACACCAGCCCGTGGGTGCGGCTCGACCTGGTCGACGTCGAGCCGCTCGGAAGGGACCGGTACGAGCACCACCTGGTGCGTTTCGCACCGGTTGCCGCCGTCGTATTGATCAACGATCGGGACGAGGTGCTGATGATGTGGCGGCACCGCTTCGCGACGGGCACCTGGAGCTGGGAGATCCCCAGCGGCATCGTTGAGGACGGAGAATCCCTCGAGGCCGCAGCGGTCCGCGAGGTGTTCGAGGAAACCGGCTGGCAGGTGGACGAGGTCGAGGCACTCGCCTACACCCAGCCCATCGGCGGCATGAGCAACGCCGAGCACCACGTGTTCCTTGCCCACGGCGCCACCTACGTCGCACCGCCGGCGGACACCCATGAGGCTGACCGGATCGAGTGGATCCCGATCTCCCGGATCCAGGACATGATCGACCGGCGGGAGATCGTGGCAGGCGTCGCGGTCACCGGGCTGCTCCAACTGCTAGCCCGGCGGCCCTAGTTCGGCAGGGCCAACATCTCGCGAAGATCAACAACCAGCGGCAGGCGGGCCGCACGGGGTGGAACCGCCGCCGCGACTTCCCGGGCCCGGGCCAGCACAATCCCGGTCCGGTGTTCGTCCGGGAGCGTGGCAACCGCCACCATGCTGGTTTGCGCTCCCGAGCCGATCTCACCGATACGCATCAGGCCGTCTGCCTGGTCCAAAGCAATGAGCGCTCGGTCGAGGTACTGGGTGGGTGTGTAGAGGTTGAGAGCCTGGTCAAGGGATTGCTGCGCGCGCCGGATGTCACCAAGCGTGGTGTACATGCTGCCCATGTGCCATCGAAGTTGACGCTCCGTGTACCCGTATGCCAGGTCGGCGGTGTGTTCTGCCCCCAGCCGGACGAACGCCCGTTCAGCGAGGACCATGGCGGCGCGGGCTTCCTCGTGGCGGCCGAGGCGCGCGAGCGCGCGAGCTTTCAGCGCAGGCGCCCAGGCTGCGGTGGCACACACCGTGGTACCCGCGATCACCCGGGCCCGCTCGGCCAGCTCGGCCGCGCCCGCCGGCGCCCCGTAGTAGAACGGGATGACGGCCTCACGTGCTACAAGCCACGCGCGGAGGGCACGGTCATGAGTTTCCTCGGCCGCAAGCTGTGCAACCCGGTACCAGGCCCGTGCTTCGCGGTGCTCGCCCATCGCAACCAGGGCGATGCCTGCGGTGGCGGCGAGTCTGGCAGCGACGTGGCAGAGACGGGTGCGGTGGTCGGCCGACTGTCGGCGACTGAGGAGCTGCCGGACGTCGAGGAAGTCCAACACGGAATCGCCGAGGAGCCGGGCCGGCGGAGTGTGTTGGTAAGCATGGCCATACTCGGCAGCGGTGTTCTCCCACTGATCCACGGTGGTGTCGGCCACGCTCGCGGTGAAGACGGCGGCCCCGTCCTGGCGGGCGCTCATGAGGGCGGACAAGACCGGAGCGGACAGGCTCAGGCCTACCTGGCTGAGCAGTCCACGAAGTATGGCGTGCCGGGCAGTCGGCATCTCTGCCTGCATCGGGTCCACGGAAACCTCGGTGCTGATGCTGGTGCTCGGGGCGGACTCAGGGGCAGCTTGGCTGTCCACAGGGGTGTAGTCGGTGCCGTAGCCCAGACGGTCTGGTCTGGTCTGGTGGAGGCGGCACAACGCGTCAAGACGTTCGATCGATGGCCTTGTGGTGCCCTGCTCCCAGGCCGAGAGCTGTTGCACGGTGACGCGGTGGCCCAGCTGGGCGAGTTCGTCGGCTGCCTGTCGCAGGGACCATCCACGGCTGAGGCGTGCAGCCTGAAGCAGACTCACAGCGCATTCACGCGCGATTGCGCTGGATAGCTGCCAGGGTGTCCAGCCGGAGGCCTCAGCGGTGGAGACAAGTCGGGCAGCGGCAGTCCGCGGGTCGGCGGCGCGGGGCATCTTGGCTCCGTCCAACAGAGGGTTGTAGTTCCACGCTAGGCCATTCCTGCGGAACCCTGAGTCGGCTTTCGTCACGCTGTGGTGAATGGCTGTCGACCTGTAGCGGCCCCACCGTGAAATCACGGTGGGGCCGCAATTGCCGGAACCCACCGTTGCGATCGATCCTCTCGTTACGTTCCTCTCCGCGCCCTCCGAGGTCCCCATGCTCACTGCCCGTCGTCCCCGCATGTTCGTTGCGCGCCTCGATTCCCGTATCGAGTCCACGCCCCTGGCGCGCTACCTGCTCCGCGCGTACCTCTCCGCCCTCCCCGCGGGCGACCGGTACTCGGACACCGCCGAACTGTTGCTCGGCGAGTTGTTCGCCAACGCCGTCCAGCACTCCGACGCCCCCGACGACTGCCACATCGAGGTCCGCTTCACCGTCACCGGCTCCCGTCTGCGCCTGGAAGTCCACGACGCCGGCACCGACCACCCCACCCTCCACACCCCAGCCCCCGACGACGAACACGGCCGAGGCCTGCTCCTCGTCGACCGGCTCGCCGAACGCTGGGGCAGCGCCAACCGCCCCGGCGGCATCGGCAAGTACGTCTGGGCCCTCGTCGCGCCCGCCCCCGGCCCCGCCCTCGCCACCGCCTGAAAGCACCAACTCCCATGCACCTCACCACCCTCGCCGGCCACGCCCTCTCCCGCGGCCGGACCCCCGCCGACACCTACGCCCTGCTCGCCCGCCGGACCCACAAGCCCGTTCCCTCCGCCCGCGCGGTCTGCCTCGCCCTGACCATTCCCCTGGCCGAGACGATCCGCCGCCTCGACGAGTGCCACGACGCCCTCCTCGCAAACCCCCGCGCGGGTTCCGAGACCGACACCGGTGAACTCCTCGAAGCCCTCGGCGTCTTCGACGTCCCGGCCTCCCTCACGGACACCGAACTCGCCGTCGTCGACCTCTTCCTGGTCGCCATCGACGCCATGGGCGGCATCCGACCCGGCCACCACCACGGCCTGCACCGCTGGTTCACCACCGGCAACCTCACCGCCGCCTACCTCTCCCTCGCCGCCGCCCGACCCCTCCCCCGCACCGGAAACCCGACCACCTACTGGGCCGCCCTCGTCACCGCCGGCGAACTCCTCACCACCACCCCCAACCCCGACACCCGCCTCAAGTACGCCCTCACCCACTGCCGCACCCAAGCAGCCCGTACCTGAATTCCGCGCCGTGCACAGGAAGTCGGACCCGCCGACTTCCTGTGCAGTGCGGCAGGAGCCGGGCGCGTTCACCGTCGCGCATCCGCGAGCAGCGCCCGAGCTTGACTCTGTCGGTGATTTTGCGAGCTCAGGTGCCAAGGGTTCGCCAGGACTTCGGCCGGGGGATGTCGTTCTCGTCCGGGTAGGTCCGGAAGGCGGTCTCGATAACGAGGTTTCGTCCCGGTGACATGTGCGGCGAACCCCTTCCAGCTGATGATGTGCCCGCGGCGGACGTAGCGAGCCGTCGTGTCGTGCAGGGAGACGATCGCCGAGGCGGAGGGTGGCAGGCTGCCGTCGTCGGCGGCGAGGATCCTGGCCTTGGGCCGGGTGGGGTTCTTGCCCGGACGGACCGGGCGTCCGTCGCGCGGGTACCGGCCCGCGAAGCCCCGTTGCACCACAGCCCGTCCAGCCGGTCTCCGACCCGCATTGCGGTCGTGCCGACGGGGTTGCTCGACCGCGCGATCCGAGCGGTCGGAGAAGGGGCTTGCTCACCGGAGCCGGGGCGCAGCGACAACTGACACCTCAACAACTGCACGGTCTTCGATCAGCCCCGAGCATGCCCGCTGATCACGTCGGCACCGGCGCGTCCGGTCCCGGCGCCCTCGGTCAGGTCCTCGGGTCAGGCACCCGACCGAGGGTCCGGGCGGATCAGCGGATCAGCGGATCAGCGGAGCCGCCGGGGCCGCCGGATCAGGAGACGCGCTTCAGCTGCCAGGCGTTGTTGTTGAGGCTCGGGTTCGACCAGGCGACGCAGCTGCTGGTGTAGTAGGAGCTGGTCTGGACCCAGCCCGCGGGCGGGTAGGTGGTGGAGCAGGCCTGGACCACGGTGCCGACGGGCAGTCCGGTGAGCTGCTTGATCTGCTTGATGTTCGGGCTGAAGCTCCCCGTGCCGCAACTGCTGCTGTAGCCCCAGCTCACGTCGACGAAGCCGGCCGGGGTGACCACGCTTGCGCACGAGGTCGTGACGTCACCCGGGGCGGCCTGGGCGGGCGCGGCGGCCAGGGCGAGCATCGCGGCGGTGGCGGCGACGGCCATACAGGTGGTACGAAGGCGAATCATGGGTGAGGCTCCTTCTGGTCGGGGGTGGCCGGTCAGGCCGTGGAGCCATTCCTATGGTTTGATCACCGGTTTCGGATAGCGACTTTCAGGCCTAAAGATCCAGCGCGCAGAGCGGCGGCCAGGACGCGCGGGAAGGCTGGAGAACGGGACACGCGGGGAAGGCGGGGGCGGGCCCGGACCGGTCCGGGCCCGCCCCCGCCTCGGGTGCCGGTGTCGGACCTGGTAGCGGTCCGGCGCGAGCAGGTGCAGGTGCTCGGCGTCCCGGCCGGAGGCGACGAGCAGGGCCTTGGCCGGGTCGTCGATCGACATCTCGCCGCCGGTGCCGAGGTTGACGGTCTCGCCGAGCGCGCGGTCGGCACGGGCGATGGCCAGGAAGCCCTCCGCGGTGTCGGTCTCGTAGGTGAAGTCGCGGGTGGGAGTCGTCGAGCCGAGCCTGATCTCCCGTGCGCCGGAGTGGAGTTGGGCCAGGATGGTGGGGATCACGGCGCGGGCCGACTGGCGCGGGCCGTAGGTGTTGAACGGGCGGACCGCTGAGGCCGGCAGTGCGAAGGTGTGCCGGCAGGAGAGCGCCATCATGTCCGCGCCGATCTTCGAGGCGGAGTACCGGGGGGGGAGATGCCATCACCCGGCGCGCAGCCGCACACGCCGTTCCCCCGGCGGCGAGCTGACGACGGCCGACCGGGGAACGGTCCTGCTGGTCCGCGAGGTGGGCAGGGATGCCGACTTGTCCGATGCCGGCCCTGTTGCCCGTGCGGGCGTGGAGGAAGGGTGCAGCTCGGGGGGGGGCAAGGCGACCTGGCCGTCGGGGCGCCGATCCTGCGCGACAGGGTGTGAGAGCCTGACCCGGTGCTGGACGACGGACATGGCGGGCGGACAGCGGCCCGGCCGCAGTGGTGGGCCGCCTACCTGACACGGCATTGCGCGGTGGCCGACACCGAGCGCGAGCTGGTCGCGGGGTGGTTCGGTACCGGTGCCGCCGAGGCCGACGCCGTGTGGGAGACGGCGATGCTGGAGGGGCTGGAGGTGCGCCTGCCCTTCGGCGGCGGGCACGCGGTGCACGTGTACAGCTGCGACCTTCCCACGGAGTGGGGAACGGAGTACCTGGTCGTCCACCCCGACTGGGGCCGGTTGCGGGGCCGTCTCGCCGCCGTCGACACCCGCCTCCCGGAGCCGGAGCACCAGCAGGGACCGGGCCTGTCCTGGCGGGAGCTGATCCACGTCGCGAGCACGCCCGACCGCGCCGCGCCCGGTGTGCACGACCCGTCCGTGCGGCTGCTGCTCCTGCTGCCGACCCTCGGCGACGCGCAACTGCCGCCGGACGCCGCCGAAGTGGTGCGGGCGGCGCTGGCCGCCGTCGGGACACCCCCGGAGAACGCGGCGCACCTTGCCGCCTTCGTCCTGCGGCACCCGCGCTGGGCACCCGCTCGCTGGAGCGCACCGCAGGGCCGGCGATGGGCCCGGCCCCGGGCAGGGCGGGAGCGCGCCGTCGCCGGGATCCTGCGGTGCGACGTCCCGGGAAGCCCGCGGTTCGCCCGGCAGCTCGCCCACGGCATCACACCCGCGCAGGGCAGGCAGCTCGCCCGGGCGCTCGGGACCCGGCAACCGCGGTGACGGCCGTCCACCGGGCTCTCCGTCACGGGCCCGGTCGACGGCTCGGTCGACGGCTCGGCCGGGCACGGGCTCGGTCGACCACGGGCCCGGTCGACGGCTCGGCCCAGACCCGCGACAGGGGCCGGGGAGGGCTCAGAACCGCTCCGGAACGACGTCCACGCCGGCTGCGAGCATCTCGGCAGTGATCCGCTGCGCCAAGGTGTCGTTGCAGATCAGCAGTTGCGTCCACGGCGCGTCCCGGCGCCGGACCACATGGCCGCCGCCGCTCTCGTGGAGCTGCCACCGGTCACGTTCCGTGGTCCACAGGTACTGGTAGCCGCCGAGGGCGCGTTCGACCTCGACGGCTTCCGCCGCGGCCCGGGTCCGTCGGCCTGCCGGCGGGGGTGGCGGGGTGGCTCGCAGGGTGACGGCCGTCAGGTAGCCGTGCCGGTCCTGCGGCGCGATCGAGAGTTCCGCGGGCAGATCGTCGCCCAGGGCCTCCAGCACCTCGGTCGCCGGGTACCCGAAGAGATCGACGTCGGCGAGGACGACGGGCGTGCCGCCCGGCACGTGTGAGGCCGACCGGCCGCGGCTCAGCACGACGGACCGCAGGACAGGCTCGGTGGGCTCCGCCCCGGCCCCGCCCAGCTCCTCGGCGCCGTCCAGCTCCTCGGCACTGGCGGTCACTTCGATGTCCGCCCAGCGGGCGGTGCGGCTCCGGACCGTGTCGGGTACGGGCCTCGGCGGGAGCGGGCCGAGCCCGGCCAGGGTCTCGGCGGTCGTCCGGTCGTCCAGGCCGAACCGCAGGGTGCCCGCTGCGCCCGGCAGTTGGACCCCGATGCCGGGGAGCAGTTCGAACATCGGCCGATCCTCCCGCGGTGCCGGAGTGGGAGGCAAGCTCCGGAGCGGGAGGCAAGCTCCGGAGCGGGAGGCAAGCTCCGGAGTGGGAGGCGGGCTGCGAAAGGGCCCGGCGCCCCGCCGCATCGCGGGGCGCCGAGCCTGGGTTCCGCCGGGCCGGCTGGCGCTACCGGCGGCCGCTGCTGCTGCGGGTGCGGCGGGTGAGGGAGTCGAGGACGACGGCGGCCAGCAGCACCGCGCCGGTGATCATGTACTGGATGGCCTGGGCGGCGTGGACCATGTCCAGGCCGGTGGTGATGGACTGGATGACGAGGATGCCCAGCAGGGCGGACCAGGTCTTGCCGCGCCCCCCGAAGAGGCTGGTGCCGCCGATGACGGCCGCGGCGATGGCGCTCATCAGGACGTTGCCGCTGCCCAGTTGCTTGTCGGCGGAGCCCTGCTGGGAGGCGTAGAACAGGCCGCCCAGGCCAGCCAGGAACGCGGAGAGCACGAAGACGGAGATCCGTACCCGGGCGACGTTGACGCCCGCGCGCCGGGCGGCCTCGACGCCGCCGCCGACGGCGAAGACCTGGCGGCCGTAGCGGGTGCGGCGCAGCACGAAGTCGGTGGCGAGGACGGCGCCGAGCAGGACGACCAGGGACAGCGGCAGGCCGCGGTCCTGGTTGAGGGTGTAGGCGGTGGCGAGGGTGAGGACGGCGAGGGCGGCGGCGCGCACGGCGCTGTCGGCGGCGGGGGGTGCGGTGAGGCCGGCGGCGCGGCGCCGGCGGGCGGTGTTCAGGCGGGTGGCCAGGTAGAGGACGGGGGCGAGGACGGCCAGGGCCCAGGCGTAGGCGATGTCGCCGTCGCCGAGGAAGGTGCTGTCCAGGCCGGCGACGACGCCGCCGTGGCGGTTGTTGACGGTGCCGCCGTCGCCGAGCACGTACTCCTGCAGGCCGCTCCAGGCGAGCATCCCGGCGAGGGTGACCACGAAGGCGGGCACGCCGACACGGGCGAAGAACAGGCCGTGCAGCAGCCCCATGACGCAGGCCGCGCCGAGGGCGGCGAGGATCGCCACCCACTCGCTCCAGCCCTGGCGCACCGTCAGCACCGCCGCGATGGCGGCGCCGGCGCCGGCGACCGAGCCGAGGGAGAGGTCGATCTCGCCGAGGATCAGCACGAAGACGACACCGACCGCGATGAGGCCGGGCCCGGCGATGAAGCGGGTGATGTTGGTGAGGTTGTCGGCCTGCAGGAAGTGGTGGGTGACGGACTGGAAGACGACGGCGATGACGACCAGGCCGACGACGACCGGCAGCGAGCCGAGCTCGCCGGAGGCCAGGCGCCGGCGGGCGGCGCGCAGTTGGCCGGCCCAGCCCGGTTCGGTGCTGTGCAGCCTGGGGTCCGGCGTGGCCGCGGTGGCGGGGGCGGTGGCAGGGGCGGGTGCTTCGGGGGTGCTCATACGGCCTCGGCCTCCTCGGTGTGCCCGGTGCGGCGGGCCCGGCGGGCGTGGGCGTTGTCGGTGGCGCCGGTGATCGCGGCGACGATCTGCTCCTGGGTGGTGCCGGCAACCGGGAAGACGCCGTTGTTGCGGCCCAGGCGCAGGACGGCGACGGTGTCGGCCACCGCCCGTACGTCGGCCATGTTGTGGCTGACCAGCACGACCGCCAGGCCCTGCCCGCGCAGCCGCTCCACCAGGTCGAGGACCTGGGCGGTCTGTTCGACGCCGAGGGCCGCGGTGGGCTCGTCCAGGACGACCAGGGCCGGTTCGCCGACCAGGGCGCGGGCGATGGCCACCACTTGGCGCTGCCCGCCGGACAGGGCGGCGACGGGGGTGCGCACGTCGGGGATGCGGATGGAGAGGGTGTCCAGCAGCCGGCGGGCGTGCTGTTCCATGGCGACCTCGTCGAGCAGGCCGCGGCGGCGTTTCTCGTGGCCGAGGAAGAGGTTGGCGATGACGTCGAGGTTGTCGCACAGCGCGAGGTCCTGGTAGACGGTCGCGATGCCGAGGGCGGTGGCGTCCTGGGGGCGGGCCAGGCGCACCGGCTCGCCGTGCCAGGCGAGGGTGCCCTCGTCCACGGGGTGGACGCCGGCGATGGTCTTGACGAGGGTGGACTTGCCGGCGCCGTTGTCGCCGACGAGGGCGAGCACCTCGCCGGCGTGGACGGCGAGGTCGACGTCGGTGAGGGCCTGGACGGCACCGAAGCGCTTGGAGACCGAGCGCAGCTGCAGGACGGGTGCGCCTGTCACGGGAACAACCACCTTGGGGGAGCGGCTACTTGGTGTGATAGCCGAGGCCTGCTGGAGAGGGCCTGCTGAAGGGGCCTGCTGGAGAGGCCTGCTGGAAGGGGGCCTACTTGAGGCCGGCGGCGGCGCACGCGGCGGCGTAGTCGGCGGTGCAGATGTCGGAGACCTTGTAGATGCCGTCGGCCACCACGGTGGTGGCGATGGTGTCCTTGGTGACGACCTTGGCGTCCAGCAGCTTGGACGGGATGTTCTTGGCGGTGGCGCTGTCGACGCTGTCGGGGGCGATGCTCTTGACGTCCTTGCCCCGCAGCAGGGCGACGGCCAGTTCGGCGGCGGTGTCGGTGATCGGGCGGTAGGCCTTGTAGATGGTGTACGCCTGGTCGCCGTTCACGACGCGCTGGATGGCGTCCAGGCTGGCGTCCTGGCCGCCGACGGGGATGTTGATGCCGGCGCCCTTGAGCTGGGTGATGATGGCGGCGGCCATGCCGTCGTTGGCGGAGTAGACGCCCTGGAAGCCGTTCTTGCCGAACTCGGTGACGGCGGCGGAGATCTTCTGCGCGGCGACGGCGGCGTTCCACTGCCCGGACTGCTCGTAGACGACCTTCTTGATCTTCCCGTCGAGGGCCTTGTGCGCGCCGGACTTGAACTGGGCGGAGTTCGGGTCGGCCTCGTCGCCGTCGATCATGACGATGTTGGCCTCGGCGGCCTGCGGGCCGAGCGCGTCCAGCAGGGCCCGGCCCTGGAGTTCGCCGACCTTCTCGTTGTCGAAGGAGGTGTACGCGGCGACCGGGCCGCTGGCCAGGCGGTCGTAGGCGAGGACCTTGACGCCCTTGGCGGCGGCCTCCTCGACCCAGCTCTGGGTGGAGTCGGCGTCGTACGGGTCGAGGATGATCACCTTGACGCCCTGGGTGAGCAGGGTGTCGAACTGCTGCTTCTGCTTGGCCGCGCTGCCCTCGGCGTTGTTGTACAGCACCTTGCACTGCGCGCACAGGGACTTGACCTTGGCCTCGATGAACGGCCGGTCGAAGGACTCGTAGCGCACGGAGGAGGCGTTCTCGGGCAGCAGCAGGCCGATGGCGTCGGGGTTGCCGGCGGCGGATGCCTCGTTCTTGGTGCCGCCGGCCTTCCCGCACGCGGCGGTCATGGACAGGGTCAGCGCGAGGCCCACGGTGGAGACGAGGGCGCGACGCAGTACGGCGTTCATCGGATACCTCTCCCTGGGATCGCCGCGGCTTCGCGGCGGGGTGGGGGGAGTTAAACCTGGGCGCGTACATGACGTCAATAAGTAAAACCAAACTCCCCGGAATCCACCACCATTCGTTATCTTCGTGAACGCGCCTCGGACGGGCGGCGCACCCGCGGCGCGGGAAAGCGGAATGCCCGCCGCTCCCCTCGGACGGCGGGCACTCCCGGCTCGGACCTGACGAAACGTCAGGGACGGTCGAGCGTGATCGAGTTGATCGGACCCAGGTCGTCGTACACGCCGCGCTGCGCCGCGATGTCGTAGACGCAGTCACCGCCGCCCGAGGCACGGCACAGGTGGGCGTGCGCGCCGCCGGTCTGGTTGTTGAGCACCCAGTGGTTTCCGTACTGGCCGCTCAGGTTGTGCGCGCCGTAGCTCCGGTAGACGGCACTGGGGCTGACCGCCGGGTCCTGGTCCTGCGGGTAGATGCAGACCGCCCCGGACGGGCAGCCCGCCCAGTCGCCGGCCGCGGCGCCGGCACTGCCGGCTCCCATCGTGGTCAGCGCGGCGGCGGCCATGGCCAGGGCGGCGACGGCGTGGGTGATCCTGCGCATGAGTGGTTCTCCCTTGGCTGGTACGAGGACGGACGACCCGTCCGTCCGGTGCCCGTCAGCCTAGGAATCCGGCGCCCGCAGCGGTCCCTGACATCTGACAGGGGCGCGCCTGCTTGCCCCACGAGCCGGGCGCCCCCCCCAACGAGCCGGGAACCCCCCGCGAGTCGGGCGCCCCCCCCACGGAACCGGCGCTCCACGGAACCGGCGTCCCGCCGGCCCGGCCCCGAGGTCAGTGCGGGTGGCCCAGGTACGGGAAGGCCGGCAGCAGATCGGTGTGCGGCCCGATGTGGTCACCGGACACCTTGCCGTCGGTGAGCATCGTCAGCCGCGCCGACGTCACGTCGTCGGTCAGCGAGCGCCCGTTCGGGTAGACGGCCGGGCGGGCCCGGTCGTAGCGCAGGACGTCCGGCAGCACGATCCGCAGCTGCGCGTGCGCCGCGTCCGTGGTGTACCCGCCGAAGTGCTGCAGCTTCGCCGTCCACGGATCACGGTAGGTCACCCAGTCGTCCACCGGCTCCCCGGCGTTGTACGCGTCCTTCACGTCCTCCTCGTTGAAGTACGCCGTCAGCGACGGATGCGCACCCCGGTCCACCGACACCAGCCGACCGTCCTTGCGCACGCTCACCCGTGCCCACACCCCGATCTCCGGCGCCTCGCCGAACGCCGCGTCCGGCGCCTCCAGCACGATCCCGAAGACGTTCTTGTCAGCGCCCCAGTCCACCCCCGTCCACTGGAAGTCCTTCACGATCCCGTCCAGGTCCGCGAAGAACGGGTCGCTGCGCAGCCCCGCACTCACCCGGTACGACCCCGCCTCCACCACCGCCGGGGTGCCCGTGAAACTCACCGGCGCCCGCGACACCAGCACCTCACCGGTCGCCTCGTGCCCGCGCGCCCCCTCGCCGGTGGTGCGCCGCACCGTCATGCTCTGCGCCCCGCCCACCGGCTCGGAGAAGGTGAAGCTGTACGCGATGTCGGCCCGCTGGTCGCCGTCGGTGTCGATGTCGATCCGGTACACCGCCTCCGGATGGAAGGCCTGCCCGCCACTGGGTGCGACCGGGTTCACGTTCATGATCAGCACCGTCCGGCCCGGCTCCCGCGAGGCGAAGGCGAACAGGTCGGTCAGATCCAGGCGCGCGTCACCCTCCGGTGAGCGCAGGTTCGGTCCGCTGAGGTGGTGCGACACGACGGTCTCCGGTCTCCAGTGCTTCGCGTGCGTCCGCGTGGACACCCCCCGCCCCCTCCGGCCATTGCTAACACGACCCGCCCGTACCGGCCCGCCCCGCTGCGCCACCCGGGCGACGTCGCAAGGGGGGCGACGGGCCCGGGGCGGCGGGGTGGGGCGGGCCGGTACGGCAGCCACCGGCGGGCCCGGCCGGCCCGCGCGGCGCGCCCCTGCGCTCCGGCACGGGCGGTCCGGCACGGACGGGCACGGCACGGCTCACGCCCGCACGCGGCCCGCCTCGTGGATCCGCGGCGGCGCCACCGCGCTCGTGGCGCGCTCGAACAGGGCGCCGCTGCGGCTGTGGGCCACCGTGCGCACCCAACGCCAGCCCTGCGCACGGTAGTAGGCGTGCAGGGCGGCGTTGTCGCTCCACACGTTCGCCCGCAGCAGCCCGGCGCCCGCCCGCGCGGCCCGCCAGGCGGCCCAGTCGCCCAGCCGGGCGCCGATGCCGCGCCCGGCGTACCGGCGGTCCACCGTGAAGGAGCTCACGTAGCGGGCCGGGCGGGCGAGTTCCTCGCCGCTCCACAGGCGGGGGCTGCCGGTGGGGCGCAGCGTCACGGTGGCGACGGCCTCGCCCTGCGGCGCCAGCGCGGCGACCACCGTCGCGCCCCGGGCGATCAGCGTCAGGCCGCGCTCGGCGTCGTACGGGGCCGACCACTGGACCGAGCCGTGCTCCAGCGCGATCCAGGCGGCCGCCTCCGCCCGCAGGGCGGCCAGCCGGGGCAGGTCGGCGGGCACCGCGGCGCGGACGTACAGCGGCACCGGTGTCCTCGGCACGGGTGTCCTCGGCACGGGTCTCCTCACCGCGACGCGCAGGGGACGGCGGATCCCACGGGTTCGTCGAGGGGTTCGAGGACGAAGCCCGCGCGCAGGGCGTCCACCAGCCGCCGTCCGGGCGCGGTGAGCGCGGTGCCGTCCGGGGTGGTCAGCGGGTGCCGGGCCACGACCCGGGCGAGCGGCACCCCGGGGAGCAACACCGTCCCGGGGGAGGGGAGTTGCAGCAGCACGCAGTCGTCGGGCCCGCACTCCAGCAGGCCGAACCCGGCGCCGCAGTACCGCAGCCGCCCGTCCTTGAGCCGGTGCAGACCGCCCCCGGGCGCCGCCGCCACCCGCACCGGGGCGCCGGTGTGCCGCACCACCAGCTGCACGGCGCCCGCCGCGTCCGTACGCGGCTCGCCGCCGGTGGCGTGCCCGTAGAGCTCCAGGACGTGGCGCAGCGCGGACGGCAGCGCGTGCTCGGCCAGTTCGAGCTCGCCCAGCAGCCAGGTCGAGCCCTGCATACGGCAGTTGAGCTCCAGCAGCAGCGGGCGCTCGCCGTCCAGGACGAAGTCGGCGCCGAACAGGCCCCGGTAGCCGAGCGCGGCCAGCGCCTCGCCGACGCGCCGCGCCGCGGTGCCGGCCCGGGCCAGGGCGAGCGGCGCCAGCAGGGCCGGGGCGGCGAAGTCGCAGCCGGAGTAGGCGCCGAAGGGCGCGCCGACACCCTCGATACGGGTCAGCTGGACGGACGGGCGCAGCACCCGCACCGCACTGTCCGCCGAGACCAGGACGTGCAGGTTGACCGCGACGCCCTCGACGTAGCCGCTCACCAGCCAGGGCCCGCCGCCGACCCGGCGGATCGGGCGCAGGTCCGCCTCGTCGACGACCAGGTGGGTGCCCTTGCCACTGGAGCCCACCGGCGTCTGCACCACGTAGGGGGACCCGAAGCGGCGGCGCAGCTCCCGGTGGTCGAGCGCCGGGACCACCGCGTCCGGCGGGGTCGCGGCCCCCACCGACCGCAGCCACGCGCGCTGCGCCCGCTTGTCGCCCAGCATCGGCAGGTCCACGTGCGAGGGCGGCTCCAGCAGGCGGGTGCCGAGCGCGCCGAGTGCCGTGCGCCACTCGGCTTTCATCGCCGAGTAGGGCAGCAGCGCCAGTTCCCGGCCCCGCCAGCCGCCGCCCGCCGCGTCCGCGTCCGCGCCCGGGGCGCCGGCGATCGCGCGCAGCACCGCGTGGACCCCGGCCCCCGCCGAGGTGTGGTCGCGCACCCCCCGGTCCGGTTCCAGCGCATGGAAGGAGGCCCCGAACTCGCCCGCCCAGCCCGCGTCCGGGCCCTCCACGCTCACCACCGCGGACAGGCAGCCGGTGCGCAGCAGCGGCAGCACGTTCAGGGGACGGGCACAGCACGACAGTCCGGGCAGGGCCCGCAACCGGGCCACCGCTTCGTCACAGGATGTGATCACCCACGCGATTATGGAGAGCCCGGGACCGGGCCCGCCGCCGCCCCGAACCCCGCCCCGCCCCGCACGAGGCACGCCCCGCCCCCACCCTCACCCGAACGAATGAACCCCCCGCGTTGACGGCCCGTCGGGGCCGCTGTCGGCACCCGGCAGTACCGTGCACGAATGAACAGCCGCACCGCCCCCGACCCGCACCACCCCGCCGCCCGCACCGCCGCCCCCACCTGGCGGGTCACCGAGACCGCCGGCCTGGAGACCTCCTGGATCGACCTGCGTCCCACCGCCCTGACCGCCCGCGGCCGCGTCGCCGCCGCCGAACCGGCCCCGTACTGGCTCGACTACGAACTCGACACCGGCGACGGCTTCACCACCCGCCGCATGCACGTCACCGCCCGCACCCCCGACACCGTCCGCACCCTCGACCTGCGCCGCGACGCGACCACCGGCCGCTGGACCGTCGACGGCACCCCGCGCCCCGACCTCGACGGCGCCCTCGACTGCGACCTCGGCCTGTCCCCGCTCACCAACACCCCGCCCGTGCTGCGCCACGCCCTCCACCGCGGCCCGGGCGAGCACCACTTCCTGATGGCCTGGATCCGGGTGCCCGAGCTGGTCGTCGTGCCCTCCCGCCAGACCTACACCCACCTGCGCCGCCACGAGGACGCAGGCGCCACCGTCCGCTACGCCTCCGGCGACTACCGGGCGGACCTGCTGCTGGACGCGGACGGCCTGGTCGCCGACTACCCGGGCCTGGCCCACCGCATCGCCTGACGGCCCCGGGCCGGCGGCCCGGTTCGGCCCGACTGCCCGGCCCGACTGCCCGGCCCGACGGGGTACCCGACCTGACGGGGAGCCCGGTTCCCCCGCCCGGTACGCTCGGGCGCACCCCCCGACCCGCCACGAGGAGGCCCCGATGCCCTGGTTCGCACTGGAGCGCTTCGACGCCTCCTTCTTCGACACCGCCCCGCACCGCCATCGCCACGTGATGGACCTGCCGGTGGCACCGCGGAGCGTGTGGGCGGGGCTCGCCGGCCCGGCACCGCTGTCCTGGTGCCGGGGCCTGGCCGGCGGCCGCTACACCTCACCGGCCCCGCACGGCGTCGGCACCACCCGGGAGATCACCGCGCTCGGGACGCTGCGGCTGCGCGAGGAGTTCACGCTCTGGGAGGAGGGCACGCGGCACGCGTTCTGCGTCACCGAGGCCTCCCTGCCGCTGTACCGGCGCTTCGGCGAGGACTACCGCCTCGAACCCCTCCCGGGCGGCGGCACCCGCTTCACCTGGACCTTCGCCTACGAGCCGGCCCCACTGCTGCGCCGCCCCGCGGCACTGACCGACATGCCCGGGGCGGCCTTCCAGCGGACGCTGGTCGCCGACACCAAACGGCGCTTCGGCGCGGCCTGAGCCCGCCGGGCCACGGGCGCCCGGCCCTGAGCCCGCCCGGCCCGGCGCCCGCCCCGGCGGTGCGGCACCGGCCATCCCCGTGAAGGATCACTCGCACGAGTGAACGAGCTGGACCGGACGCTTGGCGACCACGTACAACTGCGCCCACAGGGCCACCCGTTGAACGACCCGACCGCCGTCGGCCCTGCCACCCACGACCCCCGGAGGGCCCGATGGCCACGGAGATCACCTACGAGGAACTGGCCACCCTGGTCAGGACCCGCGCCGGCGTCCAGGTCACCGCCGAGGAACTCGCCGACCCCGGCCGCATGTTCCTCGACCTCGGCGTCGACTCCCTGGGCGTGCTGGGCGTCCTCGCCGACCTGGAGAACCGCTACGGCGTCTCCCTCGACAGCTCCGACCTGCTCGGCCGCCCCGTCGCCGAGTTCCTCAAGGACGTCAACGCCTCGCTGAGCCCCGGCTCCTGACCGGCCCGGCGCGGGGCGGGAAGCCCGACCCCGGCGACCTCCGGCGGCCCCCGGCGGCCTCCCGCCCCGCCCCCGCCCCCGCCCCCGCCCCCGCGGCCCTACCCCTGCGGGTAGAACACGAACAGCGTGCAGCCGACGGCCGTCGACGGCACGTGCCACGACCCCGCCGGAGCGTGCAGGAACGTACCGGCCGGGTAGTCCCGCGCCCCGTCGCTGAAGACGCCCGCCACCACGAACACCTCCTCCGGCCCCGGCTCGTGGACGTCACGGTGCGGCCAGCCGGAGCCCGCCGCCATCTCCAGCACATGGGCGTGCGCGCCGTCCGGCCCCCGCCACAGCGCCCGCAGCCGGACACCGGGGAACAGTTCGCGGACCGGGGACTCGTCGACGGACACGGACGTGTAGCCCTGCTGGGCAAGGATCTCCGGATACATGCCCGCAACGGTGCCGCGCCCCGGCCGGCCCGGACAGGCCCCACCGCGACACCCTGGGGTACTTTCCTGCCATGCACCGCGTGGTGGCCCTGGTCCGGCCCGTCCAGTCGACCTTCGAACTCGGCTGCGCCGCCGAAGTCTTCGGCACACCGAGACCCGGCCTGCCGCAGCACTACACCTTCGCCACCTGCACGCAGGTCCCCGGCCCGGTGCCCACCACCGGCGGCTACACCATGTCCGTGCCGCACGGCCTCGACGCGCTCGACACCGCCGACACCGTGATCGTCCCCGGCTGGCTGCCCGTGGACGAACCCCTCGCCGACCCCGTGCGCCGCGCCCTGCTGCGGGCACACGCCCGCGGGGCCCGGCTGACCGCCATCTGCTCCGGAGTGTTCGCCCTGGCCCGCACCGGACTGCTCGACGGCCGCACCGCCACCACCCACCGGGCCCGCGCCGACCAGCTGCGCCGCGCGTACCCCCGGATCCGGGTCGAGCCGCACCGGCGCTACGTGGACCACGGCGACGTCGCCACCAGCGCGGGCGCCGGCGCCGGCCTCGACCTGTGCCTGCACCTGGTCCGGCGCGACCACGGCGCCGCCCACGCCGCCGCGCTGGCCCGGCACATGGCGATGGCGCCGCACCCCGACGACGACCGCACGCCGTACGCGCCGGCGCCGGCGTCGCCGCTGTCGCCGTCACCGCCGTCACCGCCGGTGCCGGTGTCGTCGGGGCAGGCGCTGGACGGCCTGCTCGCCTGGGCCGACGAGCGCCTCGGCGCGCCCCTGTCGGTCGAGGCCCTGGCCGCCCGCCTCGGCGTCTCGCCCCGCACCCTGGCCCGGCGTTTCGCCGACCAGCTCGGCACCAGCCCGGGCGCCTGGCTGCTCGCCCGCCGGCTGGCCGCGGCCCGGGTCCTGCTGGAGGACACCGACCTGCCCGTCGACGCGATCGCCGCCCGCGTCGGCCTGACCTCCGCCGTCAACCTGCGCCGCCGCTTCCGCGCCCGCACCGGCACCACCCCCGGCGCCTACCGGCAGGCCTTCCGCACCCGCTGAGCCGTAGTCCCGCGCCACGTGCCCCGCGCCCCGCGCCACGCCGCCACGTGCTGCGGGACGTACGGCCGTCAGCCGCGCCGGAGGGCCGCCGTCACCCGATCGAGTGGCCGGCGCCGCCGTTTCCCGTGCCGGTGACGTGCGCGTGGGTAGCGTCGGTCCATGATCGTGGACTCGTCAACAGGTCTGACATGTCGACGATTTGACTTATTGTCATACAAGTAAAGAGGCATTGTCGCATGGCAGAGAAGCGCCTGAAGTCCTGGGGCAACAACCGCTCCGGCCAGCTCGGGGACGGCACCTGGGCCGACCTCCGCACCACGGCCACCGCCGTGCTCGGGCTGACCAGCGCCGACGTGGTGAAGATCGCCGCCGGCGGGGCCGGTGCCACCCTCGGCCACGGGCTGGCCCTGCTCGCCGACCGCACGGTGCAGTCCTGGGGCGTCAACGGCTCGGGCCAGCTCGGCGACGGCACGGTGTTCAGCCACAACGCGCCCGGCCAGGTGGCCGGTCTCGCCGACGCCACCGACATCGCCGCCGGCGGCGCGCACAGCCTCGCCCTGCTCGCCGACGGCACCGTCCTGGCCTGGGGCCAGAACAACCACGGCCAGCTCGGCAACGGCACCGGCGCCGACAGCGGCGTCCCGGTGCGGGTCGAGGGCCTCCACAAGGTCGTCGCCATCGCCGCCGGCCTCCACCACAGCCTCGCGCTGCGCGAGGACGGCACCGTCTGGGCCTGGGGCTACAACAGCAACGGCCAGCTGGGCGACGGAACTTCGACCAACCGTGGCCTCCCCGCGCGGGTCGTCGGACTGACCGGCGTCAGCCGGATCGCCGCCGGCGCCAGCCACAACCTCGTCCTGGTCGGCACACCCGGCACCGGCGCCGCCGTGAAGGCCTGGGGCTACAACGCCACCGGCCAGCTCGGCGACAACACCACCATCAACCGCTACACCCCCGTCACCACCCACGGGGCCTGGACCGGCGGGGTCACCCGGATCGCGGCCGGCTGCAACCACAGCATGGCCGTCGTCGACACCGACCACCGCCTCAAGGCCTGGGGCCAGAACACCGCCGGCCAACTCGGCGACGGCACCACCGTCTTCCGCGTCACCCCCGTCACCGTCCCCGGCCTCAGCGGCGTACGGCTGGTGGCCGGCGGCCGGGAGCACACCGTGGCCCTGTCCGGGACCAGCACCGTGCACTCCTGGGGCAGCAACGGCTCCGGCCAGCTCGGCGACGGCACCACCGCCGACAGCAGCACCCCGGTGCCCACCCTCACCGCCCTCACCGGCATCGACAAGCTCGCCGCCCCCGTCGGTGGCGACTTCACCCTCGCCAACTGAAGCGCCTCGACGGTGCCCGGCCGTCCCTCCTGCCACAATGCGCGTGAGCACTCCGTAGCCGCCGCAACCCGTACAGTGAGGTCATCGTGTCGAAGGTCAAACTGAGCACCAACCACGGCGCCATCGTCCTGCGCCTCGACGCGGAGAAGGCCCCGGCGACGGTGGAGAACTTCCTCCAGTACGTCCGGGACGGCTTCTACGACGGGACGGTCTTCCACCGGGTCATCAACGGCTTCATGGTCCAGGGCGGCGGGATGGAACCCGGCATGAAGCAGAAGAAGACCCGCGCCCCCATCCAGAACGAGGCCGACAACGGCCTGAAGAACCTCACGTACACCGTCGCGATGGCCCGCACCGGGGACCCGCACTCGGCCACCGCCCAGTTCTTCATCAACGTCGCCGACAACGACTTCCTCGACCACAGCGGCAAGAACGCCCAGGGCTGGGGCTACGCCGTCTTCGGCGAGGTGGTCGAGGGCCAGGACGTCGTGGACGCCGTCAAGACCGTGCCCACCGGCTCCAGGAGCGGCCACCAGGACGTCCCCAAGGAGGACGTGGTCATCGAGAAGGCCGAGGTCGTCGAGTAGAGGGCGGGGTCGTCGGCCAGGGGCGGGGCAGCGGGCGTGCGCACGGGAAGTCGGCCCGGCCGACTTCCCGCTCCACGCGGCTTCGCCCCGGGGCCGAAAACCGGATGACCGCGGCCCCGGCCGCTTCCGACAATGACCCATGCCGACCGACCACTGGCCCCTGCGGGGCCTGCGGCTGCGCACACGCCGCCTCGAACTGCGCCTGCCCGACGACGACGAACTCGCCGCCCTCGCCGACCTCGCCGCCGAAGGCGTCCACGACCCGGACCGCATGCCCTTCATCGTGCCGTGGACCGATCTGCCCCCGCGGGAACGGGCACGCTCGGTGGTGCAGCACCACTGGCTGCGCCTGGGCACGTGGTGCCCGCAGGACTGGGCCCTGAACCTGGCCGTCTTCGAGGACGGCCGCGTCGTCGGCCTGCAGGTCCTCGCCGCCCGCGACTTCGCCGTCCTGCGGGAGGCCACCACCGCCTCCTGGCTCGGCGCCCGCCACCAGGGGCGAGGCATCGGCACCGAGATGCGCGCCGCCGTCCTGCACCTGGCCTTCGCGGGCCTGGACGCGACCGGGGCCAGGTCGGGCGCCTTCGAGGACAACCCCTCCTCGTACGCCGTCTCCCGCAGGCACGGCTACGAACCCGACGGCATCGCCCGCCACGTGGTCCGCGGCCGGGCGGTGACGGAGCGCCGGCTGAGGCTGACCCGGGAGCGCTGGCAGGCGCGGCGCGAGGTGCCCGTCACGGTCGACGGGCTGACGCCCTGCCGGCCGCTGTTCGGCCTGCCGGGCGACGGCGGCGAGGGCCGCCCCGGCCCCGGGTGAGCGGGAAGTCGGCCCGGCCGACTTCCCGCTCCACGCGGCTTCGCCCGCCGCGCCGCCGCCGCACGGGTGAATGCGCCCACGGCGGTGCGCGGCGCCCGCCCGGGCCGCGCCGGGCCGTCGAATACTCACGTACTCACGCGATGAGGCGCACGGCCCGTGCCGCCCGGACGAGGGAGGACCCGCATGCACCGCCGCACCGCCGCCAGGCCGGGACACCGCATCGCCGCGCCCCTGCTGGCCGGCCTGCTGCTCGCCGGGTGCACCTCCGCCGCCTCCGACCCCGAGGCCGCCCCCGGCTCCTCCGGCGCCGTGCCCACCGCGCCGCCGCAGCCCTCGCCGCAGCTGAGCGACCGGCAGGTGGCCTTCGCCGTCGACCGGATCGACGCCTACGTCCAGGACGCCCTGCGCAAGACCGGCGTGCCGGGCCTGGCCCTGGCGGTCGTCCACAAGGACAAGGTCGTCCACGCCAAGGGCTTCGGCGTCCGCGAACTCGGCAAGCCGGACACCGTCGACCCCGACACCGTCTTCCAGCTCGCCTCCGTCTCCAAGCCGATCTCCTCCACCGTCGTCGCCACGGCCGTCGGCCAGAAGGCGGTCGCCTGGGACGACCCCGTCATCGCCCACGACCCCGGCTTCACCCTCGCCGACCCCTGGGTCGGCCGCCACGTGACGCTCGCCGACCTCTTCTCCCACCGCAGCGGCCTGCCCGACCACGCCGGCGACCTCCTCCAGGACCTCGGCTACCAGCGCGACTACATCCTCCAGCACCTGCGCGACCAGCCCCTGGCCCCGTTCCGCGCCACCTACGCCTACACCAACTACGGCCTCACCGAGGCGGCCGTCGCCGTCGCCAGGACCAGGGGCACCGCCTGGGAGACCCTGGCCGCCGACACCCTCTACAAGCCGCTCGGCATGACCTCCACGAGCTCCCTGCGCTCCGCCTACGACAACGCGCCCGACAAGGCCGTGCCGCATGTGCGCGCCGGCGCCGGCGGCGGCTGGCAGGTCAGCACCACCGAGAACGCCGACCCGCAGTCCCCGGCCGGCGGCGTCAGCTCCACCGTGCAGGACCTCTCCCGCTGGATGCGGCTGCAGCTCGCCGACGGCTCCTTCGAGGGCAAGCAGATCGTCGACACCGCCGCCCTGGGCGAGACCTGGCTGCCGCACAGCCTCTCCAACCCGCCGTCCGCACCCGACGGCAACCCCGGCCAGTACGGCCTGGGCTGGAACGTCGGCCGCGACAACGGCGGCCGGCTGCGGCTCAACCACTCCGGCGCCTTCGAGCTGGGCGCCGCCACCGTGGTCACCCTGCTGCCCTCCGAGCAGCTGGGGATCGTGGTGCTGACCAACGGCCAGCCGGTCGGCCTGCCCGAGGCGGTGGCCGAGGAGTTCTTCGACCTCGCCGAGGAGGGCCACGAGACCGTCGACTGGCTCGCCTTCTTCGGCAAGGTCGTCCCCGCCGCCGCGCTGACCGGCGTCTCGCCCACCGACTACACCAAGCCCCCGGCCGACGCCGCCCCCGCCAGGCCCGACGCGGCCTACGTCGGCACGTACGCCAACGGCTACTACGGCCCGCTGACCGTGACCACCGGCAACGGCGGCGCCCTGGTGATGAGCCTGGGCCCGGACGACCTGCAGTTCCCGCTCCAGCACTACGCCGGGGACGTGTTCAGCTTCCGCACCCGCGGGGAGAACGCCGTCGGCCTGTCCGGGGTGACGTTCGGCGTGGGCGCCGACGGCCGGGCCTCCACGGTGGTGGTCGAACAGCTCGACCACGAGGGCCTCGGGACCTTCACCCGAAGCTAGGGTCCGTCTTCAGACCCCTGCCTGCGGGGCCGGGTGCCGCAGGAGGGCGAGGCGGCTGGCGGTGCGGTCGAGGTCGCGCATGAGGGCGGAGCCGGCGGGGAGGCCGGCGAGCGGGTCGGCGCCGATCAGGACCAGGCGGACGTCGCGGTCGCAGCAGACGTCGACCAGGTTGGCGAAGCGCCGGCGGCCGTCGGGGGAGGCCTCGGTGAGCGGCGGGACGCCGTCGAGGACGACGGTGGGGAAGCGGTCGGCGAGGGCGAGGTAGTCCGCGACGGAGGTGAGGCCCTCGCACAGCTCCGGGAAGCCGAACCACACGTGGTCCCCGCGGACGGCCCGGGCCGGCAGCTCGCGGTGGTGGGCGGCCACCGGACCCGCCTCCTCGGGCCGCGGCGCCGTGAGGCCGGCCGAGGCCTCGTCGCCGGGGCGGAGCCGGGCGCCGAGGCCGAACCCGTGGGCGCGTTCCGACCCGGGCAGGCGCCGGAAGTCGACCTGCCCGCAGACGTCGACCACGTCCATCCGCTCCTCGATCAACCTGATCGTCGGCTCGAAGAGGTGGTGGTACAGCGGGTCGGGCATCAGCCCGGCGGGCGGGTAGTTGGACGTGGTGACCAGGGTGATCCGCCGGTCCAGCAGGGTGTGCAGCAGACGGGCCACCAGCATCGCGTCACCCGCGTCGTGGGCGTGGAACTCGTCGAAGACCAGGACCCGGCAGTCGCCGAGCAGCTCGTCCACGGCCCGGTCCACGGCCGCGCCGTCCGCGCCGCGACTCCCGGCGTGGTGGGCGACGCCCTCGTGCAGCCGGCGGAAGAAGTCGTGGAAGTGCAGCCGCCGCTTGCGCGGGGTCGCCAGCCCGTCGAGGAAGGTGTCCACCAGCCAGCTCTTGCCGCGGCCGACCGGGCCCCAGAGGTAGAGGTGCCGCGGACCGCGGCGCAGCCGCCAGGCCGGGTGGGCGAGCTCGCCGGCCAGCCGGCTGAGCCGCTCGACCGGGAGCTCCTGGGCGGGGTCGAGCGTGAATCCGCGCTGCCCGGCGGCCCGGTGGAAGTGCCCCCGCATCGCCTCGTACTGCTTCTGCACCCTGTCCGTCACGGGTCGGGACCCTAGCAGGGCGTCAGCGGTGTACGGATCACCGGGAGTTGCCCGGTCACGGGGCCCCTTCACGGCCGGTCCGGCGCGGGGCGGGTGCTGACGGAGCGTCCCGCACCCGCCCGGCCGAGGTTCCCGCTCCCGCTCCCGGGCCGCCGGCCGGCGGAAACGGTGAAGTCCGGTGGAACCGCTAGTAGTAGCCCTTCGAGCCGTCGAGGAGCTCGCGGACGATGTCGGCGTGCCCCGCGTGGCGGCCGGTCTCCTCCACGAGGTGGATCAGCATCCAGCGCAGGTTGGCGCCGCCGGCGCGGAAGCCGGGCTTGCGGCCGACGTCGTCCAGGGAGGCCGCCGCGACGATCTCGTTGCTGCGGGCGCACTGGGCCTCGTACTCCGCGAGCAGGTCGGCGAGGGGGCGGTCGTCGGTGTGCCAGTCGGCGTCCTCGGTGGACTCGTCGAAGGACGGATTCTGCTTCTCGTCACCGCCGAGGAACATCACCTCCAGCCAGAGGTGCTCGGTCCAGCGCATGTGCGAGATGAGGCCGGCCATCGTCATGGCCGGCGAGGTCGGGACGACCGCCCGGTGCGCGTCCCGGTCGTCCAGCCCCTCGCACTTCCAGCGCAGGATCTTCCGCTGCAGGTCCAACCAGCCGATGAGCGCGGTGCGTTCGTCCGCCTGGAGTGGGGGGCGTTCCAGTTCCGATGCCATGGCGGTGCAGGCTACCGAGGTGTCGCGCCGGGCGCACCGGGTTTTCCGCGTGCCGCCCGCCGGCGCGGCCGCGGTGCGGGTGGCGGGCGTTCGGTTCGCGGACGATGAACCGGCCTCGGGCGGAGGCCCGTTGGAGTCGGAAAGAGAACGTTCACGCCCGATCACCATCGGGGCCCCGAGTCCGGAGGCTTCTTGCATGTCGATCAACCGTAGGACCCTTCTCAGGGGCGCAGCGCTCGCGGCCACGACCGGGGCCCTGGGCATCGCCGGCTCGGGCGCGTCGGCCGTCGCCGCGCCGGACCGCCTCGTCCACCGCCCCACCGACAAGTGGATGTCGCTGCTGGGCGACAACGTGAAGCTGTCGCAGCTGACGATCCCCGGAACCCACGAGACCTGCGCGCTGTACGACGGCGGCGCCTTCGGCTTCGCCCAGTGCCAGGAGTGGCGCATCAACCAGCAGCTCCAGGCGGGCGTGCGCTTCCTCGACATCCGGTGCCGGGTGGCGGGCGACGTCTTCACCATCCACCACGACAAGATCTACCAGAAAATCAACTTCGGTGACGTGCTGAACCTCTGCATCGACTTCCTGAAGGCGAACCCCCGCGAGACGATCATCATGCGGGTCAAGAAGGAGTACACCGAGGGGCAGGACTACCGCTTCAGCGAGATCTTCAACTACTACATGGACGGCTACGACGGGAAGGGCAACTACCGGCCCTGGTTCTGGCTCCCCAAGGCCGGATCACTGCCCGGCGGACTGCCCACACTCGGGCAGGTGCGCGGCAAGATCGTCCCCATCATGTCGGACTTCACCTGGGGCGACGGGCGCTACGACCCGCTGCAGTGGGGGGACAGTTCCCGGATCTGGCTGCAGGACGCGTGGAGCGACGGGCCCAGCCGCAAGGTCCAGCGGGTCAGGGAAGGGCTGGACACGGCGTTCTACGGCCAGAACGACGGCAAGCTCTACCTCCACTTCGCCAGCTCCAGCAGCTTCCCGGACACCCCGTACCAGATCGCCAAGGTCGTCAATCCCTCCATCCAGGACTACCTGACGCCGCGGATCTCCCAGCGCGCGCACTACGGCGTGATCGCGATGGACTTCGTGGACGAGCGCAAGGACCTGCTGCAGATGATCGTCGACTGGAACTTCGGGCTCTGACCGCAGCCACCGGCCCCGCCGTCCCGAGGGTGGGGCGGCGGGGCCGGTGATGGCTGTGGTCAGCGGGCGTCGAACTCGCCGGTGCGGACGGCGGTGACGAAGGCCTGCCAGGCGGAGGCGGGGAAGAGGAGGGCCGGGCCGGAGGGGTCCTTGGAGTCGCGCACGGGCATGACGCCGGCGAAGCCGTCGGCGACCTCGACGCACGTACCGCCGCTGCCGCTGTACGAACTCTTCCGCCAGGTGGTGATGTGGGTGGTGTCCATCGCGCGCCCTCCCGAGGCCGTGCCGCCAACTGGCCACCAGAGTAGGGGAAAAGGGCGGGAAGCCGGCCACGCCGGCTTCCCGCCCCTCAGATGGTCACCCGGATGGTTTTCAGTAGAACCAGACGGAGAGGCGGGCGGTGTTCGGGGCGACGTCGCAGAAGTAGCTGACCGCCTCCCCGCGAGCCACGTAGGCCTTGCCGGCCGCGTCGCACGCGGCGCCGCTCGGGTACATGCCGATGTAGGTGTAACCGGTCGTCCTTGTGGTGGACGCCTGGGCCGCGGGGGCGGCCATCAGACCGCCCGCAACCGTGAGCAGCCCGGCCAGGGCCATGGTGGAAACCGCCTTGCGAAGTGCCATGTCGATGTCTTCCTCGCTCAAGGGAGAACACCGGAGTCCGCTTCCCGGTGCTCGGCGGCGAGCCTTCCGGAATCCCGGATTCGGGGCAATGGTAGAGACCAATTTGGCCAGAAAAGAGCCGCCCGCTGCCCAGTTGCGCACACCTCGGCCCCGCCGCCCCTGGGCGGGGGCGGCGGGGCCGAGGGTTGTGGTCAGCGGGCGTCGAACTCGCCGGTGCGGACGGCGGTGACGAAGGCCTGCCAGGCGGCGGAGGGGAAGAGGAGGGTGGGGCCGGAGGGGTCCTTGGAGTCGCGCACGGGCATGACGCCGGCGAAGCCGTCGGCGACCTCGATGCATGCGCCGCCGCCACCGCTGTGCGAACTCTTCCGCCAGCAAGCGTCAGTCAGGTCGACATCCATTCAAGGTCTCTCCTTGCCGAGCGAATCATGGCCAACGAGTCGGACCGGTTCAAGGCCTCGACTGCAAGCCGATCGTAGCTCTTGGCCAGGGATGCGACGGTCTCGACCTCTCGATCGAGGTAGCCGCGCTGCTCGTTCTCGCTGTAGCCGAGCAGTTTGCGTCCAGGCATGGTAAGGAGATGAACCATGCGGAGGAACGGCTGATTCTCTCCGAGCGTGAAAGGCGCGACCTGGAGCACCATGGTCGGCAGCTCGGCCAGCTGTTCAAGATGGAGCAACTGCTCAATCATGACGCCGCGGCCCCCGACTGTACGCCTGAGGCAACTTTCGTCCATCACCGCGTGGAGAAGAGGCGCTGGCGTGCGATCCAGGCACTGCTGCCGAGTTAGCCGGAACGCGACGCGTTCCTCGGCCTCCTCCGGGGTGGCGGTGCCTTGCCTGACCTTCCCCGCTTCGAACGCGGCGGCATAGTTTCGGGTCTGTAGGAGCCCCGGGATGATGTTGATCTCGAACATCCGGATCTGCTCCGCGCCGTTCTCGTGGTTGGCGTACTCCGGGAAGCCCGGCACGAGTGCTGTGTGCTTGTGCTGCCACCACATCAGCATCAAGGTCCCGCCCGTTTCCAGGACTTCGTCGGCCTTGGTAGCAAACTTTTCACTCGGCGGTCGGTGCGCAAGTTCAACGAACGAGACGTACGAGGCGCTGACTCCGCATTTGCGCGCGAGCTGGTGCTGCTTGAGGCCCTTCGCCTTGCGTGAGTTGCGGAGTTGGATGCCGAAGGGGGCCCAGGGACTGGACGACGGGTCGATTTCCTTGATGTTCACCATGGGTGCTCCGACTCAACGTGGCCTCGAAGTCAAGTTGTTTGGCGCTTCCGATCCTAGGTCACGTCAGGCCACCATGTGCACAGAACGTGAAACTCCGATCGCAGAGGGTTCCCTTCCCATGCACCACGACCAACTCCCTCGCCTCCACGGCTACGGCGTCCGCTGGGACGCCGGGGCCGACCGCTACCGGGTCCGCAACGAGCTCACCGGGGAATGGCTCCGCGGCGCCAGCGGCGAACTCGCGGCCTTCACCTTCTTCGGGGACGCGTACGGCGCCTGGCGCGCCTTCGAGGTCCACAAGCGGCCGGGGGAGTGAGCAGCTTGTCCTCCACCCTCTCCCGCGCGATCGCCGAGCAGCGCCGGCAGGCCGCCGACGTCCTCGACGACCTCGCCACCGTCCTCGCCCTCGGCGGCGTCAAGCTGCCCACGCTGGAAGTCGACTGGGCGGACGGCCGCCTGACGTGCAGCTACCTGCTGCGCCTCACCGCGCGCCCGCTCGACCTCCTGCGCATGGTCGACCTGCTGCGCAAGGGGCTGCGCTACGAACGCCTCACCCACGACGACTGAACATCCCCCACCGCGTCGAGAAAGCGACCTCCCCCATGCAAGACCCCCGCCTGCTCGCCAAGCCCCCCGTCTGCCGGCTCGGCTGCCTCGTCCTCGTCCGCAACCAGCGCGGCGACGTCCTGCTGGTCGACCCCGACTACATGGACGGCATGATCCTGCCGGGCGGCTCCGCCAAGCCCAACGAACCCCCGCACCTGGCCGCCGCCCGGCACCTGCACGCCGAGACCGGTCTGATCGTCCGCCTCACCGACGTCCTCGCCGTCGACTTCACCCCCGCCGACCGCCACCTTGAGCGCCTCACCCTGGTGTTCGACGGCGGCGCCGTCCCCGACGGCACCCTCATCACCGTCCCCGCGCAGCGCAGGAGCGGCCTGTTCGGCGCCCGCTTCGTCCCCGCCCGCAGCCTCCCGGACTTCATGGCGCCCTCCCAGGCCGCCCGCGCCGCCGAGGCCCTCGCCGGCCGCTCCCTGCCCGCCCTCCTGCACGGCCAGCGCGCCGCGTGACGGCACGCGGACATGCCCCGGCCCGGCGCGGGCTCCCCGCGCCGGGCCGGGGTGTTCCCGTCCTGGCCAGACACCTCACGGTGCCAAGCCGTCAAGTCGGGACAGCGGGCACGAGCTCAATGTTCGATTTCGAGGTCCCTGCGGGTGCTCAGGGAGCGTCCTTGGTGTGGCTTCGGGCGAAGTTCCATGGGGCGGGTGCGTTGGCGGCCTCGTACTCGTCTGCGATGCCGAAGACGCTCGCACATCCTGGGCATTCCGCCCGGCCGAACAGGTGCGTCAGGCCCCAGGCGAGCCTTTGCCGGCCATCCCGTACGGCCGACTCGTGCAGCATCCGCCCGGTGCCGGTCAGCTCGTGCGGGATGGCCGGCCGGAGCGGGACCTGGTGGACGTCCCCCAGATTCCAGTCCCGGATCGAGGAGTAGCAGCCGTAGTCGCCGACCGCGATCGTCACCGGTGCGTCGCAGTGCGGACAGGCGACAGTGACGAAGGAATCGGTGAAGTCGTCCAGAGTCTCGAACCACAAGGGCCGGCCGTCGAACGCGAGCATGGCCTGCAGCCGGCTCAGGTAGGTCTTCCCGTCCAGGCCAGGCCTCAGCCGGGCGGCGGCCGTGGCCCGCAGCTCGGCCAGGGTGGGCGCACACCGGGCGACTTCTTCGTCGGCACCGTGGGGTTGGAGGAGGCCACCCGCTATGGCGCCGGCCAGATCGAGCGCCCAGTCCCCGATGTCCTCGGCCTTCGCGATGTCCGCCAGCCGCGGCAGTGCGGCGATGCTCGCGGGTGTGATCGTCCCCTGGTGGCACAAGCTCCCCCAGAGCAGGTCGATCGCCTCCTGGTCACGATCGACGGCCCGGTCCAGCAGCCCGGGTATCGCATGTGCCGGGCCGTAGGCGTCGTGGAGTGCGGACCAGTCGATCATCCGGTGATTCAAGCATGCTGCCGAGCGACCTCTGCGGGTCGGTGCGTCGCAAGCGAGATCACCTGTGCCACCGCCAGTGCTGGGGCCTGCGGCGCCGGGAACGCGGCGTGTTCGTCGAACAGGCGGCGGTTCTTGAGGCAGTGGTAGAGCTGGCCGAGCATCCGGTTGAACAGATTGCGCCGGCCGGCGGCGTGCCGGTCGCCGTGGTCGTCGCGGCGGCGCCGGTAGTGCGCCCGGATGCGAAGCGAGAAGGGCGTCCCTCGGGGAGGCCGGCCACTCCGAAGCACGGCCTGACCTGCGGGAGGTTCGTGCGGTCAGAGCACCACTGATGCGAGCAACGCATCGAACATGTCCCGGAGTTCGGTGGCGTCGATGGGATTGATCTCCATCTGCAGGTGACAGACCTCGTCGTCACCGTTGGGAGTCAGATACACGAAGAAGGCGAACCTGTCTTCGACGGGTTCGGCGTGCAGCCTCAGCGGGTTGTTGCGGCCGGGAGTCACTGCCTCCGAGAATCGAGAGCCCGACGGGGCGCGCAAATGGGACAGCATCCGTGCGGTGAAGTCCGCAACCTCCTTCCTGGTGAGGTAGGCGGTGAAGTCGGCTGACAGTGATGAGCACCAGTCGGCAGTGACCCGCCAGCTGTCCTCGCCGGTCTGAGCCAGTTCCAGCCACGAATCATCGCTACCGAGGCGTATCTGCGGCATTTCCATCATCAAACACTCCGCCCTTCGGACCCTGGGGCCGTGATCTTACAGAGGCGGCTTCCCCTGCTGCATCAAGCCGCCACGCCCACCACGGCGAACCTTCGCGGTCACAGCCCTTAGCGGCCCGGCGCGGGCTCCCCGCGCCGGGCCGGGGCGGTTCCGTCAGTCCCTCGGGGTGCGGCGGCAGGCGTCCGCCGCGACGGTGGCGGCGATTCGTCGGACCAGCTTCGTAGTGATCAAATCCTCTCGAAGGGCATGGAGTTGGCGGGACGAAGGGAGCATGATCCGCCCACGATCCCCGGCCCGGGGCATGCATGCCGGACCGCGCGCCGTGCCCGTCCGGACGCCGGGCCGACACCCGACCAAGATCACCCGAAGACGAGGAGGGAGGGTCGTGCCGGGCCCGCCGACCACCGTGGTGGCAGGATGGCGGCATGGAACGAGTAGTGGGCATCGGCGGGTACTTCCTGCGGGCCGCCGACCCTGCGGCGCTGGGCGCCTGGTACCGCGACTGCCTGGGGCTGGACGCCGACGGACACGGCCTGTGGCGCCAGGAGCCCGGGCCGACGGTCTTCGCGGCCTTCGAGTCCGGGACCGACTACTTCGGCTCCCGCACCCAGCGGACCATGCTCAACTTTCGCGTCCGCGACCTGGACGCGATGCTCGCCCAACTGCGCTCCCGGGGAGCGGACGTGGCCGAGGAGACCCAGGACATGGCGGGCGTCGGCCGGTTCGGCTGGGTCACCGACCCCGAGGGCAACCGGATCGAGCTCTGGCAGCCCGCCTGACCGCACTGCCCGCCCGCACCGCCCGGCGGCACGCCTCGGCCCGGCGCGCACTCCCGCGCGCCGGGCCGAGGCGTTCTCGCCGTCCTGCGGCTACTTCGAGGTGAACCAGCTGAACTCCAGGACGGTGTCGTTGTAGTCGGCGTCGTCGCCGTTCTCGGCGACGACCACCAGGAGGTTGTAGTTGCCGATCTCGTACGGGCCGCCGGAGTTGAGCTTGCTCGGCCGGAAGACGCCGTCGGCCCCGGCGTACTCGAAGACGGCCTTGAGGCCGGCCTGCCCGGTGACGGTCTCCTGGCCGATGACGGTGTTGCGCTCGCCCGTCCCGCTGAACAGCAGGTCCACGCCGCCGTCCTGGCCGGTGAGCCGCACCTGCTGGACGCTGGACGAGTTGGTCTTGGCCTTGACGGTGACCTGGGTGCCGGCGGGCAGGCTGATCTCGGCCGTGTTGTCCTTGACGTAGACGTAGGCGTCGGACATGGGATTCCTTCGTTCCGGAGGGAGTTCTCGTGGTGATCGCCGCTCACGCTAGCCGCGCCGTGATCGATTCCAAGGAGCTCCGGTCCGGGACAACACCTTCGGGGGAACAACCCGGGCATCAGGTTTCAACTGGGCGAACCAGCACCGGAGATGAGGGTTCTCTGAGGGTGCTTTCTCGGGGACAACCCCGATGCCGGACCCGGCCGTCGGGCCCGAGACTCGGGTGCATGCGCATCACACGGGCCGGCTGGGCCGTCATGACGGTGCTCTCCACCCTCATCGTCGCCGTCTCCGCCAAGTACCTCAGCTTCGATCCGGCGGTCTTCATCGAGCAGCAGCGCGCCACCTACCTGAGTCACGAAGTGCCGCTCTACATCCACATATTCGGCGCGCTCACCGCTCTGCTGGTGGGGCCGTGGCAGTTCTCCCGCCGCCTGCGCGAACGCCGCCCGCGCCTGCACCGCCGCATCGGCGTCACCTACCTGATCGGCTGCCTGGTCGGCGGAGCGGGCGCGCTGCTGATGGCGCCGGTCGCGTTCGGCGGCGCGGTCTCCGGGACCGGCTTCGCCTGCCTGGCCATGGCCTGGCTGGTGACCGGCGGCGCCGGGCTGCGGGCGATCCTCGACGGGCGGGTGGTCGACCACCGCCGCTGGATGGTCCGCAGCTTCGCGCTCACCTTCGCCGCCGTCACCCTGCGGCTCATGCTGACCGTCGCCATGGCCGCGCACCTGGACTTCCGCACCTCCTACACCGCCATCGCCTGGCTGTGCTGGGTGCCCAACCTGCTGCTGGCCTGCTGGTTCACCCGCCGCAGCCCCGTCGCGGGGGCGCCGGCGTGAGCGGTGCCCGGACCCGGGCGCGGACGCGGGCGGTGGGGCTGCGGCCCGGGGTGCGGACGATGCGCAGGGCGCTGCCCGAGTAGCCGACGTTCGGCTTGTCGCCGGCGGCGGCGGAACCGGCCGAGGTGACGGCTGCTCATGTTTCCGCCGAAGGCCCGTCGTTGATCGAACAGGGGAGTGCGGCCCCCCGTTAGCCCGGCCGGGCAGCGGGGTTCCTCCGCCCGGGTAGCGGATGCCTTCCCCGGCGGCGGGCCCGGGTGGTTCGGGTACGGATCGGGGTCGATGCGGGGAACAGTCCGCCGTCGACACAGCCCGACCCCACACCCCACACCCCAGGAGGCCGCCGTGGCCCGCACGAAGCCCCTCGTCCTGACCGCCCTCACCGCCTTCAGCGTCCTGGCCGCGAGTGCCGCCGTCGCCTTCGCCGACGGCAAGCCCGCCGGCAAGCCGAGCGTCGTCGTGCCCCACGACGAGGCCGCCGCCGACCCCGCGCTGCTGTCCGCGCACAACCAGGTCTTCGGCGACTTCGTCGACGTGGCCCCGGGCGGCAACGGGTTCGCCACCGTGACCTGCCCCTCCGGCCAGGTGCCCACCGGCGGCGGCGGCCAGACCAGCGCCTTCCGGATCTTCTTCACCGACTCCTACCCGAGCGGCAGCTCCTGGGTCGTGCGCGGCACCAACACCGGCACCGCGACGGAGTCGATCCTGGCGACCGCCGTCTGCACCATCCCCTGACCTCCGGGGGGAACGGCCCGGGCCCGGCATTCGGGCCCGGGCCGCCGCATGTCCCGCGGGCGGACGGTGTGGCGCAGCTCACGGCGCGCGGGCGGCGCGGGGATGTCACAAAACGGCGGGCTGTCCTGTCTTCAAGGGCAGCAACGGGACCACCGACCGAGGAGCACCCCATGGAAGCCCGCCTGAACCCCTTCGCCAGCCCCGTCATGGGCAAGGTCTTCAAGCACCTGATCGCCGCCAACAGGCCCGTCGCCGAGTCGAGCCTGCCGTACACCGTCCAGGAGCTGGTGCGGCTGCGCGCCAGCCAGATCAACGGCTGCGGCGCCTGCATCGACATGCACTTCAAGGAGGCCGTCCACGCCGGGGAGGACCCGGTGCGCCTCAACCTGGTCGCCGCCTGGCGCGAGGCCACCGTGTTCACCGACGCCGAGCGCGCCGCGCTGGAACTCGCCGAGGAGGGCACCCGGCTCGCGGACGCGGCGGGCGGGGTGAGCGACGAGGTGTGGGCGAATGCCGCCAAGCACTACGACGAGGAGCAGCTCGCCGCGCTGGTCTGCGTGATCGCGATCATCAACGCCTTCAACCGGGCCAATGTGATGCTCCGCCAGCCCGGCGGCGGCTACGAGGTCGGCATGTACCAGCACTGACTTCCTCAACCGGCCTGCCGGGCCGGGCCGGAGGGAAGACCGGGGCCGCTCGACGGTACGGCCGCCGCGAGGGTGCGGCGCCGCGCCGCCGGGCGGCCCCGGCGGCCGTTCAGCGGGCGCCCGGACCGGGCGGGTGCGGGTGGCCTACCATGTCCCACTGATGATCATCTCGTGGCCGCACCCGGTGTACGGGGAGCGGGCCGAAGGGGGACGGGTATGGAGATCGGGCTCGCGGACACCATCCGGGCGCTTCGGCAGGAGCTCGCCACCGCGATGGCCGACGGCGAGGGCTCGCCGGTGCGGCTGCGCGTCAACTCCGTCAAGCTCGACGTCGAGGTCGCCGTCACCGCCTCGGCCGAGGTCGAGGGCGGGGTCAAGTTCTGGGTGGTCTCCGGCGGGGCCAAGGCCGCCGGCGCCAGGACCGCCACGCACACGGTGTCGCTGGAGCTGACGGCCGAGACCGAGCAGGGCGGTGCGGTGCTGACCAACTCCGAGGCCGGGATCCTGCTGCCCGACTGACGCCGGGCGGGGCCCGGCGGACGGCGGTAGCCACCACCGGGGAGGCTTTGCGGAACGGTCCGAACGGCGGGTGGGGGACAGGGCATGCGGCGCGGCCCGAACGGCATGCTGGACAGGGTGGTGATGGTCGCCCGACGGGACCGGACGACCGGTGGGACGCGGTTCCTCGCCTCGGGCTTCCTGCTCGCGAGCGGTCTCGCACTCTCCGTGCGCCACGCCTTCGAGGACTCCGAGCGCTACGCGTACGAGGTCCGTCCGGCGGTGGGATCGGCCGGCGGGAGCGGCAAGCCCGTCGCCGTCGACCTGGTGGTCGGCCACCAGGACCCCTCCCTCGACCTGGCCCTGCTGGTGCTGGCCGAGGACCGCGGCGACCTGCCGCCGATCCGGCTCGGCGTCGCGCCCACCCGGCTCGGCCGCATCGCCTTCACCGCGGTCGGCTTCCCGGACTTCGCCATCGACCGGATGCGGCCGACCACCCGGCAGATCGACGGCGACGTGCTGCTCGGCTCCTTCCTGGGCCGCGCCGACCTGGAACTGTCACTGACCTCCCCACCCCCCGCGACGCCCCCCGCGGCGCCCACCGACCGGCCCGGCCCGGCATCACCGTGGACGGGCTTCTCCGGCGCCGGCGTGTTCACCCGCGACGACGTACTGCTGGGCGTGTGCAGCAGCCACCACACCCGCGGCGGGACCGCGAGCCTGACGGCCACCGGCTTCCAAGGACTGTCCGAGGACCCCAGGTTCGTCCGCTACCTGCGCGCCCACGACGTCGACCCGGACCCGGTCGCGGTGACCGACCGCGAGGGCTCCGCGCAACGCCTGCGGGAGATCCACACCCACGACGAGGTCGTCCGGGGACTGCACGGACGCGAGACCCGCCTCGTGGACGACCGCCTCTCCTTCGTCAGCCCCGGCCCCCTCCACGAGGCCCAACCGCGGAACCTGCTGCGCCGTCTCTCGACACCGGACCCGCGAGGCGTCCTCCTGGTCGGACAGGCCGGCGCGGGAAAGACCCGGACCTGCTTCGAAGTCGCGCGGGCCGCCCATCTCGACGGCTGGCAGGTCCTCCACCTCCAGGCGAACAACTCCGTGACGGTGGACGACCTCTCGCAGGTCGTGCGCGAGGCCGAGCGGCCCCGGGTCCTGCTCGTCCTCGACTCCCTCGACACCTGCGCCCAGCTGGACCCGCGGGCACTCGTCGACGCCCTGCTGCCCGAGGCCAAACGGTGCGGCGTCCACGTCGCGGCGCTCGCCTCGACCCGTCCGGGAGCACGCCACCGGCTCCACCAGCGCGGTGCCGGGCTCCTCTTCGACGAGGTCCTGCTGCGCCAGGACGAGGACCACCGGACCACGGTGATCACCCACATCCTCCGTGAAGTCGCCCCGCAGGCGCTCCAGCGGTGGGGGGAGGAGGAACTCGCCCGGGCCTGCGGGCGCCGTCCGGTCATCGCCCTGCTCATCGCCGACGCCCTCGAACGCCGGATCCGCGCCGGCCACCTCGCCCCGGACCTCGCGCGGGTGCGCCCCGGTGAACTGGTCAGCTGGATCCGGGAGGGAATCCGGCAGGACTCGCTGACCCCCGTCGGCACCGGGGACGCGACCGGCCCGCTGGCCACCGCCCTGCCCGACCTCGCCCACCTGGCCTTCGCCACGGCGGTCAGCATCTGCCCGCAGCCCCGCCCGGCCGTGGAGGAGGCACTCGACGCGCTGCTCGACGCCCACCCCTCCACCGCCGCGGGCGTCATGGGCGGACGGCACGTCACCGACACCCTGGTCTCGCTGGGGTGGATGGACGAGTCCGGGGGCGAACTCCACGTCGTCCACGACATCGTGACGGACGAACTGGTCCTCCACTCCCTCCTGCCGCCACCGGGCTGGAGCATCCACGGCGCATCCGCCGAAACGCTGTTCGACGCCACGTCCCGGCACTCCCGCTCGTTCGCCCTGTTCACCGGCCATCTGCAGCGGCTGGCCTCCGACCTGGACGGGCCGGGAACGGGCCACCGGGCCGGCGCACTGGAGCGCTTCTGCCGGGACTGGGCCACCCGCAACGCCGTCAGGCTGGGAAAGCTGCTGGAGCACGCGGGCCGGGACGGCGAGCAGGCGCTGCTCGCCATGACCCTCGACCCGCCCTGGAAGTCCGCGGCCCTGGAGACCTGGGACGCACTGGTCCGCCCCTGGCTGACCCGGGCCGAACTCGACCACGCCGCACGGCCGTTCCTCTCGGCGGCGCTCGGCGATCCGCAGAACGTGCCGCAGCCGCTGATCTCGGCCTCGCTGTCCTGGCTGTCCCGGCGGGCCGGGCAGACCGACGCCGACCACGTCATCCAGGCGCTCCTGGAACGGGACGACCTCTCCTGCGGCCAGGAGCGGCTGGCCGTGGACCACGCCCTGGAGTGGGTCCGCGGACACGCCGGCTGGCGCTCCGCCCCACTGGTCCTCAAACAGCTGCTCAAGCGGGACCACGACACCCCCACCCGCGGCCGGGTGGTCCAGTGCGCCTTCGACTGGCTGAGCCCGCGCCGCCCGTCCGAGGCGAGCGCCGCCGTCCTGCAGCACCTGCTGACGTACGGGAACCCGGCGGGGGAGCAGCGGGAGGAGGCCGTGCGCCGCACCCTCGCCTGGTTCGCCGACCACCGGGACGCCGCCGGCACACTGCGGGCCGCGTCGCTCCTGCGCACGCTCCTGAGCCACCCCGCGCTGACGGCGCCCGAGGAGCACGCGGCGCTCGAACGGGGCCTCGACTGGCTCGCGGCGCACCACGCCGAGGTCCCCACCGCCGGCGCGGTGCTCCGCGTCGTCCTGGAGCGCCACACGCTCACCCCCGACCGGGCGCGGCGGGTGACCCGCTACGTCGAGGCCTGGAGCAGGCTCCATCCCGCCAGTCCGCACCGCAGCCACGTCCTGCGCGTCCTGCTGGCCAGCGAAGGCACAGGCGCCGGCGAAGGCACCGGCGCGGGCACCGGACTGCTGCACCAGCTGGCCGGCGATCCCGCCGATCCGGCGGCGGCCGTCGCGCTGCAACGACTGCTCGAACGCCCGCTGACTCCCGAGGAGGCCCGCCCCCTCATCTCCCGGGCGTTCCGGTGGCTGGAGCTGAACGAGACCTCCGCCGACCGCCGGCGCGTCCTCCAGGTTCTGCTGTGGCGGAGGGAACTGACCGGAGAGCAGCTGACCGAGGTGGCCGATCTGGTGGTGGCGGAGCTCCGCGCCGGCCCCGCCCAGCCGGCCCTCCTCGGCTCGCTCCTCGGCCGCCGCACCGGACTGCGGCCCGACCAGGCCCGGTTCGGGATCGACCTCGCGATCGACCTGTGCGCCGTCCACACCACCTTCCACTTCCAGCGGCCGTTCCTGTGCCCGCTGCTGAGACGGTCGGACCTGACCCCCGAACAGGCCTCCCGGGCGGTGGCGCTGGGACTGGAGCGGCTCTCGGCGAACTTCAGCAACAAGACCCGGGAGATCCTCTGCGCCCTGCTGGAACGGCGGGACCTCTCCGCGGCCCAGCTGTCCCCGCTCCTGCGGCACACGACGGACTGGCTGGCCAGGCGCGGCTCGACGCCGAGGGCCCCCTTCGTCCTGCTGCACCTGCTGGAGCGCGACGACCTGCCGGCCGGGATCGAGCAGGAGGCTCTCCGCAGGGCCCGGGAGGCACTCCTGGCGTACCCGGACACCCTGCCGGCGGAGCGCCTGCGCGCACGGCTGGCCGGACGCGGCCCGGCCGGGGCCTGAGCGCAGGGGCGCCCCGGCCGGGGCCTGAGTACAGGACACCAGGCCCGGCGGGTCCCGGCGTTGTTCAGCCCAGCACCGCCGCCACCGCGCGCGGCGTCCAGTGCCCGGCCGCGCCCGGGCGGGTGGCGAGGTAGCCGGCCGCGCGCCAGGGGCCCCAGCCGTGGGACTCGGCCAGGCCGGTGGCCAGGGTGCGCAGGTAGGGCGGGGTGGGGGCGTTGAGATCGGCGCCGGCCACGCCCCGGGAGGCGGTGAAGGTCAGCAGCGGGTGGCCGTCCGACTCGCCGACGTGCAGCAGGGTTTCGTAGCGGCCCGGGCCCAGTTCGGCGCGCCCGGCGGCGAGCGCCGGGGCGAGGTCGAGGTCGGTGCCGGGAGGCCGGCGCATCTCCTGGGCGGCGATGTCGCTGAACTGACCGACCGTCACCAGATAGGCGCGGCACGGCACTTCGCCGCCGCCGACCGGGTCGTAGAAGGCCGATCCGCCGCCCCAGGTGAGCGAGTGCCCGGCGAAGTAGAGCGTGCCCGGCAGCACGGTGGCCACCGCCCGGCGCGGCGGACGCGGATCGCGGCAGCCGGGCTGGGCCTGCGCCCCGCCGTCCGGGCGCCCGCCGCGCAGGTAGCAGGCGAGGCGGGCGGCGTGCAGGTTCGAGCCGTACGCCACGTACCAGACGAGCGTGCTCCCGTTCCGGCCGTCGGCGCTTGTCCGCGGCCCCTCGTCCTCGGTGGAATGCCCAGCCGATTCCCAGCCCGAGGAGCCCTTGCCCGGCCCGCTCACAGGACGGAGCCGCGGCGAGGTGCGTGAAAGGATCCCACGCGAAGATGTGAAAACCGTGAACAGTCCGATGATCCGACCAGAACCCCCCGATCCGGTAGCGACCCCCTCGCCACCGGTAGCGTTCCGGACGCCATGGTGTTCATCACCCTTCCCTCTCCCGTCGCGCCGTTCCGGTATTCGGCGATTACTCTTCACCAGCGGAAACGAGCGAAAACCCGCGAAATGTCATTCGATTCATACCGTTGCTGTTCCTGTGCGGCATCGATGATGAGAATTCCCTTTGATCGAACCTTCGCTGCATCCAGCCGACTCCCAGCAGAGTCATGGTGAGTGGGCGCCCTCCGCAGGTGACAACCGGGTCATCCGGCGTCACACCCGTACACCCGTACACCCGTACGCGCCCCCAGGACCCCGGAGCCAAGGAAACCCATCCATGGACGCACGCCACGACACGGCCGGCCCAGGCACGCTGCACCGCCCCCACCAGGGCCCCGCGGCCGGCTGGCCGGTGGCCCAGGCCGCCCACCCCCGCAGCCTGCTCGACATCGTCGCCGCCACCGCCGACGCCCACCCCCACGCGCCCGCGCTCGACACCGGCGACACCGTCCTCGACTACCGCGCCCTGCTCCACGAGGTCGACACCCTCGCCGGGCAACTGGCCGGCCACGGCATCGGCCGCGGCGACCGCGTCGGCATCCGCATCCCCTCCGGCACCGCCGACCTCTACATCGCCGTCCTCGCCGTGCTGCGCTGCGGCGCCGCCTACGTCCCCGTCGACGCCGACGACCCCGACGAGCGCGCCGGGATGATCTGGCAGGACGCCGCCGTCTGCGCCGTCCTCGGCCCCGGCCGCAGCCTCCACCCCGGCGCCGCCGCCCACCCCGGCGCCGCCGCCCACCCCGGCGGCCGCCCCGCCTGGCCCGGGCCCGCCGACGACGCCTGGATCATCTTCACCTCCGGCACCACCGGCCGCCCCAAGGGCGTCGCCGTCACCCACCGCTCCGCCGCCGCCTTCGTCGACGCCGAGGCCCGCCTCTTCCTCACCCACCGGCCGCTCGGCCCCGGCGACCGCGTTCTCGCCGGCCTCTCCGTGGCCTTCGACGCCTCCTGCGAGGAGATGTGGCTGGCCTGGCGCCACGGCGCCTGCCTCGTCCCCGCCCCCCGCGCCCTGGTCAAGGCCGGCACCGACCTCGGCCCCTGGCTCGTGACCCGGCGCATCACCGCCGTCTCCACCGTCCCCACCCTGCTCGCCCTGTGGCCGCAGGAATGCCTGGACGCCGTCCGCCTGATCATCGTCGGCGGCGAGGCCTGCCCCGCCGAACTCGTCGAACGCCTCGCCGTCGACGGCCGCGAGTTCTGGAACACCTACGGCCCCACCGAGACCACCGTCGTCGCCACCGCCGCCCGCCTGCTCCCCGGCGAACCCGTGCGCATCGGCGCCCCCCTCGACGGCTGGGAGATCGCCGTCGTCGACCCGGCCGGAAACCCCGTCCCCTGGCACGCCAGCGGCGAACTGCTCATCACCGGCGTCGGCACCGCCCGCTACCTCGACCCCGCCAAGGACGCCGAGAAGTTCAGCGCCCACCCCGCCCTCGCCTCACCCCGCGTCTACCGCAGCGGCGACCTCGTGCGCAACGACCCCGACGGCCTCGTCTTCCTCGGCCGCGCCGACGACCAGGTCAAACTCGGCGGCCGCCGCATCGAACTCGGCGAGATCGACGCCGCCCTCCAGGCCCTGCCCGGCATCCGCGCCGCCGCCGCGGCCGTCCGCAGGACCCCCGCCGGCGCCGACCTGCTCGTCGGCTACCTCGTCGCCCACCCCGGCACCACCCCCGACCTCACCACCGCCCGCCGCCGGCTCCTGGAACGCCTGCCCGCCCCGCTGGTGCCCGTCCTCGCCCTCGTCGACTCCCTGCCCACCCGCACCTCCGGCAAGGTCGACCGCGGCGCCCTGCCCTGGCCGCTCGCCACCACCGGCACCGCCCCCGCCGCCCAGGCCCTCGACGGCACCGCCGGCCTGCTCGCCGGCCACTGGGAACGCCTGCTCGGCACCACCCCCGGCCCCGACGACGACTTCTTCGCCCTCGGCGGCTCCAGCCTCACCGCCGCCCGCCTCGTCTCCGAACTGCGCACCCGTCACAACGGCGTCTCCGTCGCCGACCTGTACGCCCACCCCGTCCTCGCCGACCTCGCCGCCCACCTCGACACCCTCACCCCCACCACCGCACCCGAGGACACGGCCGCCACCACCGCCGTCCGCGGCCGCACCGTGCGCCGCACCCCCCGCAGCGCCGGCCTCTGGCAGAGCCTCCTGCTCCTCGGCATGTTCTCCCTCGCCGGACTGCGCTGGATCCTCGTCCTGATCGCCCTCGACAACCTCACCGGCAGCGACCTCGCCTGGGCCCCCCACAGCTCCTGGTGGCCCGTCGCCGCCGGCCTGCTCCTCCTCTACAGCGCCCCCGGCCGCACCCTGCTCGCCGCCACCGGCGCCCGCCTGCTCACCGTCGGCATCCGCCCCGGCAGCCACCCCCGCGGCGGCCACGTCCACCTGCGCCTGTGGGCCGCCGAACGCTACACCGCCATGTTCGGCACCGCCGCCCTCGCCGGCACCCCCTGGGCCCCCCGCTACGCCAAGGCCCTCGGCTGCCGCGTCGGCCCCGGCGTCCAACTCCACACCCTGCCCCCCGTCACCGGCCTCGCCCGCCTCGGCGCCCACGCCTGCGTCGAACCCGAAGCCGACCTCGCCGGCTGGTGGCTCGACGGCGACACCCTCCACCTCGGCCGCATCGACATCGGCGAAGGCGCCCGCATCGGCCACCGCGCCACCCTCATGCCCGGCGCCCGCATCGGCGCCCGCGCCGAGATCGCCCCCGGCTCCTGCGTCACCGCCACCACCCCCGTCCCACCCGGCGCACACTGGACCGGCTCCCCGGCCCGCCCCGCCACCGAAGCCCCCGCCGACTGGCCCACCACCCCCGCCCCCGCCCCCCGCCGCTGGAACCTCGCCTACGGCGCCGGCTTCACCGTCCTCGGCCTCGTCCCGATCATCGCCGCCCTGCCCGCCCTGCTCATCGTCTACCCGATGGTCGACACCGACGCCACCCTGGCCGGCGCCCTCCTCCAACTCCTGCCCGCCACCGTCCCCCTCGCCGCCCTCACCATCACCTGCTACGCCACCCTCATAGCGCTCCTCGTCCGCCTCCTGTCCCGCCCGCTGCGCCCCGGCTTCCACCCCGCCACCGGCCGCGTCGCCTTCTGCGCCTGGGCCGTCAGCCGCCTCGCCGACACCGCCCGGCGCACCCTCTTCCCCTTCTACGCCAGCCTCTTCACCCCCGTGTGGCTGCGCCTGCTCGGCGCCCGCGTCGGCCGCCGCGTCGAAGCCTCCACCGTGCTCGCCCTGCCCGGCCTGATGCGGGTCGACGACGGCGCCTTCCTCGCCGACGACACCCTCGTCGCCCCCTACGAACTGCGCGGCGGCTGGCTCCACCTCGGCCCCGCCCACGTCGGACGCCGCTCCTTCGTCGGCAACTCCGGCATCGTCGGCCCCGGCCGCCACCTGCCCGACAACTCCCTCGTCGGCGTACTGTCCGACACCCCCGCCCACGCCCCCGAAGGCTCCTCCTGGCTCGGCCGCCCCGCCTTCGCCCTGCCCCGCGTCGCCGACACCGGCACCGAAGGCCGCACCTACGACCCGCCCCGGCGCCTGATCTGGGCGCGCGCCGGCGTCGAACTGTGCCGGCTGCTGCCCATCGTCCTCGCCGCCCTGCTCGGCGACCTCGTCCTCGCCGTCCTGCAGGAACTGCGCGACGACTACGGGCTCGGCGCCGCCCTCGGCGCCGCCGGACTCGTCCTGATCGCCGCCGCCGTCACCGCCTGCGCCGTCACCACCGCCGCCAAATGGGTGCTCGTCGGACGCTTCCGCGTCGCCGAACACCCCCTGTGGTCCTCCTTCGTATGGCGCAACGAGCTCTACGACACCTTCGTCGAGGAACTCGCCATGCCCTTCGGCGGCCACACCATCACCGGCACCCCCTACCTGAACGTGTGGCTGCGCAGCCTCGGCGCCCGCATCGGACGCGGCGTGTGGTGCGAGACCCACTGGCTGCCCGAGACCGACCTGGTCACCGTCGAGGCCGGCGCCAGCGTCAACCGCGGCACCGTCCTGCAGACCCACCTCTTCCACGACCGGGTGATGCGCCTGGGCCCCGTCCACCTCGCCGCCGGCTCCACCACCGGCCCGCACTCCATCGTGCTGCTCAACTCCTCCCTCGGCGCCGGCACCACCGTCGGCCCGGCCTCCCTCGTCATGCGCGGCGAGAACGTCCCCGGCGGCGGGCACTGGCTCGGCAACCCCGTCGCCGCCTGGAACGCCGACCCCACCCCGCCCGCCGGACGGCGCCGCCGCCGGGCCACCGCCGGGGTGTGACGCGGATCACCCACGCGGGGCGATGAGTTCGCGGTGCGGTCACGGTCCACCCCCGTGACCGCACCGCTTCCCGCCGTGCCCCGCCGAGAGGAACCGCCCATGACCGCCACCCCCGCCGCGAAGACCCCCGCCGCGAAGAAGCCGGCCGCCGCGAAGCCCGCCGTCGAGAAGAAGCCGGCCGCCAAGGGCAACCCCGCCTCCTACTTCCCCGCCATCGAGAAGAAGTACGGCCGCCCGATCGAGGAGTGGAAGGACCTCGTCCGCACCTCCCCGCTCACCAAGCACATGGAACTCGTCGCCTGGCTCAAGACCGAGCACGGCCTCGGCCACGGCCACGCCAACGCCCTCGTCGCCCACACCCTCGCCGAGAAGGCCGCCTGAGCCCGGCCGGCACGTGCGCAAGCGCCGCCGCGCGGGCCCGGGAGACGACCCGTCAGGTCGTACGGGCCTCGCGCCAGGGCCCCGTGACGGCGGGCCCGGAGGATCCGGCCCCCGCCGCCCACCCGCCGCCCGACGACTTGCCAGCCGTCCGGCGCTCCCCGACAGTGGGCGCGGGGAGTCGGCGATCACGCCGCTCAACTCCGCTACCGGGACAGGGGATCGGCATGGCAAGGCAGTTCAGGGAGCCCGCGTTCGGCGCGCTCCACCGCAGTGCTTCCGTCATCGGCGTCCCCGGGCTGCTCTGGCAGCTCGGGCGGCGGTTCGTCCTGGTGTTCAGCCTGGTACTGCTCGTCGGCCTGGTGGTGATGCGGCCGGACAACGCCGTGATCAAGACCGCGATCGTGGTGGCGATCGTCCTGGCGGTCTACGGCCTCGCCTTCGCCTGGCGCTGGGCGGCCGGGCGGCTCGGCATCCGCCAGTGCCGCCTGCACGAGGACGGCGTGGCCGTGACCGACCTCCTCGGCGGCGTCCGGGACGCGGTCGCGTGGCGCGACCTGGCGACGGTCAGGGAGATCAACGCGACGGGCGTCCTGACGTCCTTCCGCCGCTTCGAGTTCCAGCACCGGGCAGGACACCTGGCGATGGCGGTCGTCGTCCCCTCGGTCCACCGCGCCTTCGCCAAGGACCTCATCCACCTCGCCAACCGGAAGATCGGCGCCCAGGGGTCCTGATTCGTAGACCGCCGGAGTTCACGGGAGTTCACGGGGGTCACGGGCGCCGGGCCACGAAGACGAACTCCCGGCCCGGCCGGTCGGGCGCGTCGCGGACCTCCTCCACCACGAAGCCGTGGGCGGCCAGATCCCGCTCGACCTCCTCCCGCTCCCGGAAACGCAGCGTCGAATCCGAGGTCAGCACCTGCCCGTCCGCGGCGAACACGTACGTCCACCGGAACGACACCAGGGGCCAGTGCACCCCGGTCAGGTCGACCCAGCTCTCGACGGAGCCGACTCCCGGGACGTCCGTCACCCGGTGGGAACGCCCACGGGTCCACTCCTGCCAGGCGCGCGCGGCCGGGTCACGGGTCTCGAAGACCAGCCGCCCGCCGGGCCGCAGCGCCCCGAAGGCCCCCCGCAGCGTCCCCTGCCAGTCCCGCGGACCGACGACGGCCTGGGCGACGTTCGCCGTCATCGTCGCCAGATCGACCCGCAGCGGCGGCAGCCGCGTGGCGTCACCGTGGATCCACCGCACCCGCCCGCCGCCCGGCTTGGCCCGCGCGACCTCCACGGACGCCGGCGCGGGATCCACGCCGACCACCTCGACCCCGCGCCCGGCCAGCAGCAGCGCGAACACCCCCGTGCCGCAGCCGATGTCCAGCACCCGGCGCGCCCCGAACTCCCGCACCATTCCCAGGTAGGCGTCGAGATCACCGCGGTCCGGGTCGAGCGGGTCGTAGACCGCGGCCAGCCGCGGGTGCCCGAAGCATGCGTCCACCATGGGCCGAACATAGGCGAAGCCCCGCCCGGCACCCAGCGGGGCGGCACCACTTCGCCCACGGCCGGCCGAAACCGGCCCCGTCCCGCGCCCGCCGGGCCGAGGCCCTCGCCGCCCGACAGGCCGTGGTCGCGCTCAGCATGCGCTGCGCCCGGCCGGGACTGCCTCCAACGCGCCATTGCCGCAGCCCTGTTGTGCCGGATCCGGGCACCTGGCCGACCTGGCGCACGGGCGTGCGCACCGCCCCCTTCCGCGCCCACGCCTGGATCGAGGCCGAGGGCGAACCCGCCGCCGAACCCGCCGAACTCGCCGAACTCGCCCACTTCCAGCGGCTGATCACCGTCGCACCGCAGCCCCGCCCGGGGCACCCGGGACGCCCGGGACGCCAGCCGGGCCCGGCCGAGCGGCGCAGGAAGTCGGCGGGGCCGACTTCTCGTGCGTTCGGGGTGCGGGTTCGCCGTCCGGGTGTCGGGCGCCGCCGGTCGCGCCGGTACGTGGGAAGTCGGGCGGGCCGACTTCCCGTGCGCGCCCGGCCGGGGCCGCTACCGGTGCGGGGCCGGGACGCCGGCGGCGCGCAGCCTGGCCTCGGTGAGGGCGGTCAGCCGGGCCGAGACCGGGGCCTCGTCGTCGCGGTGGCGGTCGATCAGGCGGTACTGGACGGAGGCCCTGGCCCAGGCCCGCAGGCTGTCGGGGTCCCCCAGGAGCGCGGGGTTGGCGAGGCAGCGGTCGGCCATGGCGGCGGCGAGCTCCTCGATCCTCGGATCGTCCGGCGCCCAGGCCTCGGCCTCCTGGCCGCGTCTGGCCAGATCGACGAACTCCGGGTCGTCCAGGCGGTGTTCGAGCTGGGCCAGGAAGCCGTCGAAGCCCTCCGGCACCAGGGCCCGCGCCAGCACCAGGGCCTCGCGCTGCGCCGCCACGTAGTCGGGGCCGAAGCCGAGCCCGGGCATCCGCTCCAGGGCCGCGCAGGCGCGGTCGGGCAGCAGGGCCCGGTCGCCGTCGGCGAGCCGGTGCAGGGTGTCGCGGCGCGCGGTCAGTTCCGCGATCCGCTCGTCCAGCCGCCGCTCCACGTCGGCGAGGGCGGCGGTGAACCGCTCGCCGTCGGCGCCGAGCAGCGGCCCGATCTCCGCCAGCGGCACCCCGGCGGCGGCCAGCGTCCGGACCTGCACCAGCCGCAGCAACTCGCCTGACCCGTACCGCCGGTAGCCGGAGGCGTCGCGCTGCGGCTCGTCGACCAGCCCCTGCCGGTGGTAGTGCCGCACCGTCTTCACCGTGACGCCGACGTACGCCGCCGCCTGCCCGATCGTGACTCCGTCGAATCCGTTCGTCATTCGTTCAGCCTGCCGTACGACCGGATGCCGCGGGGCCGGTCCCGGTGCCGAACACCTCGTCGACGAGCCGCCGCTGGGCGTCCTGGAACGCCGCCGCGATGGACACGTCGGCGTCGTCGACATAGTTCAGCCCGGCGGTGAGGGTCGTGCCGCCGTCCGGCGAGCCGTACATCAGCGCCGCGGAGCCGATGGTGGCGCCGTTGTGGTGGAAGACGGTGCCGCCCTCCCTCTCCTGGGCGAACAGCCCCAGTCCGTAGCCGACCGTCGCCTCCGGCGTGCGCATCTCGGCCAGCAGGCCGGGCGGCAGCAGCCTGCCGCCGAGCAGCGCGGAGACATAGGTGTGCAGGTCCCGGGTGGTGGAGATCATGTCGCCGCCGGCCGCGACCCAGGACGGGTCGTGGCGGGTGACGTCGAGCGTCCGCTCCCGTCCGGCGTCCTCGTAGCGGTAGTAGCTGCGGGCGTGCGGCGCGGGGACCTCCGGCGAGGCGCCCGGCGCCACCGTGCCGGTCAGCCCCAGCGGATCCAGGACCAGCCGCCGCAGCTCCTCGGCGAAGGGGCGGCCGCCGACCCGCTCGACCACCAGCCGGGCCAGCACGTAGTTGGTGTTGGAGTAGCTCCAGCCCGCCCCCGGCGCGAACCGCGCCGGCCGGGACAGCGACAGCCGCACCAGCTCCTCGGGCGGGTACGTGCGGAAGCGGGCGTCCACCCACTCCTTGCCCCGCCACGGGACGCCCGGCACGAACGTCCCGTCCTCGGTCAGCTCGCCGGTGTGGTTGAAGATCCCGCTGGTGTGCTGCAGCAGCATCCGCACCGTGATCCGCCGGTCCAGCCCGAACCCGGGCAGGTGGTCGCCGGCCGGGTCGTCCAGGGCCAGCCGCCCCTCGGCGACCAGCAGGAGCACCGAGGTCGCGACGAAGCTCTTGGTGACGCTGCCGACGCGGAAGTGCCCGTCGGCCGGCGGCCTGCCGTCGCGGCCCAGCTCGCGGGCCCCGGCGCTGCCGACCCACTCGCCGTGCGCGTCGTTCACCCGCACCTGCACCCCGAGGAAGCCGGATGCGGCGATCTCCTCGATCGCCCGCCGCAGCTCCGGGCGGTCCGGACCGTGGCCGAGGTGGTGGCCGAGGTGGTGGCCGAGGTGGTGGCCGACGTGGCGGGTGGAGTGGTGGGTGGTGGACATGCTGCCCCCTCGTATCCGTGGGGCCCGCGTGGTCGTCGTCGGGCCCGATGAGGGGAGCCTGCACCCTGACCCGAGGTCAACCTCAACCGTGATCCGGCTCACAGCCGCAGCGTGGACGGGGGACGGGAGGACGGGGGGCGGGAGGACCCGGGACCGGGGCCGCCGTCGGCACGATCGGGAAGACGGCGGCCCCGGCCCCGGTACGGGTCCGTACGGGCGGGGCATCGACCGCGGGGTTGCCCGTACGGCTGCGGTCGGCACCCATTCCACGACTTCAACAGGACTTGAAGTCAAGCCCCGTCCGAGGCGAGGCCCCGCCCGAGGGTGCCGTTCCGGGGCGGGGTAGCCTCGCTGCGGCGGGGGACTGCGGAGGACAGACACGGACAAGACGGACAGGGGCGGGCGGATGACGGAGCAGCACAGCTACTGGCGGGTGTCGGACGGCGCGGCGGTCGGCGCCACCCAGGCGCACATCGTGTGGACCAGGGCGGCCTACCCCGCCCTGGTGGAGGTGGCGCGCCGCTACCACGCGGTGATCAGCTACGCGGACCTGGCCGAGGCGGTGCAGGAGGCCTCCGGCGTACGCACCCGGGTCAACCAGCGGCACTGGATCGGCAAGGTGCTGTCCCTGGTGATCCGCGAGGCGCACCGGCGCGGCGACCCGCCGCTGACGGCCCTGGTGGTGCACGCCACGGACGGCCGGGTCGGCCCCGGCTACCAGGAGGTGCTGGCGGTGGCCGGACAGCCGCCGGTGGCCGCGGAGATGGACCGCGAGCAGCACGCGGCCGCCGCCCGCCTGGCCTGCTACCGGCACTTCGGCGCCGACCTGCCCGCCGACGGCGGCACCCCCGCCCTGGCCCCGCGCCTGCGCGCCTCGGTGGAGCGCAAGGCCGCCGTCGCCGCCCCGCCGCGCCCGCCGGCGATCTGCCCGACCTGCTTCCTGGAACTGCCCGCGACGCGGGTGTGCGACTCCTGCGGGGCGACCGTCGCGCCGTGAGCGGGGGAGCGCGGCCGTGAGCCGGCGGCCCGAGGGCTGAGCGGACGTCCCGTCACACGGCGGCGGGCAGCCGCCCGGGCATCTGCCAGCCCTCGGCGAGGCGGGACGGGGACAGGCGCCGCCCGTCGCCGAAGAACTCGCAGAACTTCATGATCAGCGGGTCCCAGCCGACCGGGTCGACGTAGTGGTCGCTGCCGGGCACCAGCAGGCTCTCCTCGACGTGGGCGCGCACCACCGACACCTCGAAGGCGGTGCGCCCGCCGCCCGTCAGCGCCGTCGCCGACTCCACCCGGCACTCCAGCTGCACCGGGCACTCGGCCGCGCGCGGCGCCCGCACCAGCTCGCCGGGCAGCTCGGTCATGCCGGCGGCGGCGAACTTCCGCCGCTCGTGGCGGTAGCCCTGCTTCAGCCGGTACTCGGCGATCCGCGGGGCGGCGGTCAGCAGCGCGAGGGCGTCCACGGCGTCCACCTGCGCGGAGGAGGGCAGGTTGAGCACGCACTCGCCCTCGCGCCGCAGGTTGGCGGCGGTCTGGGAGCTGTCGCCCAGGCCCAGCACGCAGGACTGCCCCAGCCACCACGCCGAGGACATCGGCATGAGGTTGGCGCTGCCGTCCTCGTTGCGGGATCCGATCAGCACCACCGGGGTGCCGAAGTAGAGAACCTTGAGATCGATGACCTTGTGCACGGGAACTGCCGTCCTCGGGATGGGGAATCGTTGCGGTCACCGACTCTGCCCCGGCCCGGCCGGGGGCGCTGGCGGTGATCGGACATCGCGTTTCCGCAGGTCCCGCAGCTCCCGTAGGTCCCGAAGCTCCCGCAGGTCCTGCGGTTCCCGAGGACGGCACGGCCCGCCGCGGCGGGCGCTCCGTCAGCCCACCGGCCCCCGGGCGGCGACCAGCCGGGCCCGGCCGTCGCGCAGCCGGTAGGACAGGCCCACCACGGACACCTTCCCCCCGGCGACCTTCGCGGCCAGCGCCTGCGAGCGCTCCACCAGCAGGTCCACGGTCTGGCGGATGTGCTCGTCCACGATCCCGTCGCTGTCCTCGATGCCCGCCGCCTTTGCGGACAGCACGCTCGGGGTCACCCGCTCCACCACGTCCCGGACGAAACCGCCCGGCAGCTGCCCCTGCTCCAGGGATTCCAGCGCCGCCGCCACCGCACCGCAGGAGTCGTGGCCCAGCACCACCACCAGCGGGCAGTCCAGCACGCTCACCCCGTACTCGATGCTGCCCAGCGCCTCCGCACCGGTGACGTGCCCGGCGGTGCGCACCACGAACAGGTCGCCCAGGCCCTGGTCGAAGATGATCTCGGCGGCCAGCCGGGAGTCCGAACAGCCGAACAGCACCGCGAAGGGCCGCTGCGCCGGGGCGAGCGCCGCGCGGCGCCCGGCGTCCTGGTTGGGGTGCTCGGGGTTGCCCGCGACGAACCGGGCGTTGCCCTGCATCATCACCCGCAGCGCCTGGGCGGGGTCGGTCAGGAAGTCGTCCGTGGGGCCGTCGAGCGGGCCGGGCTCGGGCGCGGATATCGGTGTGGGGATCATGTCTGCACCCTAGATCGCCGCAGGTCGAGCCCGCAGCCGGGGGTCAAGGGTCGGACGGCCCCACGGACGGGCCCGTACGACCCCGTGTGATCCGCACGCGACCCCCGTACGGCCTCATGCGCCCCGTGCGGGTTCGTACCGCTCCGACGGGCCCCGGCCGCGGGTCCGTCGGCCATGGGGCGGGGCCGCGGGTCCGTCGGCTACGGGGCGGGGCGCAGGGCGAGGACGGTGACGTCGTCGCGGCTGTGGCCGCCGCTCCAGCGCCGGGCCCGCCGGTCGAGGGCCTCGGGCAGGGCGTCGGCGGGGGTGGCGGCGAGGTCGGCCAGGCCCTGTTCGACCGGGTAGAACGTGCCGGAGTTGTCCTGGGCCTCGGTGATGCCGTCGGTGAGCAGGACCAGCACCCCGTCCCCGGGCAGCGCGAAGCGCCGTACGGGGCGCGGCTCGCCGGGGGCGGCCAGGGCGGCGAGGCCGAGCGGGATGCCGGCGTCCAGGGGGACGGGCTCCACGCGGCCGTCGGGGTGCAGCAGGTAGGGGGAGAGGTGGCCGCAGTTGACGGCCCGTACCTCGGTGGCGGAGCCCTCCCGGGCCCGGGACCCGATCCCGTCCGCGTTCCCGTCCGCGTTCCCGTCCCCGTTCCCGTCCGGGCTGCCGACGCACAGCACGGTGGCGGTGACGAACCGCTCCTGCTCGCCGCTCTGCACCGCGTACGCGTTGTGCCGCTCCACCGCCGCCTCCAGGGCGTCGGCGACGGCGGGCAACCGCGCCTCGCGGAAGGCCGCCTCCCGGAAGGCGCTCAGCACCGCGAAGCCCGTCCCGATCGCGGGCAGGCCCTTGCCCTGGACGTCGCCGACCAGCACCCGGGTGCCGTGCGGGGTCTCGGCGACGTCGTACAGGTCGCCGCCGACCATGGCGTCCTCCTCCACCGGCCGGTACAGCCCGTCCAGGCGCACGTCCGAGGTGGTGACGGGCAGCGGGCGCAGCAGCTGGCGCTGGAGGGCGACGGCGCTCTGCCGCATCCGCGACAGCTGCCGCTCGCGCCGCACCCGCCGCGCGCACAGGCCGATCACGGCAGCCTCGGCGGCGACCACGCCCACCAGGGTGCCCAGCCGGGCCGGCAGGTCGCCGGGCGGGACCACCAGCGAGTGGAGCACGACCACGGCGGTCACCCACACCGAGACGGCCACCGTCTGGGCGATGGTGCCCAGACCCGCCATCAGCGCGGGCAGGAACACCAGCAGCAGCACCAGGCGGGAGCTGGTGCCGCTGGCCGCCTGGACCAGCAGCACGGCGGCGGTGGCGGCCAGCACGCCGAGCACCACCGTCCGGTTGGCGGGGGCACGCGGGGCGGCGGGCTGCTGATCGTTGCGGTCCACCCCTGCCGTCCTCTCCGCCGCCCGGCCGTCCCTCCAGGGTGGTCGGCGCGGCGGGGCGGGCGCGAGCGGGCTGCGCCGGGCGGGGGACGGCGACTGTCGGCGGCACTCGGTACGGTGGCCGGTGTGTCCTCCCCGTCCCCGTCCCCGCCCCCGTCAGCGCCAACGCCGCAGCCTGTGTCGCCGCCCCCGCCTGTGCCGCCGTCCTCCCGTGCGACCCCGGCGGGCCGGGTGCCGATCGACGACCTGGTGCGGCTGCGCCGGGCCCGGGACCGGATGGACCGCGAGTACGCGCAGCCGCTGGACGTGCCGGCGCTGGCCCGTACCGCGCTGATGTCCTCCGGCCACTTCTCGCGCAGCTTCCGCACCGCCTACGGCGAGACCCCGTACAGCTACCTCATGACCCGACGGATCGAGCGGGCCAAGGCGCTGCTGCGGCGCGGGGACCTGAGCGTGACCGAGGTGTGCATGGCGGTGGGCTGCACCTCGCTGGGCTCCTTCAGCACCCGCTTCACCGAGCTGGTCGGGCAGAGCCCCAGCGCCTACCGGGTCGGCGACCACGAGCCGGGCGCGGCGATCCCGGCCTGCGTCGCCAAGGTCCGCACCCGCCCGGTGCGCCGCGCGGAGGCCAAGGGGGCGAAGGAGGTCGAGGAGGCCACGGGGGCCAAGGGGACCAAGGGGGTCAAGGGTGCCGAGGACGCCGAGGGTGCCCGGCGGGACGGCGGCCCCGGCGCTCCCGTAGCGTGACGCGCATGAGCATCGAACTCGCGCAGTGCTTCATCGCCGTCGACGACCACGACCGGGCGCTCTCCTTCTACCGCGACGTCCTCGGCTTCGAGGTGCGCAACGACGTCGGTTTCGAGGGCATGCGCTGGGTCACCGTCGGCTCGCCCGACCAGCCCGGCGTGGAGATCGTCCTGGAGCCCCCGCTGGCCGACCCGCACGCCTCCGAGAACGACCGCCTGGCCGCCGCCGAACTCCTCGCCAAGGGCCTGCTGCGCGGAGTCATCTTCCGCACCGACGACTGCGACGCCACCTTCGAGCGGCTGCGGGCGGCCGGTGCCGAGGTCCTCCAGGAGCCGATGGACCAGCCCTACGGGGTGCGCGACTGCGCCTTCCGCGACCCGTCGGGCAACATGCTGCGCTTCAACCAGCCGCGCACGAGGTAGCGGCCGGCCGGCCCTCGGCCTGTGCGGCCTGGGGCGGGTCAGACGGGCTGGAGCCGGGTGCGCAGGAGGCAGAACTCGTTGCCCTCCGGGTCGGCCAGGACGTGCCAGGCGGCGTCGGCGGGCTGGCCGACGTCGACCGGCACGGCGCCGAGCGCGAGCAGCCGCTCCAGCTCGGCGTCCTGGTCGCGGTCGGTGGGGTTGACGTCGATGTGCAGCCGGAGCTTGCCGGGCCGCGGCTCGCTGTTGGGGAGGAAGAAGAGGGTGGGCTGCGGGCCGCCGAAGCCGGTGCCGGGCGGCCCGATCTCGATGGTGCCGCCGCCCTCGCGGCCGACTTCGACGTAGCCGAGGACCTCGCTCCAGAACGCGGCGAGCCGCTCGGGGTCGGCGGTTTCGATGACCAGTTCACTGATGCGGCATGCCATGGTCCGTCAGCCTACGTCGATCATGTCGCGGCGCAAGGGAATTGATCCGCCCGCCCGGACGACGGGGCGCCTCGGGGGCCGGGCGGCGCGCGGGGGCGTTCGCGCAGGCGGACGGCCCGGCGCGCACCCCGGTGCGGCACGATGGGGCGATGGAGAGCACTCGACAGACAGTCAGTTCCGGCTCGCCCCTCGAACCGCGGATCGGTTTCTCCCGGGCCGTGCGCAAGGGCGATTACGTCGCGGTCGCGGGCACCGCCCCGATCGGCGAGGACGGTGCGCCGGTCGGCCAGGGCGACGTCCACGCCCAGACCGTCCGCTGCCTGGACATCGCCGAGGCCGCCCTGCGGGAGACGGGCGCCACACTCGCGGACGTCGTGCGGACCCGCATCATGCTCACCGACATGAGCCAGTGGCGGGAGGCGGCGCGCGCCCACGGCGAGCGCTTCGCGCAGATCCGCCCGGTCACCACCTTCGTGGAGGTGTCGCGCTTCATCGACGAGCGGTGGCTGGTGGAGGTCGAGGTGGACGCGGTGATCGGCTAGCGGGCCGGCCGGGCCGACCGGCGGCCCCCTGGCGGCACCGGGCGGGGCCGTCGGGCGGTGGCCGGCCGGTGGGGGAATGAATCGCGGGATGGGTGCTGTTGTCGCAGGTCGAGATACCCCCACCCGTATTTTTTCGGGCGTCCGTACCCCGGACACCCGAGAACGGAGCCCCCGTGAACCGCCCCGCCGAAGCCGTACGGCCCGACGCCCCGCCCCCCGACGCCCCCGCGAGCGGAGGCGCCCCCGAGGGCGGCCGACCCGGGCCGCTCGGCCGCCTCGGCGTCTGGTCCACCCGGCACTTCAAGGCCGTCCTGGTCGGCTGGCTGATCGTCGTCATCGGCCTCGGCGCCTTCGCCCCCAAGGTCACCACCGCACTGTCCGGCGCCGGCTGGCAGGCCAACGGCTCCCAGTCCGTCCAGGTCCGCGAACTCGCCGAGCGGCACTTCGCCGGCAACGCCTCCTCCGCGATCCAGATCGTCGTGGCCGCCGACCGCCCCGTCACCGACCCGGCCGTCCAGCAGGTGATCACCGCGGCCGGCGCCCTCGCCGCCGCCGACCCCCGGGTCTCCACCGTCATCGCCCCCCAGCCCGGCGCCACCATCAGCCCCGACGGCCGCACCGTCGTCCTGCTCGCCGGCGCCAAGGCCTCGCCCGACGACATGGTCCGCGCCGCCGACGACCTCAAGGAACCGCTGGGCGCCCTGTCCACCGACGGCGTCAGCGTCCACGCCACCGGCGCCTCCGTCCTGTGGAGCGACTTCAACAAGGCCAACCACGACGCCATGATGAAGTCCGAGTTCATGTCCTGGCCGGTCACCCTCGCCATCCTGGTGCTCGCCTTCGGCTCCCTCGTCGCCGCCGGCCTGCCCCTGCTGCTCACCATGGCCGGCCTCGCCGCCTCCGCCGGCTCCCTGGTACTGATCAGCCACCTCTTCCCGGTCTCCGTCTGGGCGATGAACTTCGCCATGATGTTCGCCCTCGCCCTGGGCATCGACTACGCGCTCTTCCTCGTCGTGCGCTTCCGCGCCGCCCGCCGGGCCCCCACCGCGCGCGGCGCCGCCGGGGCCGCGGACGCCGTGCGCGCCGTCGCCGAGACCATGGACACCGCCGGCAAGGCCGTCCTGCTCTCCGGCGCCACCGTCCTGATCAGCCTCTCCGCCGTCATGCTCGTGCCCTCCCCGGCGTTCCGCTCGATGGCCGGCGGCATCATGCTCGCCGTCCTCTTCGTCCTCGCCGCCACCCTCACCCTGCTGCCCGCCGTCCTCGGCCGGCTCGGCCACCGCGTCGACGCCCTCGCCCTGCCCCGGTCCAAGTCCGCCCGATCCGACACCTCCGCCTCCCCGCGCTTCGCTGCCTGGGGCGAACGCCTGTGGAAGCACCCGCTGCGCTACGGCGCCCTCGCCCTCGCCGCGCTGCTCGCCCTCGCCGCCCCCGTCATCGGCCTGCGCACCGCGATGCCGTCCATCACCGTCCTGCCCGAGGACGCCAGCGCCCGCGCCGGCTACACCGCCGTCCAGCAGGCCTTCGGCCCCGGCGCCCCCGGCACCCTGCAGATCCTCACCCCCACCGACCGGGCCGCCGACGTCACCGCCCGGGTCGCCGCCACCCCCGGCATCGCCGCCGCCATGCCCGCCCAGCCGGCCGCCGACGGCTCCGGCTGGTCGATGATCCAGGCCGTGCCCACCGTCGACCCCTCCAGCCCCGACCTCTCCGGCACCGTCCAGACCCTGCGCGCCGAACTGCCCGCCGACACCATGGTCGGCGGCGCCGCCGTCGAGAACCTCGACCTGCAGCACCTGCTCACCGAGAAGACCCCGCTGGTCATCGGCGTCGTCATGGCCCTCGGCTTCCTGCTGCTGCTCGCCGCCCTGCGCGCCCCGCTGATCGCCGCCCTCGGCACCGCCGCCAGCCTGCTGTCCACCGGAGCCGCCTTCGGCGTCGCCCGCCTGGTCTTCCAGGACGGCCACGGAGCCGGCCTGCTGGGCTTCACCCCGCAGGGCTTCCTGGACGGCTGGGCACCGGTGTTCTTCTTCGCGATGATCTTCGCCATCGCGATGGACTACACCGTCTTCCTCCTCGCCTCCGCCAAGGAGCACTACGAACGCACCGGCGACCCCAAGGCCGCCATGACCGGCGCCCTGGCCCACTCCGGCCGGGTCGTCTTCGCCGCCGCCGGCGTCATGGTCGCGGTGTTCTTCACCTTCGCCCTGTCCGGCCCGCTGCCGCCCAAGGAGATGGGCATCGTGCTCGGCACCGCCGTCCTCCTCGACGCGGCCCTGGTGCGGCTCGTCCTGCTGCCCGTCCTGCTGCGCCTGACCGGGCGCGCCGCCTGGCACACCCCGCGCTGGCTGGACCGGGTGCTGCCGCGGATCACCTTCTCGCACGACTGACGGGCCACCCGCCCCGCGCACCGGTGCCCCGGCCCCCCGGTCGGGGCGCCGGTGCGCGGGGCGGTGGGCCGTCCTACCGGCCGCGCCGCAGCGCCCCCGGCACCGCCGACAGGTCCTGCTCGGCGATCTCCGGGTGCGCCAGCAGCACCTCGCGGGCCGCCGCCAGCACCGGTCCGCCGCCCGCCAGGGCGAGGTCCTTGGCGGCCAGCCGGACCGGAAAGTCCGACCCCGTGCCGAACGCCCGGGCCGCCACCCCCGCGAGCGGCCCGGCCGACAGCACCTCCCGCGCCTGCTCCTGCGGCACGCCCAACTCCTCGGCCACCGCCAGGACTTCGCCCAGGGCGGTGACGCAGGCGACGATCGCGCCGATCACCACCACCTTCAGCGCCGCGCCCGAGCCCGGGCCGCCGCAGCGCCGCACCCGGCCCAGCTGCTCCAGGACCGGCTGCGCGCGGTCCAGGTCCGCGTCCTCTCCGCCCGCGAAGACCGTCAGGCCGCCGGTGGCCGCCGGGCCCGTGCTGCCCAGCACCGGGGCGTCCACCAGGGCGACGCCGTCCGGCAGCCCGGCGCGCAGGTCGGCGGTGGCCCGCGGGCCGATCGAGGACATGTCGATCCACAGGGTGCCCGGGGCCAGCTCCGCCGCGCACCGCCCGGCCACCTCGGCGACGGCCGCCGGGTCGGACAGCATCGTGACGACGACGTCCGCGCCGCGCACGGCCTCGGCCGGGGTGGCGGCCTCGGTGACCCCGGTGACCCCGGCCAGGTCCTCGGCGCGGCCGGGGGAGCGGTTCCAGACGGTCAACGGGTAACCGGCGGCGGCGAGTCGGCGGGCCATCGGCAGGCCCATCCGGCCCAGTCCCAGAAAAGCGATCTTCTTCATGGCCGCCACGCTAGGCAGCCACGAGCCAGGCGACAAGCGAATGTCCGGCATGGTAGTCATGCGCAATGGACATGGCTTGGCTGGACGTCTTCCGCACCGTCGCCCACCTGGGCTCCTTCACCGCCGCCGGTGAGCGACTGGGCTACACCCAGTCCGCGATCTCCCGCCAGATCGCCACCCTGGAAGGCGAGTTGGGCACGCCGCTGTTCGACCGGCTGGCGCGCGGCGTACGGCTGACCGAGCACGGCCGCGCCCTGCTGCCGCACGCCGAGGCGATGCTGCAACGGCTCGACGCCACCCGGCGCGACCTGACCGCCCTCACCGAACTCACCGCCGGACGGCTGCGGGTGGGCGCCTTCGACAGCGCCAACGCCGACCTCGTCCCCGGCGCCCTCGCCGCCTTCCGCGCCGCACACCCGGACGTGGAGACCGGCCTCACCGAGGGGCTGGCGGCGCACCTGCTGGACCTGCTCGCCGAGGGCGCCGTCGACCTCGCCCTCGTCGCCTCGTACACCGAACCCGCCGACGACGGCGACCGCTTCGACTTCCGCCCGCTGATGGACGACCCGGTGCTGGTCGCCCTCCCGCGCGGGCACCGCCTCGCCGGACGCCGCCGACTGCGACTGGCCGAACTCGCCGACGAACCCTGGATCGCCGCCCGCCGCCACGCCGAATCCACCCTCCTCGCCGCCTGCGTCCGCAGCGGGTTCCAGCCCCGCATCGAGTACACCGTCGCCGCCTGGACCGCCAAACTCGGCCTGGTGGCAGCCGGGTTGGGCGCCACCCTGATCCCCTCCCTCGCCGCCCGCGTCAGCCGCCCCGGCATCGCCCTCGTCCCCCTGCACCCGGACGACACCCCGGTCCGGCAGGTGTACACGGTGACGCGGCGCGGGCAGCGGGTGCCCCCGGCGGTGGCGGCCTTCGAGGCGATCCTGCGCGAGGGAGCCGGTTAGCGGCGCACGGCGAGCCCGGCGGTCAGGGCACTGACCGCCGGGCCGCCGAGGAGCAGGACGGCCGGATGGCGGGGCCGGGACTGCACGGTCGGGCGGAAGCCGCCCACGCGGAACTCCAGGAACGGGCGAGGGGGACCGCTGTGCAACGAGCGCCGGCTCAGCAGGCGGTGTCCGCGTCCGGCAGCGCCCCCGTCGACAGGTAGGCGTCCACCGCCGCGTTCGCGCACGGGCTGTAGGCGTTGAGGTAGAGGGTGTGGACGCGGCCCGGGACGGTCACCAGGCGGGAGCCGGGCAGACGGGAGTGCAGCGCCAGGGCGCCCCGGTAGGTCGCGTGGGTGTCGCCGGTGGCGTGGAGCTGGAGGGCGGGGACGGCGTTGCGGACCTCGACGGGCGGCTCCAGCGGGGCGCTGCGCCAAGCGGCGCACGGCACGGGGGCGTTGTAGACCGGGCCGAAGACCGGTTCGGCGGCGCGGGAGCGCTCGACGGCGTCGCGGTACCAGGGGGCCGAACGCGGCATCGCCACGTCGTCGCACAGGATGCCGAGGGTGGACGACAGGCCGGCGCCGGCCTCCGGGCCCGGGGCGAGGAGCATGGTCAGCAGCTGGTGCAGGGCCGGGCCCGCCTGGACCGGCCGGCCGTCGGCGGCGTCCAGCAACTGCCGCAGCACGTCCGCGCACAGGGCGCCGTCGCGGTCGTCGCTCAGGCAGACCGCGAGCAGCACCGGCAGCAGCGCCCCGTCGAGCCGGAAGCCGTCGACGGCGATCGGCGCCGCCTCGGCCCGGCGCGCCAACTGCTCGACGGTGGCCCGCACCGCCGCCGGGGTGGCGCCCAGGTGGTAGGCGCCGTCTTGCGGCGCGGCCCAGGCGGCGAAGTCGTCCAGGGCGCGCTCGTTGGCGCCGGCCATGTCCTGGAACGCCCCCATGCCGTACCGCGCCGGGTCCAGGGCGCTGTCCAGCACCAGCCGGTCGACGCGCTGCGGGAACAGCTGCGCGTACACCGCGCCCAGCATCGCGCCGTAGGACTGCCCGAAGAAGGAGGTCCGCTGCTCGCCCAGCGCCGCGCGCAGCACGTCGACGTCCCGGGCGGTGTTGCGGGTGGTCAGGTGGGGCAGCAGATCGGGATACTTGTTCCAGCAGGCGTCCGCGTCGGCCTTGGCCAGGCGCCAGGCCTGCTCGAAGCCCGCCCGGCCGCTGCCGGCCGAGCGCAGCCACGTGCCGCGGGTCAGGCCGCAGTCCGGGCCGCCGGCGCCGACCCCGCGCGGGTCCATGCCGACGATGTCGTAGGCCGCCGCCGTCCCGGGGGCCAGCTGCTCCCGCAGCGCGACCGGCATGTCCAGCCCGCGGTCGCCGGGGCCACCGGGGTTGGTCTGCAGGACGCCCCGGCGCTTGGCCGGGTCCGCGGACCTGATCCGGGAGACGGCCAGGGACAGGGTGCGGCCCCGCGGCTCGCGGTAGTCCAACGGCACGGTCAGGGAGGCGCATTCGGCGCCGGCGGCGGCCAACTGCGGCTCCTGGCAGGCGGACCAGGCGAGCGGCTGGCGGCGGTAGGGCTCCAGCTGATCGGCGCCGGCCGAGGAAGCGGGGGCGGCCGAGGAAGCGGAGGAGGCGGGGGCGGCGAAGGGCGCCGAGGAGGCGGGGACGGCTGCGGTGAGCACGGTGGCCGCGGACAGGGCGAGGGCGGTGGCGAGCGCCGGTGCGGTCTTCATGTCGGCCAGCCTAGAAGGGAGTTGGCCACCACCGGGGATCCGGCCCGCCGATCCGCCTTGACCTCAAGTCGGCTTGAGGTCCTACGGTCGGTCGCGTCCTGACGATCAGTCGATCGTCGATCGGCCGAAGGAGCACCGGACATGACGATCAAGACCTACGAACCGCAGATCATCGCCGCCCAGCCCATCGGGGCATGGACGGGCGAGGTCTACCGCCGCCTGGTGGTGGACGGCCTGCGCGAACAACTGGCGGTGGAAGACCTCACCCAGCCCCACTGGTGGACGCTCAACCACGCCGCCGGCCGCCCCGGCGGATGGACCCGCACGACCCTGACCGAGCGGCTCACCCCCTACGACGACCAGGACACCGCCTTCGACACCGTCTACGACGACCTGATCGCCCGCGGCTGGCTGACCGAGGACGCCGACGGCGCCCTCACCCTCACCGAGGAGGGCGAGGCCGGCCGCCTGCGCGCCCGCGAACGCAACCTGAGGATCAGCGAACGCGCCCACCAGGGCATCGACACCGACGAGTTCGTGACCACGATCAACGTGCTGCGCCGCATGGTGGCGAACCTGGGCGGCAACGGCAACCTCCCCGACTGACCGCCCTGGCAGGACGGTACGGCAGGACGGTACGGGCCCGGTCGCAGGACGGAATTGACCCATGGAAACGATCGCCGATTGCCACCCGATCAGCGGTCTTTCCGCCCATAGGCTGGTCACATGACGACGACGAAGAACACCGCCGCCCCCGTCCTGACCCGCTGCGCCGAGGCCGAGACCTGCACCGACCCGAGCTCCACCATGACCCTGCTGGCCGACTCGGCCCCGGAGGAGGGCGGCTTCACCGTCTACCGCTCCACCTTCGCCGCCGGCGCCCCCGGAGCACCCGCCCACTTCCACACCCGGGCCTGGGAGCTGTTCTTCGTGATCAGCGGTTCGCTGCGGGTGCTGGTCGGCGAGGAGGTCTCCGTGCTGGGCGCGGGCGACTTCCTCGCCGTGCCCCCGCACACCCCGCACGCCTTCGCCGCCGCCCCCGGCGCCGAGGCCGACGTGCTGTGCGTGTTCACCCCCGGCATGGACCGCTTCGACTACCTGCGCCTGCTGGGCAGCGTCATGCGCGGCGAGAGCGACCCGGGCGCGATCGCCGCCTCGGCGGAGCGCTTCGACAACCACTACGTGGACAGCCCGGCCTGGCGGGCGGCCCTGGCGGGCGACGGCGCCTGAGCCCCGCACACCGCCGCCGGACGGGGCCGGGCCGCCCGACGGCTCCGGTCCGCTCGACGGGCCGGGCCCGCCCGGGTGTGGAACGGTGGTAGCCCGGGAGCGTCCCGGTCGCGAGAGGAGTGGCCATGTCGTCGAAGCGCCGCCGCAAGAAGAAGGCCAGGGCCAGGCGCGGGGCCAACCACGGCCGCCGCCCCCAGTGCTGAGCCGCGGCTGAACGGGTGAGGCGCGCCCGGGCGGCCTTCCCGGCCGCTCCGGGCGCCGCCCGGTCGCTGTCCGGGCGCCGCCCGAAGAGCCTTTGCCCCCGGAGCCCCGGCTCAGAGCCGCCCGCGTCCCAGGAAGCCGCCGCGCGCCACCTTGTGGTACTGGCAGTAGCCGACCCAGTTCGCACCGAACGCCAGCTCCAGGACCACGCCCCGCCCGTCCGCGCGGACCTCGCTCAGCAGCTGCGCCGCGTCCACGTCCGCCGGCGTCTGCTCGAACACGTAGAGCCGGTTGATGTACGGGCCCGCCGGGATCGGGTCCCGGTGGGGGATGCCGTCCCGGTCCCAAGTCAGCGTCGTGCCGGGGCTGGACAGGCAGGGGGACTGCATCCGCCAGCCGTCGGCGTCGACTCCGCCGTCGCGGTGCCAGCGCAGCGCGTGGTCGAGGCTGCCGGCCGGGTCCGGCCCCTGGCCGTGGGCCTGCCACGGGACCACGTTCGCCGCCTCGATCCGCCGCAGGACGTCGAGGACGTCCCCGGCGTCCCCGGCGTCCTCCCGGACGACGAAGTAGGCGCGGGCGTAGATCCGGCAGACCAGCAGGGTGTCCCGGGGGTGGTCCAGGCCGTAGGAGGACGGGAGGGTGGACTGGTCCAGGACCTGGGTCAGCACGTGCTCGACCCCCTCCACCGCCCCCAGCGCCTCGACCAGCCCCCGGATCCGCTCCCGCTCCGCCGCCCGGGCCGCCCGCGCCGCCGGCGAGTCGATCAGTTTCAGCCTGCGCCGCTCGGTGGGCCAGTGCATCGCCCGCAGCGACTGCACACCGTTGAGGACCGGGTTCACCAGCATGACGACGAGATGGACGAGGCTCGTGGCCACGTCCTTCAGCAGCTTCTTCACCAGCAGGGGGTCCTCTCGGGTCGCACGCGCGTCTGCGCCCCACACCCTGTCCCGCCCGGACCCGGCCCCGCAATCCGCGCCCGTACTCAACTCCCCTCCGTCCCCGGCCGGTTGCCGAGCGCGTCCACCGCCGGCCGCCGGGTCGATTCGGAGCGGTCTGGCCGCAGCGGCCACCGGTCCACCGGTCAACCGCCCCGGCGGCGGGGCGATCGTCGGCGGCGTGACCTACGGTGGCGCCATGGACGAGTACGCGGTGCCGGTCCTGCCCAGCCGGGACCTGGACGAGACCCAGGAGTTCTACGCCCGCCTGGGCTTCGAGCCGCGCGGGCGCTGGGACGGCGAGGACGGCTACCTGATCCTGGTCCGGGGCACGGTCGAACTGCACTTCCGCCACGACCCCGGGGTGGACCCGCTGTCCACCGCCGCCGGTTGCTACCTGCAGGTGCGGGACGCGGACGCACTGCACCGCGACTGGGCCCGGCTCGGCGTGCCCACCGACCCGGCCACCGGCAGCCGTCTGACCCCGCCCGCCGACACCGCCTACCGGATGCGGGAGTTCGCCCTGGTCGACCGCAGCGGCAATCTGCTGCGGATCGGCAGCCCGCACGGGCCCCGGTAGGCCCGGGCCGCTTAGGTACGGCGACCCGTTCGCGAGGGCCCGCGCATGCTCAGGGGCTCGCGGGCTCCGCGGGCCGGTCCCCGGGGGCCGGGGACGGCGTACGGGAGCGGCTTCGCACGCCGGTGACGACGAACCACAGGCAGGTCAGCAGGGCCATGGCGGAGAACGTCGCGATGAGCAACTGGGTGTCGGGCATGTCGTCGTCGGGGTAGTGGGTACCCAGCACGCGGGCCGTCGCCGGGTGGTCCGCGGCCACCTCCAGGGGAACGGTCACGCCGACGGCCGGGTGGGCGACGGCGCGCCCGACCTTGAGCGAGGTCGTACTGTACTCGCGCTCGCCGACCCGGTACGTGAGGGTGCGCTCCACCCCGCTCTTCTCCCTGTTCCGCTCGGCGCTGATCGTGGCGTCCACGCGCAGTGGCGAGGCGTCGATGCGGTCCGCCGCCCGGTGCTGCGCGAGCATGCCGGACAGGCTCAGGCCGAACACCAGCAGCGCGAGCGCCGCGCCCGCCAGCGGCAGCGGCCACCTCCGGCGGATCAGTTCCTTCATGGCCCGACGGTATCCGCCACGACCCGGGCGGGTCCACGGAGTTGAGCGAACGGACGCCCATGTGATCGCGCGTCATCGCTCGTCGGCGCCGTCAGCGCGTGGCCACGGTGGTCGTCACGCGGACGAGCGAGGGCCGCCGCGGGGTGGAACCGAAGCCGAACCGCACCGGTGCGACCGGTGCGAGCGGGCCGAGCCGTCGGCCGTCGAGCACGGCGGTCACCGCGGTGACCGCGTGGAGGTCGCGGACGCCGTACCACTCGCGCCGGCCCCGGCCCGCGGTGCCCCGGGTCCGCACGCCGAGCAGGAGCCGGGCGAGCGGGTCGGTCACCGCGGTCCAGCCGGGCCGGGCCGCGATCGGCCCGGGCACCGCCCTGAGCGCGAGCCCCAGAACGCCGCGCCGCCCGGTGGTGAAGCGCAGGTCGAGCGGGCCCGCCGTGACCCGCCAGCGCGTCGCGCCCCGCTGCACCGCGACCGGTACGACCCGCACCCGGTCGAAGGCGTACGTGCCGGCGATGAACTCCGCCGTCCCCTCGGTGGGCGCCAGCAGGATCCGGGTCCCGTCGGCGTGCTCGACCATGACGTCGGAGAACGGCCCGAACGGCGAGGCCGCCCAGTGGCCCACGACCACGCGCGTGCCGGAGGCGGTGCCGATGCCGGCGATCCAGCCGTCGAACCGCAGCCGGCGCGGGCCCGCAGGCCCCCGGGCGGTCGCCGGGCGACGGGCCCGGGCCGTGTGCGGTGGATCCATCGTTCCTCCTCGCCCGCCCGGCGGGACGCCTGCGGCATCCATCCTCGACGGCTCCCCGGACCGTGTCCACGCGGGACCGGGCGGCGCCCGGGGGAGGGGGCCGGGCCCCGGGCCGCTCGGCCCCGCCCGGCCCCGCGGTCGGGGCCGAACCGGCTTGCTACACCGTGCCGTTGGTTCGTGGGGCGGCTGCCGCGCGGACTCGCCGGCGCAGGAACAGGGCGGCGCGGTCCAGCGCCTCGTCCGCCTCGTCGAGGACGCCGGCGAACGCCTGGAACACGTGCGGCACGTCGGCGGTGACGTCGAGGACGACGTCCACGCCCGCCGCGCTCGCCCGGGCGGCCAGGCGGGTGGAGTCGTCCAGCAGCATCTCGTTGCCGCCGACCTGGATCAGCATCGGGGGGAAGCCGGTCAGGTCGGCGCAGACGGCCGGGCTGAGCAGCGGCTGGTGCGGGTCGGCCCCGGCGAGGTACATGGCTCCGGTGCGTTCCAGGCCCGCGCGGGTGAAGACGGGGTCGACGCCCTCCCTGGTCTCCATGCTCGCGCCGCTGCGGGTCGCGTCGAGGCCCGGGGAGAAGGCCAGCAGGGCGGCGGGCAGCGGCAGGCCCGCGTCCCGCGCGGCGAGGCAGGTGGTGACGGCCAGGCCACCGCCGGCGGAGTCGCCCGCGAAGACGACGGCCGAGGGGTCCTCGCCCCGGTCGAGCAGGGCGCGGTAGGCGCTCAGGGCGTCCTCGATCGCGGCCGGGAAGGGGTGCTCGGGGGCGAGCCGGTAGTCCAGCGAGTACGCCCCGAGGCCGGTCCTGGCCACGAGGTTGCCGGTCAGGGAGAGGGCGGTCCCGGGCGAGCCGAAGACCCAGCCGCCGCCGTGGAAGTAGAGGATCGTCCCGGCGGCGCCCGGGGCCGCCCGCTCTCCCGTGCCGGGCCCGCCGACCGGCTCCACCCGCAGGGCGGGGCGGCCGCCCAGCGTCGTCGGGGCGGTGCGGATGCTGTCGTGGGGCACGATCATCCGGGCCATCAGCTCCCGGAATCCGGCCCGGACCTCCTCGACCGACCGGGGCCCCGCGGGGCCCTGCTGCCGCAGGATCCCGTCGACCCGGATGCGCTGCTCCCTGCTCATGGGCGTGCTCCTGCCGTAAGTAGCTTCCGGTACACTATATGCCGTGGAATATACATCGAGCGGTGACCGTGCCGGGGCCGGGCTCCCCGGGCTCTTCGCCGACCTGGTCCGGTGCGAGACACGCCTCTACAACGACCTCGGCGAGCGCCTGCGCGAGCGGCACGGGATCGTCCTCTCGCAGTACGAGTTCCTCGGCTACCTGCGCGACCACCCGGGCTGCCGAGTGGCTGACATCGCCGCCGAGTTCGCCATCGGCGTCGGCGCGACCAGCAAGGGCGTCGACCGCCTGGAGAAGCAGGGATGGGCGGCCCGCCGGCCCAACCCCTCGGACCGCCGGTCCTCGCTCCTGGACCTCACCGACGCCGGCGCGCGGCTCGTCCGGGACGCCGAGCGGACCTACACCGGCGGCCTGGCCGAGCTGCTCGGCGGCGCCCTCGACGCCCCCGCGCTGGCGGCGGTCGCACAGGCCCTGTCGACCCTGCGGTCCGCCCTCGAACGCGACCGGGTCGGCACGCCCACCGGCTGACCGGGGCCCGGCCCGGGAGCCCGCGCCCCGACGTCCGAGGTGGCCGGACGGGCAGGCGGGCGGCCCGCGCCGGGCCTAGGACTCCAGCCCGTTACGCCGCCCCGGCGTCCCGCCTACGGTCCTTTCCCGTGGACACGACAGGGATTCTGGACGAAGCGCTCCAACGACTGCACGCCTGCGGGCCCGAGCGGCTCGGACGGCTCACCAACCACGCGCCGATGGCCGTCGAGGCCCTCACCGCCCGCGGACAGGCGCCGTCGGTGCACCGCTGGCTCGACCTCTACGCGCGCAAGCTGGAGGACCTCCCGCCCCGCGTCGAGCCGGTGACGGACACCAACTGGCGTACGGCGCTGGGCGATCCGAGGCGTGCGGCCGACTGGATCGGCCACTTCGAGCGGGAGGTCGCCGAGCGTCCCTGGCGCGAGGTGCTGGCCCGGTGGTGGCCGCGGCTGCTGCCCGGCCTGTACGGCGGGTCGACGCACCCGGTGATCCGGGTGGGCCACGCGGTGCGCACGCTGCTGGCCGGTGAGGCCACCGGGCCGCGCCTGGCGGAACTCGCCCACGGCCTGGGCTACTGGGCGGCCCGCCACCGGAGCGTCGCGGTGCCCGCCCGCCTGCCGGGTGCCGCCTCCGCGGCCGCCGCCCTCGACGCGGTGCCGGCCGTCGACGTCCGGGACGGGGGCTTCCCGGAAAGGCTCGGCCGCGTCACGGCCCTGCCGGTGTGGGCCGGGGCCGAGGCACCCCTTCCGGGGGAGGTGCCCGGCCGCCTCGCCGAACTGGTCCGGGCGGCGACCCACCGCTACGCCACCCACGGCCACGGCGAGGAGACGATGCTCGTCCACGCGGCCACGGCCCCCAACGCCGTGCTGCGCACGCTGCCCGCGCTGCCGCGGGCACTGTGGCCGGCGAGCCTGCGGGCGGCCTGGACGGCCTCGGCGGCGGTGACGGCGATGTACGCGCCCGCCGCGCCGGCCGGGTACGTCCCGCCCGGCGCGTTCGCCCCCGAGGAGGTCTTCGAGCGGGCGCTGGCGCACGGCGACGAGCACGTCATCAAGCTGACGGACACGGCCCTGGACGTCGGCGACGCACCGGCCCTGACGGCGGCCCTGCGCGCCATGGAGCTGAGCACCCCGCTGGGATGAGGCGTACGGCGCGGGGCCACCGGAATCGCCCGCCGGAATCGCCCGCCGGGACCGTCGTCGGAATCGACGGCGTGAACGTGTACATGAGGGGCGGCAACTCCCCGACGGCGCCTGCCGCATGCCTTCCGAACGCCGACCCCGACGCCCGCGCGACCGTCGCGCACAGACCGGCACCTCACCGCCTCCACCGCGAAGGAGTCCTGACCATGCGGAAGTTCATCCTCGATCTGGTCGAGCGCACCGTCGCCACGTACGCCGCGGCGTTCCTCGGCCTGCTGCTGGCCGACAGGTTCGACCTCACGTCGATCAGCTCACTCAAGGCGGCGGCGGTCGCGGCGCTGCCGGCCGCACTGACCGTGCTCAAGGGGGCGGTGGCGACCCGCGTCGGCGACCCGAGCTCGGCCGCCCTGCTGGGCCGCCCCCGCGAGTAGCCGGACCGGCCGGCGAGGGGCGGGGCGCGCCACGGGGCGCCCCGCCCCTCGCCTCGGGCGTGCCCGGTGCCGGTGGGCCGACAGTGAGGACGGTGAGCTGCCGGTGGGATGCGAGTGGCCCGCGGGAGCGTGGGAACCGGGCGGGACCGGCGGCGATGCGCGGGTCCGCCCGTACCGCCGGATCACCGTGCCGAGTTCCAGGAGCCCGCCATGCCCTCCCAGCCCCAGTCCCAGTCCCAGCGCCAGGCCCAGTTCCAGGCCCGGCGCCAGGATTCGCCGTGGGACGTCCACCGGCTGCCCCGGGCCGAGGGGAGGAACGTTCTGGTCACCGGCGGCAACGCGGGCATCGGGTACTTCGTCGCCGAGCAGCTCGCCGCCGCCGGGGCCACGGTCGTCCTCGGCAGCCGTGACCGGGCGAGGGCCGAAGCGGCGATCGCCTCCATCGGCTCGCGCGTCCCCGGGGCCAGGGTGGAGCACCTGCCCCTGGACCTGGCCGACCTCGCCTCGCTCGGCCCGTCCGTGGACGCGCTCGGACTGGACCGGCTCGACGCGGTCGTCCACAACGCCGGCGTGGCGCTGGACCACCCGCCGCGCCGCGAGACCGCCGGCGGCCACGAGCTGATGCTCGCCACCAACCACCTCGGGCACTTCGCGCTGACCCACCACCTGGCACCCCTGCTCGCGGCCGCCCCCGCAAGCCGCATCGTCACCACCGGCAGCTTCGCCGCCAAGTCCGAACGCCTGGACCTCGACGACCTCCAGAGCACCCGCGACTACCGGCCCAAGCGCGCCTACGCGCGCTCCAAGCTGGCCCAGATGCTCTTCGCCCTCGAACTCGACCGCCGCCTGCGCGCCGCCCGCAGCACGACACTGAGCGTGCTCGTCCACCCCGGCGGCGCGCTCGACTCCCTCACCCCCTCGCGCCCGCCCGTCCACGTCCGCACCACCGGCGAGCGGCTGCGCCACCTGCCGCTCGGGCTCGTCGTCCAGGGCAAGGACGCCGCCGCCTGGCCCGCCGTCCGGGCCGTGCTCGACCCGGCCGTGCGCGGCGGTCAGCTGTGGAGCCCCCGCGCGTTCGGGCTGCGCGGCACGCCCAGGACCGAGCCGCTCTGGGACCACCTGGCCGACACCGCGACCGCCGCGCGGCTGTGGGCGGCCAGCTGCGAGCTGACCGGTCACGACCCGACGCCCGCCCACTGAGTGCCGCCGGAACGCAGAGAGACCGCTCGGGCCACCAGGGCCGGGCGGTCTCTGCTGTTCGGGCGGACCCATGCGCCAACACGGCCCGCTGCCGATGTTCCCGAGTTGTTGGAGTGCACAGCGCCCCGGGTTCCGGACCCGCGGGTCCGGGTGACGCCGCTGCAAATCGTCACATCCAGCCAGGACGGCTCACAAGGGCATGCTGCACAAAGGCGCATCAAAATCCGGTTTCAGTTCGTTGAACTGTGCGTTTCTGATAGGGCGTTCACGAGATTGCGGCCAGGGGCCGGGACCGTGGCGCATCAATCTTCGCGATGTTCACCGAACCGATTGGGATTCACCCGTACGCCTGACAGAGTGTGTGCCCACCGGGCACACAGTGCGACGCCAACCGCACAAGTGCCCGCCAGTTGGAGTGGACAGTGATATGGAGGACTCCTCGATGACGAGGAAGCGGAACAAGCGCGCCCACACCCCTACCCACTGCGCGGCGGCGCAACCGGTACCGCCGCGCCCGCGCCCGTACCGGCCGCTCGCGGCCGGTGAAGCGGCCGTGGTCGTCGTCGTGGTCGTCCTGACGGTCGCACTGGCCGCCGCCCTGGTGGCGACGGGCATGTCGGCCGGGGCCGCGCTCGAACTGGCCACGGGCGGATGCCTGTTGGCCGCGAGGCTCCGACGGGAGCGGGCCTAGGAAGAGCGCCTGCCCGAGATGGGACGCCGAGAGAATCCGATCGGGGCGACCGAGCCGGCGCTGGGCCGGCTGGCCGTCTGGCTGCGGGAGCAGCGCGAGCAGGCCGGGTTGACGTACCGTCAGCTCGCCGCTCGGACCAACTACCACCCCACCACCCTGCAACGGGCCGCCGGCGGGCGCTCCGTACCGAGCTGGAAGGTCGTCGAGGCCGTCGTGCGCGAATGCGGCGGCGACCTCAAGACCGCCCGGCGCAAGTGGGTCCAGGCCAACTACTGGGCCCACGTGCCGCGCCCCTCGGGCAGCCGGCGGCTGCGCGCACCCCGGCGGGTCGACCCCCAGCAGGTCGACTCCTTCGCGGACCTGCGCCGGGCGATGCACGAGATGCGCCGCAAGGCCGACTGGCCGTCCCTGCGGGAACTGGACCGCCGGGCCCGCGACCGGGGCGGACGCCTGCCCTCCAGCACGCTGGCCCTGGTCCTCAAGGGCGAGGCCCCGCTGCGCAAACCCGTCTTCCTCGCCTACATGGAGGTCTGCGGGGTCAAGGAGGCCCGCCGCGCCCTGTGGGCGGCGGCCTGGGACCGGACGAACAACGCCCGCACCCCGCTGCCGGTCAACTCGCGTACGTACCACAGCGAGTTCGTCCGGGCCATGCAGTCCTCCAGCGCCGGCACCCCGACGGACATCCTGTTCCGCCTGTGGGCGACCCTGCGCACCAGCCTCGCCGCCGAACGGGGCGAGGGCCCCGGCCACCCCGCGGCGGCGGGCCGCGAAGGCACCGACGACAACCCGTCGGTGCTCGTGTGACCCGGTCCGCGGCCGGGACGCGCCACCCGCGCCCCGGCCGCGGACCGGGCACCCGCCGCGGACCAGCACCCACCCGCGCCACCTCGGGACACCACCATGCCGACACCACGACGCCGATCGGCAGCCCCCGGGCCCGCCCTGGGCCTGTGGGCGCTGCACGACCTGCACCTGCGCCACTACCTCGACTACGCCGAACTGCTCCTGCCGCCCGCCGACGCGCCCCTGGCCGTCCGCGCCGCCTTCGAGGAGCTCGGCGGCCACTGGCTCGACGCCCTGTCCACCGCCAGCCCGGCCGCCTGCGCCTGGCAGGCGGTGCGCCGCCGGGTCTGCACCCTGGCCGGCCCCCGGCCGCTGGGCCCGGTCGCCCACCTCACCGCCGCCCAGCAGGACGTCCTGCTGCTGCACCTGGTCCTCGACCTGTCCGCCGCCGAGATCGCCGCGCTCACCGGCACCGAACCCGCCGCCGTCCACGTCCAGCTCCGCTCCCTGGCCGCCGCCGCCCGCCGCTGACCGGCCCGGTGCCGGCCGCCGCTTGCCGAGAGCCCGTCAGGGGCCGGGGCGCCGTGCGGGCTACGGGGCCGGCGGGTAGCCGCGGGCGTGGACGAGGTCGCGGGTGAGGCGGGTGAAGGCGCGGGCGGCGGCGCTGCGGTAGGCGCCCTCGCGGTGCAGGAGGGTGACGGTGCGGGTGGGCAGGGGAGGGTCGAGGGGGACGGGGGCGAGGTGGGGGTGGTCGTGGGCGAGGGCGTCGGGCAGGACGGTGGCCAGGCCGGTGCGCCGGACGATCTCGGTGAGGGCCTGGACGGAGTTGGCCTCGACCGTGATGCGCGGGGCGGCCCGGTGGCGGGCGAAGTAGCCGTCGATGTGCGCCCGGGTGGCGAAGTCGCCGCTGAGCAGGGCGAGTTGTTCGTCCTTGAGGGCGTGGACCGGTAGCGGGTCGGGCAGTGTCCGGGCGCGCGAGGTGCCGGTGACGAGGCTGAGGGTCTCGGTGAACAGCGCGGTGGCGGTGAGGCCGGGCGGGTGGGTGCCGGCGAAGGCGATGCCGAGGTCGAGGTCGTCGGCGAGCAGCGCGGCCTCGATGCGGTCCTGGGTGGTCTCGGTCAGGGTGAGGCCGACGCCGGGGTGGCGGGCGTGGAGCTCGGCGGTGAGCGGGCCGACCAGGTAGGCGGTGAAGGTGGGGGTGACGCCCAGGCGCAGGTGGCCGCGGGAGAGGTCCTGGACGTCGTGGACGGCGCGTTCGGCGGCGGCCAGGTCGCGCAGCGCGCGCCGGGCGTGGTCGGTGTAGACGGCGCCGGCGTCGGTGAGCCGCACGGTGCGGCCGGTGCGGTCCAGCAGCTGCACGCCCAGGGTCCTCTCCAGCTGCCTGATCTGCTGGGAGAGCGTGGGCTGGGAGATGTGCAGCTCCTCGGCGGCGCGGGTGAAGCTGCCGTGTTCGGCGACGGCGAGCAGATAGCGCAGGTGACGCAGTTCGGGAGCGGCCATGGAACACACTATAGATGCGACCAATGACTTCCATGCCTGACAGCTCTTGGACGCTATAGGCACAGGTCATGCATGGTGGATCTCACCGGCCCACCGGGGCCGGCCACCACCCGAAGGGAGTGACCAGTGCAGGACCTCACCGACGGCGTCGCCCGTTTCCAGCGGGACGTCTTCCCGGCCAAGGCGGAACTCTTCGCCCACCTGGCCACGCACCACGCCCCGGACACCCTGTTCATCGGCTGCTCCGACGCCCGCGTCGTCCCCGAGCTGATCACCGGCACCGAGCCCGGCGACCTGTTCGTCATCCGCACCGCCGGCAACCTGGTGCCCGCCCACACACCCGAGGCCGACGGCGTCGCGGCCAGCATCGAGTACGCCGTCGCCGCACTCGGCGTGCGGGACATCGTCGTCTGCGGTCACTCCGCCTGCGGCGCGATGACCGCCCTCGCAGAGGGCCACGACCTCAGCGGAGCCCCCGCGGTCGCCACCTGGCTGCGCCACGCCGACGCCTCCGTGGCCCGCACCGCCGCCGACGGCGACGTCCCCGCGCTGGTCCGCCAGAACGTGCTCGCCCAGCTGGCGAACCTGGCCACCCACCCCTCGGTCGCACGCGCCCTCGCCGCGGGCGGGGTCGCCCTGCACGGCTGGGTCTACGACATCCCCACCGGCCGCGTCGAGGTCCTCACCGCCGGCACCCCCGCGCTCGCCGCCTGACCCCCCGACCCCCCGTACCCCCTCGCGTCGCCCCGTCCCGGGTGACGTGGACCCCTCGCAGAGAGAAGGACAACCGCCATGGTGCACGCCCAGTTCAACCAGAGCGCCCGCGAGGCGCTGGCCGACGCCGCCGTCGACGCCAAGATCCGCAAGAACCTCTCCTGGAAGCGGATCGCCGAGGCCTCCGGCCTGTCGGTGGCCTTCACCACCGCCGCCGTCCTCGGCCAGCACCCGCTGCCGGAGGAGTCCGCGAAGGCCGTGGCCGAACTGCTCGGCCTGGACGAGGACGCTGCACTGCTGCTGCAGACCGTCCCGGCCCGCGGCTCGATGCCCAACCGCATCCCCACCGACCCGACGATGTACCGCTTCTACGAGATGCTCCAGGTCTACGGCACGACCCTCAAGGCCCTGGTGCACGAGGAGTTCGGCGACGGCATCATCTCCGCGATCAACTTCAGGCTCGACGTGCGGAAGGTCGCCGACCCCGAGGGCGGCGAGCGCGCGATCATCACCCTGGACGGCAAGTACCTGCCGACCAAGCCCTTCTGACCGGCCCCTGCGGCCGAGCCCTGCCGATCGGGGGCGGGCCGGGACCCCCACCCCGGCCCGCCCCTTGCCCCCCGTCCCTTACCTCTGCCCCTTCCCCCCGCTCCCGCCCCGGAGGCCCTGATGGACTTCGTCCAGCGCACCATCGACATCGCCCGCCAGAACGTCACCGAGGGCGGCCGCCCGTTCGCGACCGTCATCGTCAAGGACGGCGAGATCCTCGCGGAGAGCCCCAACAGGGTCGCCCAGACCGGCGACCCCACCGCCCACGCGGAGATCCTCGCCATCCGCGAGGCCTGCACCAGGCTCGGCACCGAGCACCTGACCGGCACCACCGTCTACGTGCTCGCCCACCCCTGCCCGATGTGCCTGGGCTCGCTCTACTACTGCTCTCCCGACGAGGTCGTCTTCCTCACCACCCGCGACGCCTACGAGCCCCACTACGTCGACGACCGCAAGTACTTCGAACTGGGCACCTTCTACGACGAGTTCGCCAAGCCGTGGCAGGAGCGCAGGCTGCCGATGCGCCACGAGCCGCGCGAGGACGCCGTCGAGGTGTACCGCCTCTGGCAGGAGCGCAACGGCGGCGAGCGCCGCGTGGCGGGCGCCCCGCGCCCCCAGGGCTCCGCGCGGGACTAGGCACGCCCTAACATCGAGCCGTGATCGTATGGCTCAACGGTACCCACGGCGCGGGCAAGACGACGACCGGCGCACTCCTGCAGCCGCTGATTCCGGATGCGCGGGTGTTCGACGCCGAGAAGGTCGGCGAGACCCTCATGGACATCACGCCGGGGCTGCCCCGGACGGACAACTTCCAGCACTGGCCGCCGTGGCGGCAGCTCGTGGTCGAGACCGCCCACCGGGTGCTCGACTACACCGGCGGCACCCTGGTGATGCCCATGACCGTCCTGGTCGAGCGGTACTGGCGGGAGATCAGTGCGGGCCTCGCCCAACGTGCCATCCCGGTACGGCACTTCGTCCTCCACGCCGACCAGGGGACCCTCCGCGGACGGATCGAGGGGGACACCGTCCTCGGCCCCTCCTCCTTCCGCCTCAGGCACCTCGAACCCTACGCCGAGGCGGCCCGCACCTGGCTGCACGCCGAGGCCGAGGTCCTCGACACCACCCACCTCACGCCCGCCCAGGCCGCCCGACGGATCGCGGCGGCCGTCACGGGCCGGGGCCCCACCCTCCCAGCCGTTGAGCCGGGGGCCGGGTCGGGGCCGTAGTCGTGGAAGGGGCGCCCTCTGCCGGAGCGGGCGCCGCGGCGTCAGGAGGCAGGCGTGCTCAGGTTCCACGGAGCATGGCGGATCACCGTCGTCGGCAGGAGCGCCGACTTCGACCAGCGGGCCGTCGTGCGCGGCGCGTACGGGCTGCGGGTGCTGGCCGGGCGGGTCGGCGCCGCCATCGAGGTGGACGAGGAGAGCTGGACGCTGTCCCTGGAACACCACCTGTGGGGCCGCAGCTGGCAGCCCAACCTGCGCACCACCCCCGGACCGGTCACCGAACACGGCGGCCTGCGCAGCCAGTTGCTCACCAGCAACGACTGCCACTGGCCGGGCAAGCCGCTCGACTACGTCAACTTCGTGCTGCGCCTGGACCAGGCCGTCACCCCGGCCGTCACTCCGGCCGTCATCCGGACCGCCGCGCCGGTGCGCGCCGCCCGTCCGCTGGAGGCGCCGATCGCCGCGCCCGTCCAGGCCGTCCGCACCTCCTCCTCGGGCTGGCCCGAGTCCGGGCCCGCGACCGGGCCCGAGCGCGAACACGAGCGCGGCACCGCCCCCGAGCGCGGCACCGCCCCCGAGCGCGGCACCGCCCCCGAGCGCGGCACCGCCCCCGCGTCGCCGTCGGTGTCGCCGAGGGAGAGCGGGCGGCCCGCCTGGTAGCCCGACGGCGCGAGCGGGGGATACCCCCAGGTCACGGCGGCCCGCTGGCCGGGTGTTCCGGCGGGCCGGCGCCGGGTTGGCTGGAGCCGTCAGCACCAGCCGAACCGAAAGGCCGTCACCCGTGCCCTTCCGTACGACCGTCCGCACCACCGCCCGCGCCGCCGCCCGGGCCGCCGCCGTCACCGCCCTGGCCGCCGCGCTCGGCGCCACCGCCATGAGCACGAGCGCCTCGGCCATCGTCAACGGCCGCGACTCCACCGAGCGCTACCCCTTCATGGCCACCCTCCCGCTGAGCGCCGAGCAACTCGCCGACGGAGCCTGCGGCGCCACCCTGATCGACCGCCAGTGGGTGCTGACCGCCGCCCACTGCGTGGTCGGCACCGAGGACACCGGCGTCACCCTCAAGGGCACCGTGCGCATCGGCAGCGCCCACCGCGACAGCGGCGGCACCGTGCGCAGGGTCGACCGCGTCGTCGTCCACCCCGGCTTCGAGTTCGGCGACGGCGCCACCCGCCCCAACCGGAACGACCTGGCCCTGGTCCGCCTGGACCGCCCCGCCCCCCAGCAGCCCGTCCGCGTCGCCGAACACCCCGGCAGCCCCGGCACCCCCCACCCGGCTGCTCGGCTTCGGCACCGTCGTCGACACCACCGACTACCAGCGGATGGTCTTCCCCGACCGCCTCCAGGAACTGCCCACCCGCATCGGCGCCACCACCGACTGCGCCCCCGGCTGGGCCGACCCCACCCGCCTGTGCACGCTCAGCCAGGTGCCCCGGGCCATGGCCTGCTTCGGAGACTCCGGCGGCCCCCAGATCCAGCGCGGCCGCGGCGGCCGCTGGGAACTCGTCGGCACCACCTCCGGCCCCGGCGCCCCCGGCGTGCCCTGCGCGGGCGGCCCCGGCCTGTACACCGACGTGCCCGCCTACGCCCCCTGGATCAGCGGCACCCTCGCGGCCGGCTGACACCCCGACCCCACCGCGCGGCTAAAGTCCCAGGTGAGAACCGTCGCGCCCGAGGAGAGCCCGCCATGCCGACCGACCCCGCCGCCACCGCGATCCCCGCCCCCGCCGCCGCGCGCCCGCACCCCGCGCGCCTCGGCCTGGGCACGGCGGCCGTCGGCCGGCCCGGCTACATCAACCTCGGGCGCGACGCCGACCTGCCCGCCGAACGCACCGTCGACGCCCTGCGCGAACGCACCCACACCCTGCTCGACGCCGCGTACGCCGCCGGCGTGCGCTACCTCGACACCGCCCGCTCCTACGGCCGCGCCGAGGAGTTCCTCGGCCAGTGGCTCGCCGAACACCCCGAGGCCGCGGCCGAGGTGACGGTCGGCAGCAAATGGGGCTACACCTACACCGCCGACTGGCAGACCGACGGAGTCGCCGCGCACGAGGTCAAGGAGCACTCCACCGCCGTCTACGACCGTCAGATCCACGAGACCCGCACCCTGCTCGGCGACCACCTCGACGTCTACCTCGTCCACTCCGTCACCCCCGACAGCCCCGCCCTCACCGACCCCGCCCTGCACCGGCGCCTCGCCGACCTCGCCGCCGAAGGCGTCCGGGTGGGCCTGTCCACCAGCGGCCCCGCCCAGGCCGACACCATCCGCCGCGCCCTCGCCGTCACCGCGGACGGCGGACCGCTGTTCACCGCCGTCCAGGCCACCTGGAACCTGCTGGAGACCTCCGCCGCCCCCGCCCTCGCCGAAGCCCACGCGGCCGGATGGCTCGTCGTCGTCAAGGAGGGCATGGCCAACGGCCGCCTCGCCGGCCGCAACGCCACCGGCCCCGACACCGCCCCGCTGCGCACCCTCGCCGACCGCACCGCCGCCACCCCCGACGCCCTCGCCCTCGCCGCGGCCACCGCCCAGCCCTGGGCCGACATCGTCCTCTCCGGCGCCGCCACCCCCGGCCAGCTCGCCTCCAACCTCGCCGCCACCGGCCTCCGCCCGACCCCCGAGGACCTCGCCGCCCTCGGCACCATGGCCGAGCCGGCCGGGGCGTACTGGCGTACGCGGGCCGGGCTGCCCTGGTCCTGAGGCGTCGCGGGCGGGGGCGCCGCGTGAGAAGTCGGCGGGGCCGACTTCTCGCGCCCCGCCCGTTGTCGGTGCCCGCCCCTACGGTGAGCCGCATGACCGAGCACCTGGACCTCGTCGCCGCCCTCGCCGCCCTGCCCGTCGACCTGCCCGTCGACCTGCCGCCCGGCCGTACGGTCACCGCGGACGACGGGCCCGAGCCGCTGCTGTGGATCAGCGACGCCCCCGCCCCCGCCGGGCTCTGGCGCCAACTGCACCGCGCCCACCCGCAGACCGGGCTGTGGCCGCTGCTGCTCACCCCGCTGGACCCCGCCGGCCCCGACTACCGGCCCTGGCTGTCCGGCGAGCTGTACCCGGTCGACGCCGCCGTACCCGACCTCTACGACCCGGCCGCCCTGCTGGCCACCTGGTGGAAGCAGGTCGACGAGGACGAGGACGGGGAGGTCAGCGAGGACGCCGAGATCCTGGACGAAGCCCTCGCCCCCTACGGCCGCACCTGGCCCGGCCCCGCCCCCGCCGCCACCGTCCCCGAGGGCGCCGCCGGCACCGAGGCCCGGGAACTGGCCGAGGTGCTGCGGTCCGTCAAGGACGCCCGCCTCGGCCTGGTGCGGGCCGACAGCGGCGCCCAGGCCCTCGCGGTGTGCGGCTGGAGCGGCCCCACGAACCACGACGACATCGCCAGGATCGCCACCGTGCTCGCCGACTGGGAACGCCGCTTCGGCGCCCAGGTCGTCGAAGTCGGCTTCGACACCCTGGAGTTGAGCGTCCCCGTGCCGCCCGCCACGCTCGCCGAGGCGCTCCCGCTGGCCGCCGAGCACACCGCCTTCTGCCCCGACCTGGTCTTCCAGGGAACCGGCAGCCTCACCGAGTACGCCGAGGGGCTGGTGGGCGCCCACCAGTGGTCCTTCTGGTGGGACTGACCTGACCCGACCTGACCTGACCTGGCCCGATCCGGGGCCGGGGCCGGGCGCAGGGAGCCGCTTGGGCACGACGGACCCGGGCACGACGGACCCGGGCGGGCAGACCCGGGCGCGCCGACCCGCCCGGCGCCCGCCGGCCACCCGTGTGGCATGCTGCGCCGGGCCGCGAACCGGGCCCGAGCACCGCCCACCGCACGGACACCCGTCCCGGCCCCCGAGGAGTACCCCCTGAACACCGCCTGCGCCGAAGCCCTGTCCGCAGGCCTGCTGGTACTCGTCCTGGTCTGCGCCGTCGCCCGCCCCTGGGGCTGGCCGGAGGCCGCCGCCGCGGTGCCGGCCGCCGCCCTGCTGGTGGCGACCGGCGCCGTCCCGCTGGAGCACGCCACGGCCGAGGCCGCCCGCCTCGGACCGGTGATCGGCTTCCTGGCCGCCGTCCTGGTCCTGGCCAAGCTCTGCGACGACGAGGGGCTGTTCCGCGCCTGCGGGGCCTGGATGGCACGCAGCGCCGCCGGCCGCCCGCGCCGACTGCTGGTCCAGGTGTTCACCGTCGCCTCCCTGGTCACCGCGGTGCTCAGCCTGGACGCCACCGTCGTACTCCTCACCCCCGTCGTCCTCGCCACCGCCGCCCGCCTGGGCACCCGGCCCGGGCCGCACCTGTACGCCTGCGCCCACCTGTCGAACACGGCCTCGCTGCTGCTGCCGGTCTCCAACCTGACCAACCTGCTCGCCTTCACCGCCAGCGGCCTGAGCTTCGGCCGCTTCGCCGCCCTGATGACACTGCCGTGGCTGGCGGCGGTCGGCGTCGAGTACCTGGTGCTGCGCCGCTTCTTCGCCGCCGACCTGGACGCCGCCCCCACCGCGGCGCCCGAGACCGGACCGGCCCCCGCCATGCCGCTGTTCGCCCTGGTCACCGTCGGCTGCACGCTCGCCGGGTTCGTCCTCGCCTCCGCACTGGACGTCGACCCGGCCTGGGCGGCGGCCGCCGGCGCCACCGTCCTGGCCGCGCGCGCCCTGGCCCGCGGCCACGCCACCCCCGCGACGGTGGTGCGCTCGGCCGCCCTGCCGTTCCTGGCGTTCGTCCTCGCCCTGGGCATCGTGGTGCGCGCGGTCGTCGACAACGGCCTGGCCGCCGGCCTGGCCCACCTCGTCCCCGACGGCACCGCCCTGCCTGCCCTGTTCGCCACCGCCGCCCTGGCCGCCGTCCTCGCCAACGTCATCAACAACCTGCCCGCCACCCTGGCCCTGGTGCCGCTGGCCGCCCCGGCCGGACCCGGCGCCGTCCTCGCGGTCCTGCTCGGGGTGAACATCGGCCCCAACCTCAGCTACGCCGGCTCGCTGGCCACCCTGCTGTGGCGCGGCATCGTCCGCGACCGCGGACTGCCGGTGGACCTGCGCGAGTTCACCCGCCTGGGCCTGCTCGCCGTCCCCGCCACCCTCACCGCCGCCGTCCTGGCCCTGTGGGCCTCGCTGCGCCTGATCGGGCCCTGAGCGGGGCCTGAACGGGGCCGGCGCCCGGCGCCGCATCGCGGGATGCGGCGCCGGGCGCCGGCGCACTCACCGATCGGTCTCAGTGGGCGCGGAATTCCGTCGTCCGACCGCTGCCGCTACCGGGCCACCGGCCGCTCAGCTGCACCAGCTCGGGCCCTTTCCCCACCAGTCACCGGAGTTGTAGTCCCGGCCGCCGTAGTAAATACACTGTCCGGGTGCGGACAGGTAGGCCGTGGCGTAGTAGCTGTAGTTCCCCAGGTCCTCCTGCCTTCCGCTGCCGTCGCCGAAGGTCAGGTAGGCGCCGGTCAGCGTGGGGGTTCCGGTCCTGGTGTTCTTGATGGTGGCGACGCAGTTCTTGCCGGTCGTCCTGCTGTAGGTCAGGTAGACCGTCGAGGTGCCGCCCGGCAGGTTGAAGGAATCGAGCGTGGCGTAGCTGGACCCGCAGGCCGTCTGCGGGGTGTAGGCGGTGGTGGACGCGTCGGCGGTGGCGGGCACCGCGAGCAGAATCGAGCCGGCCATCACGGCGAGGGCCGCCGTACGAGCGGAATTCCTGCGGAACATCCTGGCTCCTTCGTGCGACTCGTACTCCTGGCAGTTCACGTGCCGGACAAGGACACAGGAATGTTCGGCGATGACGGGTCGCCGGCCGCGCGATTGTCCGGATCGGCGCCAGGACGGTCCGGTTCCGTGCCGGGTACGTTGCCGGGGCCGAAAGCGGAACCGTTCGACCCGGCCGGTTCCCGGGAGTTCGGGAACGGAACACATCCGCCTTTCCGTCCGGCGCGGGGGGCGTACCCGGCCGGTCAGTACTCCGAGCTGGGCGCGGCCGTGACCGGGCCGAGGTCCGGCCGGTCGCGCAACTCCAGTGCGGTGCCGTGGTGTTCGAGTTCCAGGACGATCAGTTCGTTGGCGCCGGGCCGCCACAGCGGGGCGGGGGCGTAGAGGGTGCGCTGGGGGCCGGCGGCGCAGTGGCGGCCGAGCAGGAAGCTGTTGAGCCACAGCAGTCCGCGGCCCCAGTCGGGCAGGGCGAGGAACGCGTCGGCGGGGGAGGGGAGTTCGGCGGTGAAGCGGTGGAAGGCCGGCTCGCCGTCGCCCGGCCCGCCGTCGCGGGCCTCGGCATTCTCCGTATTCTCCGTGAAGCGCAGTGCGGACAGGTCGGTCAGCGGCAGCGGCCGGATCTGCCAGTCGAAGAGCCGCTGGTGGCCGTGCGAGACGCCGCGGGTGATGCCCTTGCGGTCGTCCATCTGCGGGCCGTAGTTTACCCGTCCCAGCGCCTCGACCAGGATGTCCAGCACCACCCCGTCGGGCCCGGTGGCCAGCGGCAGGGTCGCGCCGGGGGAGTTGCGCTCCAGCACCCCGAGCGGGCGCCCGTCCGCGAACACCTGCGCCCGGTCGGCCAACCCGTCGATGCGCAGCGGCAGTTCGGGGCGGGGGCCCGGTACGCGGGTGCGGTAGTGGATCAGGCCGCGGTCCTGCCCGAGCCGTTCCATCGGCAGCGGCGCCGCGTGCCGAAGCGGCTGCGACAGCGCGTCCAGGGCCTGCGCCAGGGGCGCGTGCCCGTCGGCCCGTTCCAGGCGCTGCGGCGCCACCCGTAGCGGGGGGTCGGGCAGTTCGCCGTCCGGCAGGGGAAGGTGGCGGCCGATGACCTCGCGCAGGGCGTGGAACTTCTCGGTCAGCTCGCCGGCCTCGCCGATCGGCGCGTCGTAGTCGTAGCTGGTGACGGTCGGCTCGTAGCCGGCGTCCAGCGGGTGGGCGCCGGAGTGGTTGGCGCCGGACCACAGGCCGAAGCTGGTGCCGCCGTGCGCCATGTAGAGGCTGACGGAGGCGCCGGTGGCCAGCAGTTCGTCCAGCGAGGCGGCGGTCTCCTTCGGGTCGCGGACGTGGTGCGGCAGGCCCCACTGGTCGAACCAGCCGATCCAGAACTCCATGGCGGTCAGCGGGCCTTCGCCCTGGTGGCGGCGGAGCACCGCGAGGCGCTCGGGGGCGCGCGAACCGAAGGTGGCGGTGGCGAGGAGGCCGGGGACCGTGCCGCCCTGCTGCATGGTGTCGTGGGCGCCGTCGGTGGTGAACAGCAGGCAGTCCACCCCGCGCCGCAGCAGGCCGTCGCGCAGGTGGGCGAGGTAGGCGGCGTCGTCGCCGTAGCTGCCGTACTCGTTCTCCACCTGCATCGCCACCACCGGCCCGCCCCGGCTCGCCAGCAGCGGCAGCAGCTCGGGCACCAGCGCGTCGAACCAGCCGTCCACCTCGGCCAGGTACGCCGGGTCCGCGCAGCGCAGCCGCAGCCCGTCCGCCGCCAGCAGCCGGGCCGGCAGCCCGCCGAACTCCCACTCCGCACAGATGTACGGGCCCGGGCGCAGGATCACGTCCAGCCCCAGGCCGGCGGCCAGGCGCACGAAGCGCGCCACGTCCCGCCAGCCGGTGAAGTCCACGGTGCCGTCGGGCAGTTCGTGGAAGTTCCACGGGACGTAGGTGTCCACCGTGTTCACACCCAGCGCCCGCACCCGCCGCAGCCGGTCCTCCCACAGCTCGGGGTGCACCCGGAAGTAGTGCACCGCCCCGGCCACCACCCGGTGCGGCACCCCGTCCCGCACGAACCCGTCCGCGTCGTACCCGAGCATGCGCGCACCCGCCTTCCCGCAGGAGACCCCGAGGCCGCGCGGCCCCCGGCACCGCCGAGCCTAGCGAGGAACGGGCCGCGCGGGCCGCCGCCGCTCAGGTGTCGTAGCAGCCGTCCCACGGGGCGAAGAAGCCCAGGCCGTCCGGGTAGAGCTCCAGGTGCACGCGGTCCTCCTCGTCCTCCTCGTCCTCGTCCACCTCCACGACCAGGCCGAACAGGGCGCCCTCGAAGCGGACCTCGAAGGGGGCGATGGCGATGTCCTGGTAGTGCCGCCCCGGCAGGGCGTCCAGCCACTGCTCCAGCAGCAGCGAGGCCGCGTCGACCGCCTGCCGCTCGCCGTCCGCCGTCGTGCCGGTGGACTCGATGCGCGAGCCCAGGTGGCGGCCGGCCTCGTCGAACCGGTGCAGCACGGCGTGCCAGCGCTTCACGGCCTGCCAGTCGTCGCCGCTCCAGCCCTCGGGGAACGCCGCGACGACGGTCGCGTAGAACTGGCCGCCCTCGCACCGCCCGATGGTGTCCGTGCGGTAGTCGGGCTCGTGGCGGATCGGTATGACCTCGGGAACGTTCATGCCCCGCACCTTAGGGTCTGTCTTCAACCCCCCGCCTGCGGGGCGACGCCGGGGCACGCACCTCGCCGCGTTGTCGTCGGTCGCCAATGCTCCGCAGTGGCTCCCTCCTCCGCCTTGCGATGCACGCACCCCAACACCGCCCCGCCCGCCCTCCGGGCGGACGACGGGGGTTTGAAGACAGACCCTAGGCCCCACCTGCGACAACGCCCCCCGGCGGGGGCGCGGGCGCCGGTGTTGCGCCCGGCGGCGCGGGTGCGGTAGTCAGATGGGTCGCCACGCGCGGGGCCCGACCGACGGCTCTCCTCCTTCCGGCAGGACGCGCGAACATCACGGAGGTGGGGCCATGGACGTGCCGCAGACGATCGCCCGGCTGATGCTCAGGCTCCCGGGGCTGACCGCCGCCGCCGGTGGCCGCGACATCGACTGGGCGGCGATCCGGGACGGGATCGGTACCGGACTGCCCTCCGACTACCGCGAGCTGTCGACCCGCTGCCCCAGCTTCTCGGTCGACGAGTTCCTCCTCGTGTCGACCCCGGTGCCCGGCTCGGAGGCGGCGTTCGTCTCCGGCGTCCGCTCCGACCGGGAGATCCTGGAGGACGACCTCCGGGAGGGGGACGTCCCGGCGGAGTACACCACCGGCGAAGGGGACGGGGCGCGGCCCGCACTGCTGGCGTGGGCGGGCACCCCGGACGGCGACGAGATCCTCTGGCACACCGCCGCTGCCGACCCCGACACGTGGCCGGTCGTGGTCCGGAGCCGCGGCGGCGGCTGGTGGTCGTACCCGGAGGGGGCCGTGTCCTTCCTGGAGGGCCTGTACGCCGGACGGATCGCCGTCCCCGGCTTGCCGGCGTCGCTGCCGTCGGGCGACAGGAGGGTCTCCTTCCACGCCTTCTAGCTACAACGGGAGCACCATGCCCTCCTCGGCCGCGATCACCTCGCCCGAGAACCGGCTCCGGGCCTCGGCGGTCGAACGCGTGCGGTCGCTGCCGGGCCAGAAGTGCGTGAGGAGCAGGCGCTCGGCCCCGGAACGGGTCGCCCACGTCCCGGCCTCCGCGGCGCTCATCAGGTGGGGGTCGCCGCCGTCGGCGGACGGGCCCTGGAGGGTGGCTCCGGCGATGAACAGATCCGCTCCCGCGGCCAGCCGGGCCAGGGCGGGGTCCGCTCCCGCGTCGCCGCTGTAGGCGAGGGTCAGACCGGGCGCGGTCAACCGCACTCCCGCGTGCGGAACGTGATGCGGCAGCAGCGCGGCATCGAGCCGGAACGGCCCCACCCGGTGGCTCGAAGGAAGCGCGTGCACGTCGAAGACGTCGAGCAGGTCCTCGGTCGGTTCCATCGCCTGGACCCGGCCGATCACTCCGGGGGTGCAGTACAGCGGCAGGCGGGCGCCCCGCTCCTGCGCGAAGTAGCGTGCGCGGCACAGGGGACTGAGGTCGGCGCAGTGGTCGGGGTGCTCATGAGTGATCACCACGGCGTCGACGTGCCCGGCGGCACAGTGCTCCAGCAACCGCGGGAACGTCGCGTAGCCGAGGTCCAGCACCAGCCGGAACCCGTCGTACTCCAGCAGGAACCCGCTGGCGCCCCGCCCGGCCTCGGGCCAGGCGCCGCACGTCCCCAGGACCGTCAGTCTGCGCACCGGCCGATGCTCTCACGGGTGGCTCCACCGGCGGAACTCGCACGGTCCCGGTCCTGGTCCCGCTCCGGGCACCCCGCCGCCGCGCCCGGCCCGTACGGTGATTCGCAGAAGGGCCCTGTCAGACTGCGGACATGAACGGAAAGTCTCTCGACGACGGGCTCGCCGCGAATCGCGCCCTCTGGGACGCCCGGGCGAAGGCGCACGGGACGACCCCCGATGACGTGTTCTACGACGTCGATTCGTTCCTGGCCGGGCGGCAGACGCTCCACGGGATCGAACGGGAGCTGGCCGGTGAGGTGGCCGGTCGGGACCTGCTGCATCTGCAGTGCCACTTCGGAATGGACACCCTGAGCTGGGCCCGCCTCGGTGCCCGGGTGACCGGGGTCGACTTCTCGCCGGCGGCGATCGCCCGGGCGCGTGAACTGGCCGGGCGCGCCGGTCTGGTGGCCGATTTCATCGAGGCGGACACGCAGAACCTGCCGTCCGGCCTGGCGGACGGGTTCGACCTCGTGATCGCCACCTACGGGGTGCTGTGCTGGATCGGTGACCTCGACGCGTGGATGCGCGGTGCGGCGATGGCGCTGCGGCCCGGTGGCAGGCTGGTGCTGGTCGACCTGCATCCGGCGTTCCAGACCCTGGCGAGCTACGAGCCGTTCGTGGCCGACTGGCCCTACGGCGGCGGGGAGCCCCAGCGCGAGGCCGTGACGGGCACGTACGCCGACCCGGACCTGCCGATGGCGGCGCAGGAAGTGGTGCAGTACCCGCATTCGGTGGGCGAGATCGTGACGGCGGCCGCCGGAGCGGGACTGATCGTGGACCGGCTCGCCGAACACACCGAGGCCGCGTTCGACGCACGCCGCATCCTGCCCCAGGGACCCGACGGCACCTACCGGCTCCCGTTCGGCGACTCCTACCTCCCGGTCCTCTACTCGCTGCGGGCGGTGTCACCCCCGGACCCCCGTCGGACGGCCGGGTGACCGGGGTGGGAGAAAGCCGCGGGCGCGACGAACGGGACGCCGTGGACGGCGAGTTCGCCGCCCCGCACGCCCCGCACGCCCCGCACGCCCCGTAAGCCCCCGTTCGCGCTGTTCCCGAGGCCCGGCGGGCCGCTGATCCGCGGAGCCACCGGGCGCGGTGACTTCCGCGCAGGCGGGTTGCCCGTGCGGTGCTACGGCTGTGCGCGCTCGCGCCACCAGGCGACCGTCGCCCGCAGTTGCTCCTCCAGCGGCGTGGCCCGCACCGCGAACGCGGCCTCGTACGCGGAGCTGTCCACCACGAACGGCCGGTCGAACTGGTAGCGCACCTCCCGCAGTTCGCGCAGCAGCGGGGAGAACAGCCCCGCCACGGCCAGCGCGGCCGAGGGCAGGCGGCGCACCGCGACCGGCCCGCCGCCGGCCTCGGCGGCCAGCCGGTCGACCATCGCGCGCGCCGACAGGGGAGGGGCGGTGGGCACGTGCCAGGCCCGGCCCCAGGCCCGCTCCTCGCCGGCGATCTCGGCCATCGCCCGGGCCACGTCCGGCAGGTAGGTCCAGCTGTGCGCGGTGTCCGGGTCGCCGAGGGCGGCGATCGGGCGGCCCTTCAGCAGACCGGGCATCACCCGTGCCGCCAGGTGGCCGCCGTCGGTGACGCCGGGGCCGAAGAAGTCCGAGGCCCGCACCTCCACCGCCCGGATCCGCCCGGCCTCGTGCAGCGCCCGCGCCTGCTCCCAGGCCGCCGCCCGTACCCGTCCCTTGGGGCCGGTCGCGGCGAGCGGTAGGTCCTCGGTCATCGGGCCGGTCACCGGCCCGTAGCCGTACAGGTTGCCGAGCATGACCAGGACCGCGCCGCTGTCCTCGGCCGCCGCGCACAGCGAGGCGGTCAGTGCCGGCCACAGCCGCGCCCACTGCGGCAGCGGCGGCGCGGCGCAGCCGTGGACGGCGGCGGCACCGCGGGCGGCCGGTGCCAGCTGTGCGGGGTCGCTCGCGTCCAGGGCGAGATGCTCGACGCCGGGGACGGCCGGCCCGGCGGGGCGCCCGGTGCGGGTGACGACCCGGACCTCGTGGCCCTGTTCGGCCAGCAGGCGGGCGGTGGCGGCCCCGGCGGGCCCGTGTCCGACGACCAGGTGGAAGCTCATCCGCCAGAGCCTAGCGGCGGCCTCCGACGGGCAGGGGGCGCGGTGCGGCCCGCTGCGGCCCGGTGCGGCCCGGTGCCGGAAGAGGGAAGGCGGAAGGGGAGGCCGGACAGATCGGGGCAGGTCAGGGCAGGTCGGGGCGGGTCGAGGACCGGCACTTATTTGGTATGCCGATCGTAAAAGTGGATCTATGCTGTGGGTCGTTCATGATCCCTTCACACGAAGCAGGTTTGCTCTCGATGAAGCTGCCCCGGGTGTCCGCAGTCGTCGCCGCCGCGGTCCTGGCCCCCGCTGTCCTCTTCCCGTCCACGGCCTCCGCCTCCGACGCCCCGAAGCCGATCGGCCTCTCCGGTCCCGACACCGGCTCGGACTCCGCCAAGGACACCGCCCCCGAGGACGGCACCCCCGGGGCCGGCAGCGGACAGGAGCAGCGCGACCGCGCCGAGGTCCAGCGCATCCTCGCCGACCCGGCGAGCGGCTTCGGCGTGCGCGAGGCCGCCGAGAAGGCCCTCAAGGGCGGCGCCGCCGAGCTGCGGCACTTCCTGGAGGTCGAGCTCGCCGAGCAGCGACAGATCGACGACCAGGTCAAGGTCTCCCAGATCTACGCCGTTGGCGGCCCGGCCGTGCAGAAGGCCGCCAGGGCCGCCCTCCGCGGCACACACCAGGACATCCTCGACTTCCTGAAGACCGGCCAGTACGTCGCCCGCGCCGAGGACGAGGACCGCGCCAAGGTCGAGGCCCTCCTCGCCGACCCCAAGACCGGCCGCGGCGTGCGCGAAGGCGCCGAGAAGGCCCTCAAGGGCGGCGCCGCCGAGCTGCGCCACTTCCTGACCGCCGAGCTGCCCAGGCTGCGCGCCGACGACAACCGGGTCAAGCTCAGCCAGCTCATGAGCCAGGGCGGCACGGCCGTGCGAGAGGCCGCCGGCAAGGCGCTGGACGCCGGCACCGACGAGGCCGTCGAGGCCTTCCTCAACGAGGGCTTCGCCAAGGCCCAGTTCGAGGACGACCGGGTCGAGGTGCTGCGCATCATCGCCGACAAGGAGACCGGCCCGGCCACGGCCGCGGCCGCCCAGAAGGCCATGGACGGCAACGCCGAGGCCGTGCGGCGCTTCCTGACCGTCGAGCTGCCCGTCCTGCGCGAGAGCGACAACCGGGTGAAGGTCTCCCAGATCATCGAGACCGGCGGCCCCGCGGTGAAGAAGGCCGCCCTGGCCGCCTTCGAGGGCAGCTACGCGGACATCCTGGCCTTCCTCAAGGACGGCTGGGCCAAGGCCAGGGCCGAGGACGAGGCCGCCACGACCAAGCCGGGCAACGGCGCCGGTACGGGCATGGGCACGGGCACGGGCACGGGCAACGGCACCGGCACGGGCACCGACGGTTCCGGGCAGCAGCCGCAGACCGTCCAGCCCGCCGGCCTCACCCAGACCACGACCGGCGGCGGCACCACCGGCACCGGCGGCACCACCGGCACCACGACCGGCACCCGTACGGGCACCGGCACCACGGGCAGCACCGGCTCCGGCACGCTCGCCGCCACCGGCAGCGACGGGCTCGGCTGGGAGGCCGGCGGCGCCGCCGCGGCCCTCGCCGCGGGCGCGGCGATGGTCGTGGCCGCCCGCCGCCGCTCCACCAAGAGCTGACACCCCGGGAGCCCGCCTCCCCGCGCGTCCCCGCCCGCCGTCACCCCGGCGGCCGGGGGCGCGGTGCGTTCCGCCCCGCCCGCCCCCGCCCGGCGGCTCAGCCGCCGTCCCCGCCGTCCCCGCCGCTGTCCCCGCCGCCGTTCCCCACCCGGCGGGGCCGCCGGCGCTGGTAGCTGCGCACCGCCTTCCCGGCGCCGAGGGTGAGGGCCGCGACCACCCGGGTCCAGGGCGGCCCGCCGCGGTCGGCCCACACCACGCAGCCGCACCCCGCGACGACCAGGACCAGCACTCCCACCAGAACCGCACCGACCATCACGACCACCCGCCTTTCGCTCGACGTCCTGTTACGTCTGACGTCCGGATCGTCCCACCCGGTTCGGCCGTGCGGGCGGAGGCTGTGCCAGGATGCGGTAGCCGAACGGCCCAGGTCACCGCACCGGGCCGTACGGGCCCCACCCGTCAGCCGTACCCGAGGAGTCACCCAGTGGCCACTGCCCGGTTCGCCACCCTGCACACCACGGCGGGCCCGATCCGCCTGGAGCTGTTCCCGTTCCACGCGCCGAAGACGGTCCGCAACTTCGCCGAACTCGCCGAGGGCACCCGGGAGTACACCGACCCGCGCACCGGCGGGCCGGGCCAGGGCCCGTACTACGACGGCACGCTCTTCCACCGGGTGATCGCGGGCTTCATGATCCAGGGCGGCGACCCGACCGGCACCGGCGCCGGCGGCCCGGGCTACTCCTTCGCGGACGAGTTCCACCCGGAGCTGTTCTTCACCAAGCCGTACCTGCTCGCGATGGCCAACGCCGGCCCGGGCACCAACGGCTCGCAGTTCTTCATCACGGTGGGCACCCCCGCCCACCTCAACCGCAAGCACACCATCTTCGGCCAGGTCGCCGACGCCGCCTCCAAGGCCGTGGTCGACGCCATCGCCACCACCCCCACCGACAGCGACCGCCCGGTCGAGGACGTGGTGATCACCTCCGTCGAGATCGAGCACTCCTGACCCGGTGACCGCCGAGCAGCAGGCTTTCCCGCCCCGCCCGGTCCGCGGCGTACGGGCCCGCTACGTCCACCAGACGAGCTGCCCGGGCGACGTCGCGATCGTCACCGTGGACTTCGAGCCCTGGGAGGAGGGCCTGCACGTCGAGTCCGCCCCGGACGCGACGGTCCGGGGCGACCCGGAGCCCGGGGACCTGGAGCGCTTCCACGCCGCCCTGGCCGAGGGCGTGCGCGCGGAGCTGTCCGAGCAACTGCCCGGCACCCCGGTGGCGTTGGCGCTGGTGGTGCACCACACCGTGGTGCACCTGGTCGACTCCCGCGAGCACTCCTTCCGCACCGCCGGCCGCCTGGCGGCGCGCGAGGCGCTGGCCATCCTGGGCGGCGGAACACAGGGGTTCCCGCAGCGCTAGGATCTGCCGGACGCTGTCCTGGACGCCGTGGCCGTCCACCTGACCCGGCAGGTCTGCCTCGCCGCTGAGGCATGCGACACCGGCCACGGCGTCGCATACTGAACGCAGCGCCCGGATCGGTTCACGCTCGTCCGACGTCGTTCCGCGCCTCACCGGTTCGATGGCTGCGCCTGCTCGACGGCCGCCACCGTGCCGGTCGGCTGACAGGCATTCAGGAGCAGCGATGGTGTACAAGAGCGCCAAGAGGAAGTCGAAGGCCGCCGGCAAGGGGAAAAGGGCGGAGGCCGTCACGACCTCCGTGGCTGGTGCTCCGGCGATCGTCCCGCAGACATCGCCGCGCCGCGCACCGGTGTCGACCGTGACCACCGGCCCGGCTGACGTGCGGGAGATGAGAAGCCATGGACGGAGCCGGGGCGTCAAGGTCGAGATCCGGGTAGAGGCGACTCGCGCGGACGGTGCCAGGAAGGAACAGACCCTGCGCGAGGTCTATGGATTCGATCCGGATCCGCACGACAATCCGCAGTACAGCAAGGACCCCCAGGGGTTCTACGGCCGGGTCGGCCAGGAGTTGGCCAAAGACGTCGAGAAGCGCCACTGTCTGCCCGCTCCCGAGGACGGATTCAAGGTCGAGGTCGGCAAGTGGTGGCACGCATTGGTGCCTTGGGGACACGACGTCGGCTACGGGTTCGAATCGCGGCGGACGCTCGACCCAGAGGCCTGAACCGTACGAGCCGTGGGGAATGCCCGCCGGCGTGGTCTCCCGGGGGCCCTGCGATCCTCGTCACCAGTGGCGGAACTTCTTGGTGCGGGTATCGAAGACCATGAGCTCCGGAGCGGCCGTGGTGCGGCCGAGGTCGGCGATCTGGACGAGGAGAGTGCCGTCGGGGCCGGCGGTCACCCGCTCGATGAAGGGCGCCTTGTCGACCGTGACACTGTCTCCGTTCTGGGTCGTGACGTTGTACGTTCCCGGGGTGTCGGTGTAGTCGGCGGACACCACCGGGATGCTCTTGTCGCTCCTCAGGCGCAGCTTGAGCTCGCTCAGGAACTCCTGCCGGATCTCGACGGGCACCTCGCTGCGGTGGAATGGGCTGGGACTGTTCTTGTGCACCGTCCCCCGGTAGAGCTCCTTGTCGCGCTCGATGTCGAAGCGGACGAACGTTCCGTCGCGGTATTCCGCGTAGATGACGTGATCGTCCCCCGGGGCGGCGTAGGTGCTGGTGAGGTTGTCGAACGCAAGGCCACGCGGGAAAGGAGTGATCGTTCTGGCTTTCGGGTCGGTGCTGTCGATGTCGCCGTACTCCGCCAGAAAATGATCTCCTGATTTTTCGGTGGGGAAAAATCTGCGCTTGTAGTCGAACGCGTAGGATTTTCCGCCGCGCGTGTACGAGGCAACCGGTGCGTCCTGCCCGGTCGGACCCTGCCAGTGTCCGGCGTTGAGCAGTCGCTGTTTCTCCCCCAGTTTTGACAGCTCCGTTCTGTTGCTGAGGGAGAGGCCGGTGCGAATCTCCTCGGAGAGGGGGACGGAGTACACGCGATTGTCATTGAGCCGCAGGAGGAGCCGTGCAGGGTCGGTGGGGTGCGCCTCGTAATATCCTTCGACGGTGTAGTTCTGGGGCTCGGGGTGCCACGCCGGGTCGTAGTGCGAGTACGGTTCTCTCATGGGCGGCAGCGGCGGCATCGATGCGGAGGAGCGGGGGGCCGGCGGCAGGGGGAGGAATGTGCGCTTCTTCCGGTCGAACTCCGCGTACGTCCAGTCGGCGCCTTCGGGCGTCACGATTTCCAGAGTGACGATCACGATGCCAGGGGTCGAAGCGGGGGAAATTGCGACGGCGGAGTACGGGTTCGCGCCGGCTCTCTTGCGCCGCCAGTTCTCCTCGCGGACTGCTCTCCCTATCTCTTTGCGCAGGGGTGTGATTTTCTCTCTCCTGCGATGGCCGGTCTTTCTGGCGGGGTGGTACTTCTTGAGGACCTGACCCGTCGTCGCATTGAATCGCATCCGAGTCCCGTTGTCATACTCGGCCTCGAAGACGTATCCGCTTCCCTGGAAGGAGTACATGATCGTCATGTCGTCGGCGGTGAAGTTGACGGGGAGTTTGAGTGGTACTGCCTTCGGGCTGGGCGACAGGGGGTTCTCGATGAGTGTGAGGACGGTGCCTTCGGGCTGCCCCTCGCCGCCGTATTCGAACTTCCACTTCGTGTCCAGTACGACGAGTGCGTCATTGTGAGGGAACACGGCGAGTGGATAGGCGTCGCTCCGGCGGCTCTCGCCGTACCGGCCGCTGGCGAGCCGGGTCGTCGACGCCAGCTGGTCCAGACGTCTTTCGGGACCGAGGGAGAGGCCCGAGGTCGCCGTCGCCTCGTGTGCCGTGAACGCGCCGTAGTTGTAGGCCGTCAGGATCCCGGACGAACGGGGAACGGCCGCGAAGAACATCTCAACAGGCCAGGTCGATGCCGAAACGTTCGTCGTGGGGGCGGCGAACGATCCCTCCGGCAGGGAGGCGGGACCGTGGACGAAGGGTTCCTCGAGAAGGACCGGCGGCCCGGCGGTCCGGCGCCATGGCACCGCCTCAAGCGGCCAGGACTGCTGCTTCTCGATCGCCTGTTTGGATTTCGGCATGTCGTCGTCGACGGTGCGGGGTTGGCCGCGACGCTTGGGCTCCGGGACATTGGACGCCTTGACGCATGCCTCCCACATCCTCTGCCGTCGACGTCGGAGACCCTCCAGAAGCTCTCTTTCGCCTTCAGTCCTCTTGTTGCCCCAGACCGTCGCGTTGACGTGCTCGCTCCCCAGGAGGATCCGTCGGCGGCCCAGTTGGGCTTCCCCTTCGATTACCAGGGCAGCGGCCTCGTCACACTTCGCCATGAATTCCTCGTAGGTCTTCGCCTCCCGGTAGACGTTGATCAGGTGTCCCCCGAGCAGGTCGAGTGCGAGCGACGCCGGTCCGAGCCAGGGTTGGGCCAGGGAGAGGGCCTGCATGAAGAGGATCGCCGTCTGCAGAACCACTTGGGAGGAGTCCCGTTTCTCCGCGGCGTCCTTGACGCTGAGCAGGGGTCCCGCGCCCACGGGTACGTTGCGGATGTACGCATCGAGGGGGTGGCTTCCCTGGTGGGTGTCGTACCCCGCCTTGATCTGGCCGCTGTACCCCGTCCCCCAGTGGACGACGCGGTTCGCCATGCCCGGGATCGACACGGCGTCGGCGCCGGGAGGCCATGACAGCGATGGGAGCGATGGCAGCCAGGCCCCGATCTCGTCCGCGGCCGGGAACCACGTACCGGTCGCGGAGGATGTGCCGAGATCCTCGAACGGGCCGGTGGTACTGGCCTGTTCGGGCACCGGGGCTTCCCTGTCCTCCCGTTCACCGGGCCGGCCGGCTCCCCGGGGGCGCTGTTCGGAGGGCGGGAGGAGACCCTCGAACTGACTCAACAGGAAGAGCCCGAACACGGCTTGCTCGGCGGCTGTCCACTGTCTCTCCGGCTCCCGCCTCCGGTTGCGTTCAGTCTCCCGACGTTCTCGCTTCGATGTCCTGTGGGCCTTGCGGTTGCCCCGTACCTTCCCCGACCCGTCCCGTGTCATGTACCTGTACGCGCTCGCGCGGAAATCGCTCTGCCAGCTCATGGTGCTCTCCCAACGGGCTTGTCTCGCAGGCTCAGACGAGTCGGCGGGATTTGTTGCGGGTGCCGGCGAACCTGGGCGGGCGCCGGGCGCCCGGTGCCTGCGGTGTGGGCGGAGTGGGCACGCCGAGCACCCGGGGGGCGATGGGCCGGCCGTTCCACGGGTCCTGCGGTATCTGTGTGCTCGGCCCCGGGACGGGGCCGGTGTCGGGGAGGATGGTGTCCGCGGTACCGGTCTGCCGTGCGCCGTCGTCCTCGCGCTCGGGGGTGAACACCACCCGGGCCCGGCGGCCGGCACCGGTGCGGGGGCTGTCGGGGTCTTCCAAGGACACCGTCTCCAGGGCGTCGGCGAGGACCTCGTCGAGGTGCTCGGAGAACGCGTCGCTCGACTCCGGCGCCCATTCCTCGGCGGCGGGTTCCCGGCGTGCGCCGCGGCGGGGCCGGTAGTAGCGGCGTTCGATGGCGGCGAGGTGCCGGACGCGATTGATCACCGAGGCGCGGAGGAACAACTTCCCCACCAGCGAGACGGCATGGCCCCCGAGGGTACCCGCGACCGCTTTGCCGGCCAGCTTCGGGTAGTACATCACCGCCGGTCTGCCATAGCGTTTGGCCACCAGGGTGCGTCGGCGCTCCGCGGGCAGCAGGTCACGGCGGATGTCGACCCTGAGGCCCTTCTTCGCGACCTTCTCCTTCTTGAGCTTGTACACCTCGTACGGCGGTCCGCGGAACGTCACGGCCCGGCGGAACAGGCCGGGCTTCCTGGCCTCGGCCATCGGCGCCAGCAAGGTGGCCAGGCGTTCGAGCGTCTCGCGGATGTCGAGTTCCTGGGTGTACTGCTCCTTGTCGCGGAAGGAGCGCTGCGGGTCGAGCCCCAGCTCCTCGGCGATGGTCCGTTCGGAGATCCGTGAGGTGCGGGTGCGGACGTCCTTGAGGGACGGTCCCGCGGTCTGTGGCCCTTCGAACGCTTCCGGGTCCACCTCGTCCGCCTCCCAGGGACGGAGGGCTTCGGCCGCGGCGATGCTCCGGGCGATGGCGGGCTGGGTCGGGGCGTGTCCGGTGGAGTACGGGTGAATGCCGCGGGCGAGGTGTTCGTACTCGTGCCCGGGCAGGTAGGCCGTACGGCGGCCCGCGACACGCGTGGTGGTCTCCTCGGGGTCGAGGCAGCCGTGGTGGGCGTGTGCGACGTGCACCAGCTGGTGGCCGAGGAGCACCGCGGGATGCATGGGGTAGGGGCCCTCGGTGTAGGTGCGGCGGTACGGCACGGACGTGATCGACCAGGTCCCGGAGCCGTCGCGGGCACGTCGCGCGTCGCCCGGGGCGGACCACCAGTCCCACCCGTCGGAGCCCATGGCGACGACCACGCGGATGTCTGCGGCGGGCTGCCAAGGAGTGTCGTCCGGGTCCGTTTCCAGCTGTCCCTCCTGCCGCAGCGGTCCGGCTTCCGCGACGCCGCGCAGCAGCAGTTCGGCGGAGGGGCTGTGCGTCAGCGTGTCGAGCAACTCCGTCACGTAGTCCACGAAACCGGCGTCGACGACGGGTCTGCCGGGTGCCTGCTCCTCGACACGCTGCCGGGCCGGGGCGGGCAGCGGGGTGCACTCCCGGGTGCGCCGGTCGAGGAGACCGGTGTGTTCGGCCAGTTCCCGGGCGCCGTGCGTGAGGGCGACGGCGATTCCCGGGAAGCCGGGCAGGACGGCGACGGGGATCCGGAGGGGTTCGTTGCCGTCGTCGCGCGGCAGGAGGACCGTCGTGCGGTGCTCGGCTGCCGGGGTGGCGGGCACCTCGGCTGCGGAGGGGCCGGCCGGGGGCTGGAGCTCCGGGAGTCCTCGCGGCCTCCGGGTGAGCAGGGATTCCTTGAGGTTCCCCATTGTGCGTCGCACCCCGGGCAGCGCGTTGTACCGGGAGGCCTCGGTGGCCCAGACCAGGGCGGCGCCGACGACGGCCACCAGCGCCGAGGCGGTGAGGCCGCCGACGAACGTGGCGGGATTGCCCATCAGGAGGAGCAGCAGCCAGCTGAGGTGCGTCAGGGCGACCGGTGACCACACGAGGTTGTGGATGGCCTGGTAGATGCGCTTCTGCCGGCTGCCGCTGATGAACAGGTCCTCCCACTGTTTGATGTCGCGGCCGATCTCGATCAGGCCTTGCCCGATCAGGCGGTTCAGTTCCCGGTTGGCGGGTCGGTGGCGGAGGAACCGTCTGACCGAGTTGGGCTTGTCGATCGCCACGGTGCGGCCCCGGTGCGACTTGATGCCCGTCTGCCGGGCGATCTTCGTGTTCAGCCGGCCGAGGGCGCTCCGGAGATGGATCTCGTACGACACCTGTACGTCGTGGCGGAACGGCTCCTGATAGGGGAGATTGAGGTGCTTGGCGATGACCCGCTCGGACAGGTCGGCGGTGTCCCGACGCGCCCGGTGCAACTCCTCGACCGGGTCGAGCAGGCCCCGCCCCGCCGGGTTCGGGGTGGAGTCGCTGACGAGTTCCCCCACGAACTCCAGGGCTTCGCAGGTGCGTTCGGGCCGTAGTGCCGTCGCCGTCGTGTCGGTGGCGGATTCGCCGCCCAGGGTGAGATGGCGCAACTGCGTGGCCTTGCCGCGCGCCTCGATCTCCGAGACGGGCATGTCCGCCTTCTTGAACTGACGGCCACCCGCCTGGATCACGCCGGATGCGACGCGCGGGTCGTAGCGGCCCTGGTTCATCTGTACGGCGTGGACCAGCTGGTGGGCGAACAGAGTGGTCGGCGGGATGACGTAGGAGTCCTCGCTGAAGGTGCGGCGGTAGGGCACCGAGACGACCGACCAGGTGCCGGTCCCGTTCTGGGAGTGCTGCGCGCTCCCCGGGGCCGTCCACCAGTCCCAGCCGTGCTGGCCCATCGCGATGACGACGCGCAGCCGGGAGGGAGTGCCCTCGGGCGTGGTGAGCGTCTGCCCCGGGGCGTGGACGAGCCGGCGGGTCCCGGGGTCGGACCCGCCCCCCGGGAAGGCGCCGGAGGCGAGGGCGTCGACGAGCGTCCGGCCAGGGTGGCGGCCGACGGCCGCGGCGGCGCGCGGGACGGCGGGTGGTCCGCGCAGGTCGTCCAGCAGCTCCCGCACGTAGTCGACGAACCGGTGGTCGGGAGCCCACGAGGTCTCGACCGTCCGGAGCTTCTCCGTCTCGGCTTCGGACGCCACCGTGCATCCCAGGGTGCGGTGGCCGAACGTTCCGGTGCGGCGGGCGAGTGTCTCGGCGTCCGCACCGAGTGCGACGCCGATGCCGGGAGCGACCTCCACCACGTCGGCGTCGGGCGGGTCGGCTGATGCGTCGGGCGTGGTGAGGCGGACGGTCCGGGTCTCGGGATCGGAGGGCATGGGCCGGGGCTCCTCCCGTTACCGGGCGCTGGTCGAGCGGTTCGCCGTGACGAAGTGCGCGGTTCCGGACTTGAGCAGGTCCGGGTCCGAGGAATTCGACTGCTTGGCGGGGTTCTTGGACACGTCGAAGGTCGCCTTGAATTCCGCGCCCGCGGTGAGCAGCGTCTTGCCGTCGCAGGTGGTCGTCCCGGTTCTGTCGTCGCTGCCGAGGGTGAGGGTCAGGGTCCCGCTCCCCCCGATGTAGGCCGTCGTGGAATAGGGCAGGGGGCCGCGCAGTTCGGCGGGCAGTTCGTCGCCCTCCAGACACGCGGTGCCCTTCTCGACGGAGGTCGTCCGGCTCGAACCGGTGAGGGGTACGGGTTTCAGGAGGGCGGGGATGATCGCCCCGGGGATCTCGACCACCAGGGTGTCGCCGGTACGGATGACGGGATTGCCCATGGGGAGCCGTCCTTCAGACGAAGCGGACCGTGTGGCCGACGGACAGGACCGTCTCGTGCGGTTCCAGCGGGAGCACGGTGAACGTGCCCCGGCGCGAGCCGGTGTGGAGGTCGACCCGGTAGAGGGTGATGGATTTGATGAAGCGGATGCCCGCCAGGGGCTCCAGCAGCGCGTAGACGTCCCCGACGTGCAACGTGGTGCCGGCGGGCCAGCCCGGTACGGCGGGGGCGCCGGTGTACGGGTTCAGACGTCCGTTGAGCACCCGCTTCACGGAGTCGACGAGGTCGCGACGGCCGTGCTCGTCCAGGCCGGCCGGCACGAGCTCGCAGTCGACGGAGACACCGATCAGGGCCGGCGGCAGGATGTGCAGGCCGATACCCGGGGCCTGGTAGGCCGCCAGGTGGTCGGTCAGGACCAGGATCTCCTCCGGGGAGACGATGAGCTGGTCCGGGCGGAGCTCGTTGTCGGGCCCGGGCGAGGCGGTGGGGGTCACCACGAGGCTGACGACGGGGGCCGGGAGCGGCCCGTACCGGCCGGCTGCGCCCGGCACCGTCGTGAGGGAGGTCTGGACGAGGTCCTGGGCGAGGGCGCCCGAGTGCCACTGGGTGGTCGTGCCGAGCGGTTTGTGCGTACGGGAGGGATAGGCACCGGTGGCGACGTCGATCGTTGTCGGGTGGCCGTCCAGGAGAAGGAAGACGTCCCCCGTGCCGCGGTCGAGCATGGCGTCACAGCTGGGGTCCGCCGCGAGGAGGCTGTCCACCAGGTTGTACGGGGCGTTGCCGACGGTGAGGGTGGGGAGTTCGTCGTCGGGCGCCGGGCTGAAGACCGTTGCCTTGTACAGGCCGTCCTGAACCTTCGTCAGCGGTACGGAGTGGCTGCCCGTGGGAGGCACCAGTTGGTCCTGGACGAGGTCGACGGTGCGGTTGGTGAAGTAGACCGACGCCTGTTTGTGAGGGGACTTGCTTCCGGGGTAGCTGGAGACCCGTATCCACAGGTCGCCTCCGGCGGGAACGGGAAACGGCGTTTCCACGCCGCCGTCGGGAACGACCGCCCGCAGCCAGACCGCGCCAAGCTCCGCGTTCTCAACGGTCCACCGAAAATCGGATGCGAGTACGGAGCTGTTCCAGCCACCGCGCAGAGTGCTCACGGACCATGTCTTGGTGTCGAGCTGATCGTCGGGGTGGGTGAAGCGGACCCAGATGTTCAAGGGGGAGTCACCAGGGCTCAGACGACCGAGTGTTGCTCCTGGCACTCTGATGTACACCGTGGGGTAGTCCACCGTGGTTGTGTCGCTCGTCTCGGTCTCGACGAGCTTGCCGCCCTTGTCGATGTAGGTCTGGGCCGTCACGGCGATGTCGAGGTTCGCCTGGCTGGTCCAGGTCGTCGTCGTTTTCGTTGTGGTGTCCGTTCCGGTGAAGACGGTCCCCGCAGGAAGCCTCAGCGGGGCCTTCGACGTGCTCGTGGGCGTCCACGTGAAGCCCAGCGTCGCGCGGGTCGGGGTGCCGGGCTGCCAGGGGCCGTGCGGGGCGAGCACCTCGGCCGTCTCCGGCGGGACCCAGCGTGCGGAGGCGATGCCCAGCGGGGCGTGCATGGTGAGGTCCTCGTACTCGGCCGGGGTGACCGCCCGCGGGGGCAGGAGGTCGGTGAGGCTCTGGCGGCGCGCGGCGGAGCCGAGCGGTTCCTGGTCGCGTCCGCCGACGGCGGGGCGGGGATTGGTGACGCCGGTGACACCGGGTACGGCGGTGGGCAGGGTGGTGAGGGTGTTCGCGGGGACGTTGCCGCGGAGGCCGCCGCCGCTGAGGTAGCGCGGCAGGACCAGCTGCGCGCCGACGGGTGGTACCGCTCCGTACTGCCGGTCCTTGTGGAGGGGGCCGAGGACGATCTCGTGCGTTGCCGGGGCGAGGCGGAAGTGCGGAGCGTCGGGCCCGGAGCGGGCGAACGAGGTGACCTGCTGCCAGGTTCGGCGGTCGGTGCCCTGCACGGTCTCCAGGGTGAGGACCTGCCCGGGCAGCGGGGCGCGGCCGAGGGGGAAGCGCTGGGCGGGGTGCCCGGTGGAGAGGCCCACGCGGTCGTCCAGGACGATCTCCGCCTGCAGGACCGGGACGGTGACGCGGGAGACCCGCTGGGCGGCGAGGCCGGCCACCGGGGCCGAGGGGTGGTCCTTGCCGGTGTGACGCACGCGGACCAGCCCGACACGGACGAAGTCGTGCGGTACGAGCAGGAGCGGGGGAGTCACGATCACGCAGTGGCCCGCCACCTGGTCGCCGGGGACACTCACATCGAGGCCGTACTGGCCGACGACCGGTGCCGGGCAGGCCGTCCAGCCGTTTCCGTTCCACGACTCCCAGGTCCACGAGGCGAGTTGCTGCCAGCCGGACGTCGCGGCCGGGCCGACACGGATGTCGTGGCCGGGCACCGGCGCGGGCAGGACCAGGAGCAGCTGCTCGGGATGGGTGAGGACCGCTCCCGGGTCGCCCGCCGGGAACCCGACGAAATCGAGGCCCTGGTCGGTCGCCTGGCAGATCCAGGTGGTGGCGCCGGCCAGTGAGGGCACCGGCATCTCGCGTGTCGTGACGAACGGGACGGGCGCGGCGGGAGCGGTGCTCTGGACGCGGGTGCCGGCGGGGATCCGGAAGGGATCGGCCGGTGGGGTGCCCAGGGTGAACGACACGTCGGTGCGGGCGGCGGTCGCCGGGTAGGGGTGTACCCCCAGGTCGCGGAGGAGCGACCACCATGCCTTCTCCGGGGCCTGGTTGACCCGGTCGGCCGCCAGGGCGGCCATCCGGGCACAGGCCTCGAGCAACAGGTGTCCGGGGTCGTCCGCCTGGTTCTGCCAGTCGGGGTGCTCGTCCTGCAGGAACTTCACGGCCTGTTCGTCCGTGACCGGTCCGACCAGGCGAGGGGGCGGTGGGGCATCCATGGGGGCCTCCTTCGGCGTCACGTGGCAGGGCTCGGCTCAGGGGACGACCTGGAGTCTGAGGTGGGCCGGTCGGTGTGCGGAGGCCAGCGCCCACAGGCGTTCGTGTTGCTTGGGCTTGTCCGCCTCCGCAACGGCAGGGTCGGTGAGGGTGACGACCAGGGTGCCCTCGGTGACCTTCGAGGTGACGGTCCAGCCGTAGACCTCCTTCGCCTCGCGTTGCAGCCCGGCTTCGGTGCCGCGGGCGGCCGCGATCGCGAAGGCCTCGGTGATGGCCTTCCTCCGCTGATCGGGCGTGAAGTCGGGAAGGGTGCGGGCCCCGGCGACGTGGGCGAGCCACGGTCCCGCCGAGGCGGCCGGGTCGAACAGCGCGGGCAATGTGTCCAGGGCCGCCCACTGGCCGGTCAGCATGGTGTCCAGGGCGGCGCAGATGTCGACGATCAACGGCGATTCGAGGTAGACGGCGGGCACCGCGGCGCGGGTCGTCCGGTGGTGTTCGACGGGTGCGGTCATCGGCTCTCCCGGTGTCTAGACCCAGACTTCGCACATGGGGTTTTAGGTTTCCAGCCAGCGGGGTCGGGTTTCGTCGATGTCGAGGAGTTCGAGCAGGTGTGCTTGGAC
>NZ_JBHVRT010000014.1:161818-200630 GCF_042885555.1 Kitasatospora sp. NPDC058048 | reverse complement strand
GGCCCCCACTGGACCACCCTCACCAACGCCAAAAACACCTACGACCCCACCCACACCCTCACCCCCGGCCACAACATCTTCCCCTAACCCCAAAAACACTCCACTCACCGCAATGGAAAACATCAAGCACGAATCCCGGGATCGGAAACACGGATACCGTTCACCGATCGTGGAACCGAGCCGGAGCCCGGGCACCAATGACCAGAACCGCCAATTGAATGAAAAGCCAATGCAAAAGCCGCCAATGAGCCGGGCATGATCAGATGCTTGCGGCTCATCGCGCTGTCCGCCCGAATCCTGGGCGCACTCCGGGAACCGAGCGCCAACTCCCACGACCCACCAGCGGGACCGCTGCTCGTCACCCCAGCCCGCGTCGTCGTCGCTGGAATTGCCCTGAGCATTGCTGGGCGTGGAACTCCGTCCAGGACGGTGTCGTTCAGAGGTGCTGCCCAGTTGAATACCGGTTCAGGCCCCGTGCAGGGCTGATGCGTTCTCAGGAGATGGGACGTGACGGTTCACCAGCTTCGGGGTGAGGTGTCCGAGCAGAAACGAACGACGCGACGCCAGATGATCAAGGTTGCTGACACCGAAGATCGACCTGGAGTCGCGTCCGCGTGCCATCCTCAGGTTCGGGCGCAGGTCTGTGTGGTTCAAGCGCGACGGGTCGGCGGCCCTCTCGCCGCTCTCTTCCCCGAGGACCGGACGCCGAAGGCCCTCCCGCTCGGCAGCCCCCGGTCGCCCCTGCGCCACCCGCACGAAGGCTTCGCCGACGGGCGGCGCCGGACCCGACCGCGTGATATCCGCCGACCGACCGTCGGAGGGCCGTGGCATCATGCCGCCATGACGACGAGCGAAGCCCCCGCGACGGCGGCCGAGGCGGTGCAGGAACTTCGGGAGATCGCCCACGGGTGGGTCAACGGCCGACGCGCTGAACCGGATCTTCTGATCCGGGCCGCGCTCCGCGTCCTGGTCGCCGGCGTGGACACCCCGTCGCTGGTCCTCCTCGCCGCGCTCTTTCGCGGTGAGGAGGACAAGGCCCCGGAGCTGTTCGACCAGGTGATGGACGAGCTCGGCTTCGGCTTCCACTCGCCCGAGGACTACTGGGAGGGGCGGCTGGCGCTCGCCCGCTGGTGGGCCGCCGAGATCGTCGACGGGTGGCTCGACCCCGTCGAGGGCGCCTCACTCATCGTCGAGGATGTGGCCGAAGCCTACGGGAAATGCGAGGAGTTGGCACCCATGGTCGATGCGATGGTGGCGCTCATGGACCCCGCCGGCGCCGCATACCCGGACGATGTTCCCGCACATCTGACCCGGGCCGCCCACGAACTCCTGGCCCGCATCCCGCCCCCGTCCACCCCTCTCTGACAGCATGAGGGCGCCGTGTCCGTCGGAGGTCGGCTTTCGCCCGAGCGTTCGATGCACATGGTTTGGGGGCCGGTCACCCTGGAAGCTGTCTACGCGGCCCCGATCCGGCACCCGGTCGTACCAATGCCACCGAGAGCGCACAGCGCGGGGTCTCCTGCACCAGGCGCGTGAAGTCGGTGAACCGTGGGTCCGCGGCGTGGACGGACACATCGTCCGGCAGCCCTTGCAGTCCCAGATGCCGGTTCTGGCCTGGTCCCGATGCTCACGCACAACTGACGACGGATCTCCAGCGCGGGACCTTGCTGATCGCTTCAGAATGAATCGAGTCACAGGTCTTGCGTTCGGCGATCTTGGTCGGCAGGGCGTCCGGGTGCGTGGTGATCTTGTTCTGGACGGCCCGGGGAAGCACGTGGCTCCGCTGCTGCCACCCGTGCCGGGTAGTGTGCGGATACAAAGGATCAAGTGATTCCGCGGGCCGCACCACGGCCCGCGGACATGGGGAGGTCAACGTGATCGTGGGTACCGGCCGGAGGCTCGTCCTGATCCGTCATGCGCAGGCCGAACGGGCGACGGCGGTCGACAAGGAACGGCGTCTCGACGAGCGGGGGCGGGCGGAGGCGTCCCGGACCGGACGATGGCTCGCGGGTTCCGGTATCACGCCCGATCTCGCGCGGGTGTCCGGCGCCCGCCGGACCAGGGAGACCTGGGAACGCGTGGGCGCCGCGTTGCCGCGGCTCTCCGAGACGGTCCACGAGCAGCGGCTCTACGACCTCAGTGTGGGGATCCATCGGGGAGAAGCGGGAATCGGCGAGCTGGTCGCGATGGTGCGGGAGACTTCGGACGACGTGGGCGACCTGGTCGTCGTCGGACACAATCCGAGCCTGCCCGAGCTGGTCCGGCTCCTTGTCGGTACGACCGACGGCGACCTCTCGCGGCGGGTGGAGGAGTCCGGGTTCCCGACCGCCTCCGTGGCCGTCCTCGAGTTCGACGGTTCCTGGCAGAGGATCGGGCCCGGAGCAGCGAGGATCACCGCGTTCTGGACGCCGTCGCAGGGTTGAGACGGTGCACCCCGGGGCGTCGGCGCGTCCGACCCCCACGCGCCACCATCATGGCCGGCCCCACCAGCGACTGAAGGTCTACCGGTTCCAGACCGCCCGGCGACATCATCGCCGACGACATCCGGCGGTCGATGTCTGTCCGATGAGGTGTTCAGCTGGTCATTTTGCCGGTCACGCGGGGCGCCAGGAGGCGCCAGCCGGGCCTGCGACCTGGCCCGTGGCAGCCAGGTGTCCACCCGTGCCGCCGCATCGGTCCGGACACCGTCCAGGTCACGGACGTACGGACCGGGCGTATCGGACGGAACGGCCCGTCACGATCCATGATGAACTTCCGCCAGGAGCGACCTCACGCGGGCGTCCGCGTCGCCAACGGTCGCCGGAAGCCGGGTGCGGCGGCGGCGTCCCACCTGGCATCATGACTCCCGTGATCATGTGTCGAAAGGCCGATGCCGCGTAGGCGTCCACGCGCGCTGCGCGCTGAGCGACCGGTCCCCCGCATCTGGGGGCCGGCCCCGCCGTTCCGGATTCACGGGCTCTCCGCCGGGGCGAGCCGGGCGGTGTACCGGGTCGAGCGCCTGAGCGCCGGCTTCTACCTGCGCCCGGGGGCCACCGACCGGGCAGTGCGGCGATACCGCGAGTTCCTGCATCCGCCGGGGAGGCGTCCGCTGTACCCGCGGGAGTCGTCCTGCTCGTGCTCGGGGTGTTCCTTCGAGGACGTCAGGCACGCACGCGACGTGCTGGAGGAGGTCCTGGAGAGACTGCCGGGGCCGGCGCGCGCCGAGCTCGGCCGACTCGTGAAGCCGCTGGATGCGGTGTTCCTGCGCCGCACTCTCCCCGACCCGTTTCGCTCACCGGCGCCGGTGGCGCACGGAGTTCTGGTGGTATCGCCGTCTGGCCGAGCGGTCGGAGTGGGGGTGAAGGGGCCCGCGGCCCGGTGGGGGCGGAGATCGGCCACTCCGGGTGGACCGTCGGCCCGGGCGGCCTCGGGCAAATCTCCCGGCTCGTGACCTGCCGGGCCTGCGGCGCCCGTCCGTTGCGCCGCCCCGGACCCGACCGTCGCAGGTCAGCCATGTACCGGGGCGTGGTGGGCGCGAGGTGGCTGAAAATCATGTGCCATATAACCTGTGACATTGTTCTGATGGCCGGTCGGTGACAGGATCCACGCCAATCTCCTCATCTCCTTCACTCAGTCCGACCCCACGTCGGGCTGCCCCCACTCGAAGAAGGACTCGGCGTGCTCCTGCGCACAAGACTCTCCACGCTCGCGGCCGGCGTCGTCGCCTGTTGTGCCACGGCCACCGCCGTGCTGCCGGCCCAGGCCTTCGCGGCACCCGCCGCCGTCACCGCCGGCCCGGCCCTGACCGCGGCCGCCACGAACCCGACCTCGACCAAGACCGACCCGAACGCGCCCGCCGCACCCGCCGCGCCCACGGCCGGCACGACGACGGGCTCCGAGGAGCCCGCCGCACCCGCGGCCCCGCTGCCCCCGGCGCTGATCGGCGAGCGCCTCATGGGCGGCCCGGCCACCACGGCCGCCACGGCCGCGACCGCCGCCCCCGCCGCGCCCAAGTCCTTTGCCCCGCAGGCCCTGTCCGGCGCGGACGCGGCCGCTGCCGCCGCGCAGTCCTGCGCCCCGGCCGACTTCGCCGCCCGCACCGGGGCCGACCTGGTCGCGTTCATCAAGAGCTCGACCCCGGAGTGCATCCGGGGTCTGTACAGCAGCGGTGGCGCCGACCCGACCATCTTCCGGCAGTCCCGGATGCTGTCCGTCGCGGCCGCCTTCAAGGACCTGGCGGCCGGCTACACCGGCGACAACTCGGCCGGCATCCAGCAGCTGGCGCTCTACCTGCAGGTGGGCTACTACATCCAGTTCTACTACCCCGACGCGGCCGGCCCGTACACCGGCGAGCTCACCACCGCCGTCCGGGCCGCCCTGGACGCGTTCTTCGCCGGCGCCCGCTGGCACGACGTCACCGAGGGCAACGGCACCGTGCTCAGGGACGTGGTGTGGCTCACCGACAGCGCCAACGTCCAGGCCGGCTACCTGGGCGTCTACAAGCGGATACTGGACGACTACAACAACTCCTACAACGCGGTCCCGAAGATGGTCGGCGCGGTCAACTCCGTGCTGCAGTACCCGCTCTGGCGGGGCAACTCGAACCAGGACTTCGTCAGGGCGGTCGCCGCCGACCCGAGCCTCGCCGTCTCCCTCGCCGACTTCGCGATCAACCACAAGGACCTGATCGGCGGACCCAACGAGGTCCTCGACACCAACGCGGGCAACGACCTGGCCCGGATGGCCGGGAGCGGCCCCGCCGTCGAGGCCGTGGTCAAGCCACTGGTCAGGAAGGTGCTGGACGCCGCACCGCTGCTGACGCCGGCGGCGCCGCTGTACGTGCACACGGCTGTCCAGGCCGCGTACTACAACAGCGGCCAGTGCTCGTACTACGACATCTGCAACCTGCCCGCCAAGCTCACCTCGGTGGTCCTGCCGCACCAGTTGGTCTGCGACAACCGGACCATCCAGGCCCAGGCGCTGTCGGCCGAGGAACTGGCCACCGTCTGCGCCAGCCTGCGCAACCAGGACGCGTTCTTCCACGGCGTGGTCAAGGACAACGGGCCGATCCCGAACCAGTATGCCCAGAACGTCACCTTCGGCATCTTCGCCAACAAGACCGACTACACCACCTACTCGTGGGCGATCTTCGGCAACGACACCGACAACGGCGGCCAGACCGTCATGGACGCGACCGACCCGAACAAGCCGGCCGCGACCGTGATGTACCAGAAGACCTGGAACAACAACGACCCGGCCCGGGTGTGGAACCTCAACCACGAGTACACCCACTACCTCGACAGCATCTACGACCTCAAGGGCAACTACCGCACCCAGATGTCCGTCCCGGACATCTGGTGGGTCGAGGGCCTCGCCGAGTACGTCTCGCACAGCTACCGCGGCGCCACCGACACCGACGCGATGGCGCAGGCCGCCAAGCACACCTACAAGCTCAGCACCCTCTTCCAGAGCACCCCCGGCAACTCGGACTCGACCCGCGTCTACCCGTGGGGCTACCTGGCCACCCGGTACATGGTGGAGAAGCACCCGGCCGACGTCCAGGCCATGCTGGCCCGGTTCCGCGTCGGTGACTACCCCGGCGGCTACGCGGTCTACAACAGCCTCGGCACCTCCTACGACGCCGACTTCGACGCCTGGCTCGACGCCTGCGCCGGCGGCGCCTGCTACAACCCCGGCCCGACCGCCCTGTTCGACACCTCGGTGAACGGCGCGACCGTCAGCGTGAACGACCGGTCGGTGCAGACCGGTTCCGGCCGGATCACCGCCTGGCACTGGACCTTCGGCGACGGCACCTCCTCGGACGAGCGCAACCCGAGCCACACCTACGCGGCGGCCGGCAGCTACACCGTCGCCCTGACCACCACCGACGACACCGGCCGGATCTCCACCACCCCGGCCACCGTCACCGTGACCGCCGCCCCGGTCGTCCTGCCGGCCTGCACCGAGCAGCGCGCCGACGCGATGGGCCGGAACTGCTCCCGCGGCGGCCGCGCCGCGACCGCCGGCAACCTCGACTACCTGTACGTCTACCTGCCGGCCGGAACGACCACGCTGAAGGTCACCACCTCCGGCGGCACCGGCACCGCGCACCTCTACTACAACGCGGACACCTGGGCCTCGCCGAAGGCCTTCACCGCCTCCTCCACCGGCACCGGCACCACCCAGTCCCTCACCGTCACCAACCCCACCGCCGGCTACCGCTACCTCAGCCTGTACGCCGTCACCGACTTCAGCGGCGTCACGGTCAGCACCCAGTTCTGACCCCGACCCACACACCTGAGCGGAGCGCTCGGCCGGGCTTCCCGGCCGGGCGTTCCGCGTGGGCGTTTCGCGTGGGCGTTTCGGACGGGCGGTCCGGCCAGGCGTTCCGGATGGGCGTTCCACCGGGCCGACGGACGGGACGGCGTGCGGGACGGCGTGCGGGACGACCGGCCGGGCGGGCGGGCTCCTCAGCGGCGGCTGAGGTAGGTGAGGACGGCGAGGACGCGGCGGTGGCCGCTGTCGGCCGGCGAGAGGCCGAGCTTGGCGAAGATGTGGCCGATGTGCTTGTGGACGGCGTTGTCGGTGATGACGAGTCGGGTGGCGATGGTGGTGTTGTCCTTCCCTTCGGCCATCAGGGCGAGGACCTCGCGTTCGCGCGGCGTGAGGGCGGCGATCGGGTCGCGGGCGGGCCGGGTGAGGAGCTGGCCGATCACCTCGGGGTCCATGACGGTGCCGCCGGCGGCGACCCGCCGCAGTGCGTCGGTGAACTCGCTCACCCGGCTCACCCGGTCCTTGAGGAGGTAGCCGACGCCGCCGCGGCCGTCGGAGATCAGCTCGCCGGCGTACTGCTGCTCGACGTACTGGGAGAGGACGAGCACGGGCAGGCCGGGGTGCAGGCGGCGGACGCGGATCGCGGCGTGGATGCCTTCGTCGCGGAAGCCGGGCGGCAGCCGTACGTCGACGATGGCGACGTCCGGGCGGTGTTCGGTGACGGCGGCGACGAAGCCGGGGGCGTCCGGGGCGATCGCGGCGACCTCGAAGCCCGTGGCGGTCAGCAGGAGTTCCAGCCCGTTGGCCAGCAGGACGTTGTCCTCGGCGATCACGACGCGCACGGCAGGCTCACGGTGATCGTGGTCGGGCCACCGCCGGGGCTGTGGAGGTGGACGGTGCCGTCGAGCGCCAAGACGCGGTGGCGGATTCCGGTGATGCCGGTGCCCAGCGTCTCGTCGGCGCCGCCGACGCCGTCGTCGGTGACCTCGATCGCCAGCCGGTCGCCGTCGCGTGCGACGCGGACGGCGGTCCGGGTGGCCCGACTGTGCTTGGCGGCGTTGGTGAGCGCCTCGGCGATCGTGAAGTAGGCGACGGCCTCGACCGCGGCGGGGACCGTGTCGAGGTCGCCGGAGCCACCGGAGCCGATGTCGAGGGTGGTGTCGATCGCCGATCGGGAGGCCAGCGCGGTCAGCGCCCCGGCGAGGCCGCGGTCGGCGAGGATCGGCGGGTAGATCGTCCGGATCACCGCCCTCAGCTCCGTCATGGCCTCCTCGGTGTTCTCGTGCGCCTCCTCCAGGAGCCCGGCCACCAGCCGGGGGTCGTCGCTCAGCAGCTCCCGGGCCACGCCCAGCCGCATCGCGATGGCCACCAGCCGGGCCTGGGTGCCGTCGTGCAGGTCGCGTTCGATCCGGCGGAGTTCCGCGCCGTGCGCGGTCATGGCGTGTGCCCGCGTCTCGGTCAGGGTCTCCACCCGCTGTGCCAGCCGCGCGGCGGTCGAGGGGGACAGCAGCGCGACGCAGGTCCGGGCGTGCAGGCGGGCCAGCCGGGGAGCCAGCCAGTAGGTCAGGGCCGCGAAGGCGACGGCTTGTGCGGTCCCGAGGGTCAGCGCCGTGCCCCACCCGGTCAGGGGGACACCGGCGGCGAAGCCGCCCGCCCGGGTGCCGGCGGGCAGCGCCCACCACAGGGGCACCGTGACGGCCGTGGTCACGGCGTTGCCGGCGCACAGCAGCAGGACGAGGCCGAACGCCAGGGCGGTCACGGTGCAGGCGCAGAGCCAGCCGAGGACCCGCCACGGGCCGACCCGGACCGGGCCGGAGCGCGGAGAGCCCAGCAGCCGGTCGGCGCGGCGGCGATGCCAGGACGCCCAGGAGCGGGCCGTGACCGGGACGGCGAGTACGGGCAGCGCCAGCACGGCGACCGCAGCGGTGAACAGGCTCCCCAACAGGTAGCCCAGACCGCGCCACATCTCCGAAAGCCGACCGGCCCCATGGTGCTTCATCCGCACCAGTCTGGACCATGGGGGCCGGGCCTGGCATTACAGCCCACTACCCTCTTTTCAGACGGGTGAGCGGTATCGTCCGGCCTCCCCACCCGACCTAGCGTCAACGCCCATGACGACTTCACCGATTCGTGCCCCGCGGCGGCATCACCGATCCGTCCGACGGAACGTCACGCTGGCCGCCGTCGCGGCCGTGACCCTTTCCACCGGTGCGCCCTCGGCGCCGGCCGCCCCGCAGCACGACGACCGGCTCCGGATCCGGCTCCAGCGCGACGCCGACGCGCTCATCGCGGTCGGCGCCACCGGAGTCCAGGCCCGCGTGGTCACCTCCGACGGCCGGAACCTGACCGCCGCCGGCGGCGTCGCCGATCTGACGGGACGCCGGCCGGTGCCCCGGAACGGCTACTTCAGGATCGCCAGCATCACCAAGACGTTCGTCGCCACCGTGACCCTGCAGCTCGCCGGCGAGAACAGGCTCTCCCTGGACGACCCGGTCGATCGGTGGCTGCCCGGCGTGGTGTCCGGAAACGGCAACGACGGTCGCGCGATCACTGTCCGCCAGCTGCTCCAGCACACCAGCGGCATCCATGACGACTACCCGGACTACACCTCGGCGGAGGACTTCCAGGAGCACCGGTCGGACGCGTACACACCCGAGCAGATCGTCGCCCGGGCGATGGCCCACCGCCCGGACTTCGACCCCGACACGGGCTGGAACTACAGCAACACCGGTTACGTCCTGCTCGGGATGATCATCGAGCGGGTCACCGGGCACCTCTGGCACGAGGAGGTGAGGGACCGGATCGTCCGGCCACTGGGCCTCGATCACACCTTCCACCCGGGCACGTCGCCCACCCTGCCCCGGCCGCACGCCGAGACCTACCAGAGGTTCGCGGCCGGCGAGCCGTTCGTGGACGTCACCGAGCAGATCGGCTCGGGCACCAACGGCGAGGCCGGGCTCGTCTCCACCACCGCCGACCTCGACCGGTTTTTCGGCGCCCTGCTCGGCGGCCGGCTCCTGGCACCGGAGCAGCTGGCGGAGATGACCCGGACCGTCGAGGTCAGCGAGAAGTTCGAGCGGTTCATGCCGGGCGCCCGGGCCGGGCTGGGGATCTTCTCGCGCCGGCTGTCCTGCGGCGGGGAGTACTGGGGCCACGAGGGCGGTGACGCCGGGTGGATCAGCACCACCGGCGTCACCGCCGACGGCCGGCGCGGCGTCACGGTCTCGCTGTCGGGCGTCCAGGCCGCCACCGACGGGGACGTCCTGCGGGTGGCGGAGGCGGAGAACAGGCTGGTCGACGACGCGCTGTGCACGAGTCCGAAGGCGGGCGGCCGCCAAGAGCGGTGAGCCCCGCCGCGCCGCGAACGGCCCGCTTGAGGACAGGCCTGCGGACAGGTTCGAGGGCGCGCCGGGGCGTCACAGCGCCCCGGCGTACTCCGGCAGCCGCAGGTCCGAGTGCGCGGCCCGGCCCGCCTGCGCGCGCCCCGTCGCCAGCTCCTTCCCGACGGACTCCGGATCGCGCACCAGGGCGTTGCGGGCCTCCAGTTGTTCCCGCGTGGTCGGTGTCACCGCGGTGCCACCGCTGGTGGCCAGCGCCTGGTTGCGTTCGGCGAAGGGGCGCATCCGGCGCTCGTAGGCCGCGAAGGCGGCGCTGTGGTCGGGGTGGGTGGCCAGTTCGCCGGCCAGGACGTACGCGCCGACCAGGGCGACGCTCGACCCCTGGCCGGACAGGAAGGAGGTGGCGTGCGCGGCGTCGCCCGCGAGGGCCACCCGCCCGCGCGACCAGGCCGGCAGGTGGATCTGGCTGACGATGTCGAAGAAGAGGTCGTCGGCGTCCCGCATCGCCTCGACGAGGCGGGGAACGTGCCAGGCCCGGTCCGGGAAGCGGGCGGCAACCAGTTCGCGCTGGGCCCGCGGGTCGCGGAAGGCCTCGAAGGGCGGGATGTCGCGGGTGAAGGTGAGGAATCCGTGGACCCGGTCGGCGGGCGCGTGCGCGTTGAGGACCGCGCCGCGCCCGACCTCGCTCCAGATGACCGCCTCACGCGCGAGACCGAACTCGTTCGGGAGGGTGAAGCCGGCGAAGACGTGGCCGAGGTAGCGATGGAAGGGCTCCTCGGGGCCGAACACCAGCCGGCGCGTGTTCGAGTGCAGGCCGTCCGCGCCGAGCACGAGGTCGAAGGTCCGGCGGGCGCCGCTGTCGAACAGCACGTGGACGGCGTTCCCGTCGTCGTCCAGGGCGGCGATCGAGTCCCCGAAGAGGAACTCGACCCGGTCGCCCAGCAGTTCCTGGAGGGCGTAGGCCAGGTCCCCGCGCCGGACCTCCAGGTCGAGGCCGGCCTCGCCGCCGGTCAGCTGTTCCGGGCGCAGCGAGCCGATGCTCCGCCCGGCGGGATCGATGAAGGTGATCCGCCGGCTGTCGACGTGGGCGGCGCGCAGGCGCGGGAGCAGTCCCATGCGCCGCACGACCTCGCGGGCGGTGCCGCGGATGTCGATGGCGTAGCCGCCTCCGCGTACGGCAGCGGCCTTCTCGACGACGGTCACCTCGAAGCCGTACCGGTCGAGCCAGTACGCGAGCGCGGGGCCCGCGATGCTTGCTCCGGAGATCAGGACGCGACGGGCGGGGCGTGACACGGTGTTCATGGCTCTCATTTCCCCCGGCGGGCTGTCCCCGCCGGCACGTCGGTGGTACGCACCGGACGAGCAAAAGATACGTACCTCAGGTATCTTTATGGAGGCCATACGTCGCCCTCGCGGGCGGCGGCCACCCCCCACGATACAGATACCTAACTTAGGTAGGCAAATGGAGGCGTCCATGTCCGCCGAGGCCCCCGCACCGGACGGTCCGCGCCCCGACCTCCTCTCCGCGCTGACCCGGATCAGCCGCCTCGGCGCCGCCCTCAACCGGGGCCGGCTCGTCGAGCGTGCCGCCGAGGACGCCGGACTGGGCCGCGACCGCGCCGCGGTGGGCGTGCTCGTCACCCTGCGCACGGCCGGCAAGCCCTTGCGGATCGGCGAGATCGCCGAGCGGATGCAGGTCGTGGGCCCGCACATCACCCGCCAGGTCCAGGTCCTGGAAAAGCGCGGCCTCGCCCGCCGCATCCCCGACCCGCACGACGCCCGGGCCCGCCTCATCGAACCCACCGGCGCCGGAGCCGAGGCCACCGACCGCTATCTCGCCTTCCTGCTCGGCTGGTTCACCGACACCCTCGCCGACTGGCCCCGCCAGGACCGCGACGACCTCACCCGTCTCCTGGCCCGCTTCGCCGACGACGTGACGGCCCGGCTCTCCGGGCTCGACGACCTCGACGACCTCGACGACGAGGAGAGCTGAGGCTCCGCCCCCGCCCGCCACTGCGCGGACCCGTCCCCCGAGTCCCCCGGAACGGCGTTCCCACCGGGCTGGTACCGTCCGGCATGGACTTCTCCTCCGCCGGAACGGACGGGCCGCGCCTGGACCCCGACGCCCTGGCCCGCATCGAACTCGCCAACAACGTCCGGGGATCGCTGCCCTCGGCGGCGGACGCGGGACGGGCGGCCGCGCGCTTCCGCACCGCCGGGTGGCGGGTCCGGCGGTCGGGGTGGACCGAGTTCGAGGTGGAGAACGCGTTCGCCGAGCTGGAGCTCCTGCCGCTGGAGCCCGTGACGTTCACCGGGTTCGTGGACCCCGACCGGATCGGCGTCCTTCTCGCGGCGCTGGCGGAGGCGGGCCTGTCCTTCGAGATCGAGTTCACCGACGCGGACGGACGCGAGCACCTCCATCGCTCGGCCGACTATCCGGCATGACAAATGATTGTCAGGTTATCGACATGGGAAGGGGGCTGGCCAGAGACCGCACCTCCGGAAGGACACCCGTGCACCGCACCACCCTCAGGACCACCACCGCCCTGCTCGCCACCGTACTCGCCGGAACGGTGCTGGGGGCCGCACCGGCCTGGAGCCGCCCCGCGGACGGCACCCCGCCGACCCGTCAGGTGGAGGTGTTCGCCGAGGACGGCGGCATCTCCCGCGCCCAGGCTCCGGCCGCCTCCCCCTACCTCGCCGGCCACCCCCAGGGCCTGGCACCCGTGCAGGGGGACGGCGAGGTCACGGCACTGGTCCACAACGGCGAACCGGCCACCAAGCTGGACGTGGTGGTGATCGGCGACGGGTACACGGCGCAGGAGCAGGACAAGTTCCGTGCGGACGCGGACCAGAAGTGGCGCGAGATGACCTCCGTCGAGCCCTACGCCACCTACCGCTCACTGTTCAACGTCTGGACGGTGAACACCGTTTCCCCCGAGTCGGGCGTGACCGGGGACCCGGACCGGGCGACGGTGCGGCACACCGCGCTGGGCTCGTACTTCTGGTGCGACGGCGTGGAGCGGCTGCTCTGCGTCGACGAGAAGGCCGTCGAGTCGTACGCGGCGAAGGCCCCGCAGGCGGACCTGGTGCTCGTGGTGGCCAACACCGCCAAGTACGGCGGCGCCGGCTACAACGACGTCAAGTCCTCGGTCGGCTACGAGGGCATCGCCACCGTGGCGGGCAGCAATGCGAAGTCCGGGCAGATCGCGGTGCACGAGACCGGGCACTCGCTGGGCAAGCTGGCCGACGAGTACGCCTACGACGGCCAGGGGACGTACCAGGGCGACGAACCCGCCGAGGCCAACATCAGCACCCTGACCGCCGACCGGATGCGCGGCCAGGGCACCAAGTGGTCGCGCTGGCTGGGACAGGCCTCGCCGGACGGCGGCACGGTCGGCACGTACGAGGGCGGCGGCTACTACCCCACCGGGCTCTACCGGCCGACGGAGAACTCGATCATGCGCTCGCTCGGACGCGAGTTCAACCTGCCCGGGCGTGAAGCGATGATCGCGGGCTTCTACCGCCACGCCACCCCGCTCACCAGCCCCACCCCCGGCGGCAGTCGTCTCACCCCCGCGGACCGCCTCACCGTCGACCTGCCGGTGCCCGCCACCCGGCTCCGCTGGTACCTGGACGGGCGCGAGCTGCCCCGGCTGAGCGGCCGCACCGCGCTGGACCTGGCCGAGCTCAAGCTGACCGGGCCGCGCTCCCGGCCGCACACCCTCACCGCCGTCGCCACCGACCCGACCCCGGCCGTCGCGGACCCGGCGCTGCGCGCGAAGCTGACCGCGAGCCTGTCCTGGGTGGTCACACGCTGAGACGAGTCCTGACCTGCCGTTCGACCGGACCGGCACCAGACGGAACCCCGCCCCGGCCCCTGGAACTCAAGGGGTCGGGGCGGGGTTCCGTCGGCGCGGGGTTCCGGACGGGCGGGGTTCCGGTCAGGGCTTCACAACATCCACCCGAGTTGAGCGGTTCGTGAGGCAGCCGTGACGACACCGTGCTAAAACCTTCGGCGGGCCGCAACTCCCGTTGTCGGCCCGCACGGTACCGCATGTCCCGTTGTTCCCGCGCCGGACTCCGTGTCCGGCCACGACCCTGGGAGAACCATGCCCACCGCACACGCGCACACCCGCTTCGCCCGCCTGCTGCTCGCCGCACTGGCCGCCCTCGCCCTCCTGCTCTCGGGCGCGGTCGGCGCGACCCCCGCGAAGGCCACCACCACCGGCCTCGACGGCTCCTGGGCCTGCGAGGTCCCGGCCGGGTACGTCTACGACCAGGTGTCGATGAACCGCAGCTGCAGCGGCGGCGGCAGCTGGAACTCACCGCAGTTCCACCTGCGGACCCCCTACGACGGCCTGACGGCCTGTCGGAGCACGCCCGGCTTCGTCTACGACAACATCACCTGGGGTCTTGCCTGCAGCCAGATCAGCGGCGTGCAGTCCAACCAGTACCACCTGCGCAAGCCGGTCGACGGCCTGGTCGCCTGCATGGGCACCCCGGAGTTCACCTACGACTACCTCGTCTGGGGCACCGCCTGCAACCTCACCACGGGCGGCGGCCAGTCCAACGCCTTCCACCTCCGCAAGCCGTACAGCGGCCTCTGGGCCTGTGACGTCCCCTACGGCTTCACGTACAGCACGACCACCCAGAACACCGACTGCAGCACCTACCGGAACACCCCGTCCACCAAGTTCCTGCTGCTCGGCTAGCGTTCCCGCCCCGACGAACGGTGCCGGTCTCCCCGAACCGCGGGGAGACCGGCACCGTTCGTCGGGCCCGCTACGGCAGCGGGATCCGCACCACCTGCGGGTCGTGGTCGCTGAGCTGCGTGCTGAACTCGCTGTTGATGTGCACGATGTCGTAGCTGTACGCGGTGGCCGCGAGCGCGCCGGAGATCAGGATGTGGTCCAGCACCTGCGAGTTGCCCTCGTACACGTAGGTGTAGCGCTCGGGCAGCGGCAGGGTGCGCGGCAGGTCGGTGAGCGAGCCGCCGGCGGTGAGGATGTCGGCGGTCTGCGAGAACTCGAAGTCGTTGAGGTCGCCGAGCACGATGACCGAGGCCTTCGGGTCCACGGCCAGGATCCGGTCGGTGAAGTCCTTCACCACGGTCGCCTGGTCGTGGCGCTGGCTCTCCGAGGGGTGGGCCGGCTGCTGGTAGCGGCCGAAGAGGGGCTGGTCGCCGCCCTTGGAGTTGAAGTGGTTGGCGATCACGAAGACCGGCTTGCCGTTCCAGCGGAACTCACCGGCCAGCGGCTTGCGGCTGGAGTTGAACGCCGCGTTGGCCGGGTCGATCCGTCCGGGCGAGTACGCCAGCTGCGGCGTGCCGCCCGCGTTCACCACGGAGTCGGCGGTGGTGGAGCCGGCGCCGGGGCGGTCGGTGAAGGAGAGGCCGCGGTCGGTGCGGTACAGGAAGACCTGGCGGATGTTGCCGCCGGGCTGCCCGCCGTCCTGGCCGTCCACCGGGTCGATCTCGCGGTAGGAGTAGGAGGGCCCGCCGGCCGCGGTGACGGCCGCGGTGAGCTTGGCCAGGGTCTGGGTGGCGCTCACCGTGCCGTCGCTGGTGGCGCCGCTGTTGTCCTGGATCTCCTCCAGGGCGACCAGGTCGGGCGAGCGCAGGTTGGTGACGATGCCCGCCGCGAGGCCGTCGAACTTGCTCTGCGGGTCGGACGGGGCGAGGTTCTCCACGTTGAAGGTCGCGACGGCGAGCTGGCCGGCCGTCGGCGCGGCGGTGACCTCGGGGGTGGTGGTGCCGGGGGTGACCGTCGGGGTCGCGGTGACCTGGAGGGTGAAGTTGCCGAAGGCGTAGTCGAGCACGCCGACGGTGGCGCCGGTCAGGGTGTCGCCGACGTTGGCGGTCGGGGTGGGGGCGAGCGCCTTCCCGAGGACGACCCGCTCCGGGTTGCCGTCGTTCGCCTGCAGCAGGATGCCGCCCCGGTTGGTGCGGGTGCCGCTGCCCTGCGGGACGACGGGGAGCTCGCCGTACTTGTTGGTCGGACCGACCACGGCCGCGTCGTCGATCTCGACCCGCATGCCCTCCAGGGACTCCCAGAAGTCCAGGCCGTCGGTGGCGGGCTGGTAGTTCCCCGCGGTCTCGACGTCGCCGGAGGTGACGCCGGAGATGACCGCGGACGGGGGCACCCGCCCGCCCTGACCGACCAGGGTGGCGGCGGGCAGCGGCGCGTTGTGGGCGACCACCGTGACGGCGGGCGCGGTCAGTTCGGTGATCGACAGGTTGGTGGTGCCGCCGGTGCCGCCCGGGCGGAACTGGCTGACGGTGGCGCTCACCGTGACCGAGTCGCCGACCGCGACCGAGGGCGCGCCGGAGGTGTAGACGTAGATGCCCTCGCTGGTGCCGGGGTCGTTGTCGGGCTGCGGGTCCTGGTACCAGAAGCCGTTGGGGCCGACGGCCGTCACCACGCCGGGCACGGCGCTGACCGCGCTGCCGGCCAGCGGGGAGACCCGGGCGGCGCCCTGGATGTCGTGGATGCGGGTGCCGCCGGGGTTTCCGCCCCCGCCGGTGGAGGAGTTGCGCGGCGCGGGCGAGCCGATCGCGAAGTCCGTCGCGTTGTTGTCGGTGTCGGTGGCGCCGCCGCCCGTGCGCAGGGCCGCGGTGCCGTTCGACAGGTTGCCGGTCGGCGAGCCCTCGGCGGAGCCGGCGCTGGTGCCGTAGCCGACGAAGTCCTTCACCCCGGCCTGGGTCGCGCAGCCGGTGGAGCAGGTCAGCACCGTGCCGTTGGTGACGAGGGCGATCTTGCCGGAGGTCGCGGACATCGCGATCGTGCCGGTGGCGTCCGCCGTCGGCAGCGCGGCGCCGGTGCCGGCCCCGGCGGCCTCCTGGACGAGGAAGTAGTGGCCGGGCGCGATCGTCCCGGAGAGGGTGGTCCGCGACCAGCTGGACCCGGTGGCCGAGGCGTACTGCACCGTCCAGCCGGTGACCGACACCGGCGTGGTGCCGCGGTTGTACAGCTCGACGAAGTCGTTGGCGTACGGGGCACCGGAGTTGCCGCCGCCGCCGTACACCTGGCTGATCACGATGTCGGGCGAGGCCGCCTGCGCCACGCCGCCGGGCAGCGCCACCAGCGCCGCCACCACGGCCGCGGCGGAGGCCGCCGCCGACGTCCGGCGCCGCACTCGCGCCGCTCCCGGGGTGATCCGGGGGTTCAAGGTGCTCCGCATGAGGCTTCCTCCTGACCACCGTCCGGGCTCGTGGCCCGGCGGTGTGACCACGGACAAGAAAGGTCGGGCGCTGCGGTTCTAACAGCGCCACCAGATCCCTACCGGGCGCATCGGGCAACGGCCAGACGTACGGCGGAAGAACGTTTCTACGCGCGACAAGTGGGAGGGCGAACTCCGGATGGCCGGAGGCGACTTCCGCTCCCCACGGCGCCTCCGGCCCGACCGGGACAGCACGGAGCCCGGGCCCGGCAGCGCCACCGCCGCCGGACCCGGGCCGATTCCCGCCCGCCGGGTGGTCAGCCCGGACGGTGCTGCCGCGGCGGCGTCACCGTCGGCGTCGCCCGGGGCGGGCGCAGCCGCAGCGGCGCGAGTTCGCGTTCCAGGGCCCGCACGTCCAGCGCTATCCGGGACGCGATCTCGCGCGGGCCGGTGCCGGCGGGCAGCCGGCGCGACCAGGAGCGGGGCTTGGCCGGGCCGTCCTGGACCATGTCGAAGTTGAGCCGCACCACGTCGGCGACATCGACCAGGCTCACCAGGATCCTGGTGTCCGCGAGGTCGATGCTGACTTCGTTCCCGATGCACGAGCAGGCCACCAGGCCCTCGATGTCCGCCTCCGCCAGGTATCTGGCCAGAGGGACCGCCTTCCCCCGGACCAGAAACGGACGTTCCGCCGGATTCACCGGAACCGCCTCCTCCCCCAGCAGTCGAACGGCGCCTCGGCCGCGGCGCAAGCGCACCGCAACAGACCGGGCCCGGCCTATGCTCCACCACATCCGGTCGGTTCGCCAACTCGGGGTCTCACCAACTGAATTGGGAGAACGCACCGACCCGGCGCACCGGCGCACGCCCCCGCGCACCGATCGGGTCCGACGGCCCGTGGGCAGGGGCGGTCGCACGGCCCGGGAACGCGCGTGTGCCCGCCCGCACGAGGCGGACGGGCACAGCGGCGGTACGCGGGACGGGCGTGGCTCAGCGGCCGCCGCGGCCGTTCAGCACCAGGGAGCGGGTCAGGGCGAGCAGCCCGCCGGTGCAGAGCGCGGTGCGGAGCATGTTCGCCGGCACCCAGCTGTCCGCGAACCTGGCCCGCACGGCGGCGAAGTCGTGGATCTGCGACGGGTCGCCGGCCGCCGCCAGCTCGTTGTTGAGCGGGATGTTGACGCCCATGGTGACGATCAGCGCCACCACGTACAGCGCCGTCGCCAGGGCCGCCCACAGCGCCGCCCGGCGCCGGCCGGCCTTGTGCAGCAGCCAGGCCGCCAGGCCGGTCGCCGCGAAGGCGCCGACGAAGACCAGGCCGAACAGCCCGTTCTCGATCGACTTGTTGATGTGCTGCATCGCCGTCACGTAGGTACGGTCGTCCCCGGCCGCCAGGCCCGGCATCACCGACACGTCGAAGGCGAAGAACAGCCCGGCCATCAGGCCCATCGCGACGGTGGCACCCACCAGCAGCGGACCCGCGGCCCTGCTCTGTCCGACGCTCTGCACGGAACTCCCCATCCCCACACCCCCGATGGTCGACGGCGCCGTGTACGACAGCGGAACCGCGGTCTGATCCGAACGCATCCCAGGACCCTCTCACTCTTCCGGCTCCGCGCAGTGCGGCGCCGGCGAACGTGGAACACTCGACACCGCCCACCGTGCGGCGAGCCGCGCAACGAAACCGCGACAACCGGAACCCGGTTCCCCGGCAGGGCACGCGCCGCGGTGGCGCGTGCCGCGGAGCCGCGCCCGGGACCGGGACCGGGACCGGGACCGGGTCAGGGTCCGAGGGGCGAGGTTCCCGGCCTCGTCAGAGCACCGGGTCCAGGCCGCGCCGGTACCGCCGGTCCAGGACCGTCCGCCCGAGCAGCCGCACCGGGGCCGGGATGGTCGCCGAGACCGCCCGGACCGAGGCCGCGTCCGCGCCGTCGAACATCCAGGGCTGGAGGTAGGTCATCACCTGGGTCGGCGCGCTCCCGATGATCCGGCGCTCGACCCGCAGGTACTCGTCCACCGACAGGCCGGCCAGCGCCGGGAAGACCACCGGCTCCTCGTGCCGCAGGTGCTCGCGCACCAGGCTCTCGAACGCCCGGGCAGCCTCGGGGAGTTCGGCCCGCAGGCCGGAGCCCAGCACCCCGGCCACCCGCCGCATCGAGGCGTCCAGCGCCTCGTGGTCCTCCTCCAGGACCCCGCTGCCGTCGAAGCCCGCCACCCGGCCGCGCAGGTACGGCCAGAGGATCTCGTCCTCGCTGTGGTGGTGCCAGTCGATCACCGAGCGCAGCCGCCCGAACCACTCCGCGAGCGCCGCGGAGGAGCCCGCCGCGCCGCGCTGCGCCACGGCGGTCAGCCGTGCCGCGTCCCGGCGCATCGCGACGTGCATCAGGCCGAAGCCCTTGAGCTGCTCGGGCAGGGCGCGGAGCCCGTGCTCGGTCGACCAGATCGTCGTACCGTCCGTCATGACCAGACCTCCAGAGTCCGTTCGGATTTATCGACCAACGCCCGCCCGCAGGCGGCCGGTCGGAGCCGCCCGGACGGGTCGGCTCACGCGTTCCACACGCCGGAGGCGGCGGCCTCGCGGGCGTAGTCGGTGAAGTCCCGCGGCTCACGCCCCAACGCCCGCCGCACACCGTCGCCCAGCGAGGCGTTGCGGCCGTCCAGGATCACCGAGAACAGCTCCGCGAAGTCCGCCGGCAGCCCCGCCGCCTCCAGCACCCCCCGGTACACCTCCTCCGAGACCGCCTCGAACCGCACCTCACGCCCCGTCGCCCCCGACAACTCCACCGCCACGTCCGCGAACGACAGCAGCCGCGGCCCCGTCACCTCGTACACCTCCCCCGCGTGCCCCGCCTCCGTCAACGCCGCCACCGCCACGTCCGCGATGTCCTCCACGTCCACGAACGGCTCCACCGCCCCACCCACCGGCAACGCCAACACCCCCGCCAGCACCGGCTCCAGGAAGAACGACTCGCTGAAGTTCTGGTCGAACCACGCGCACCGCACCACCGTCCACGCGGCCCCCGACTCCATCACCGCCTTCTCCCCCGCCTCCGCGGCCTCCTCACCACGCCCCGACAGCAGCACCAACCGCCCCACCCCGCGCTCCGCCGCCAACCGCGAGAACGCCCCCACCGCCTCCACCGCACCCGGGAACGCCAGATCCGGGTAGTACGTCAGATACGCCGCACTCACCCCCTCCAACGCCCCCTCCCACGTCCCCTCGTCGTGCCAGTCGAACGGCACCGCACCCGAACGCGACCCCACCCGCACCCCGTAACCCCGCGCCACCAACCGGTCCGCCACCCGACGACCCGTCTTCCCCGTCCCACCGACCACCAGCACCACACCGGACTCGACCGCGAGATCCACCGCACCAGCCATCACGAACACCCTCATTCCAAGACTCGGAGGAAACACCGGAGACCGATCTTCGAGGGCGCCGGTTGCGCCCGATCGGTTCGTCGTCGTGGCACCATTCAAATCCCCCCTGCCCGGACGATCCATAGCCGCCGCTCTCAGCTCCATGCGCGAGCGTCTACGCCACCGATGCGCCACCGACCAGCGGTGCTCTGCCCGCCCGCGGTCGTCGAACCAGCCTCGGCCCGGGCTCCCCGGCACCCACCACAACACACCGCACCCCCGCCTGAAAGCTCTTTCCAGCGCCTCTCGACCCTTCTTCGACCGCGCGGCGGGAAGCACCGCGCACGGCGGCCGGAATCGGGCCGGCGGGGAATTCGCGGGGTGACCGGAAAGGAGAACCCCGAGCCCGGGACCGCGGAATCCGTCGCCGGCACCGATCGTCCCGAGGTACGGGCCCGAAGGGATGCCGCCCGCTGCCGACGGCCCGGCTCCGGTCCGGGCGCCGTCCGCCTTCCCGTTCGACCCGCTCGGCCGCTGCCCGGCCCCCGCTCGGCCCTCGCTCGCCGCCGGAGCCCCGCCGAGGTGCTCGAACACGCCCGCCCCCCGAGCCGGGCGGGTCCCCGGAACCTATCGAATCCTTGAACGCCATCACCTGATGAATCATCAGACTTGTTGCTGCTTAAGGGCATTGTCCGTGCACGGGCTCCCGTTCCGTGGATAGCATCTGAATTCCATTCTGTTCGAGCGCTAATCGCCTGGGAGGGGCGGCGCCGGACAGACCGACAGGAGACTTCATGCGCGTGTCCAAGCACGTCCACCCCGTCAGCAACCGCCCGACCGCGGCCGACGTCGCCCTGCCACCGGCGCTGCCCTATCCCGACGGCTGGTCCGCACTCGCCTTCTCCGCCGAGCTCAAGCCCGGCACCGTACTCACCCGCCAGCTCGCGGGCGAGGACGTCGTGCTGTACCGGCTGCGCAACGGCCGCCTCCGCGCGATCCGCCCCTACTGCCCGCACCTGGGCGCCCACCTCGGCCTGGCCACGGTCGAGGGCAACGACCTGGTCTGCCCGTTCCACCGCTTCGCCTTCGACGCCGACGGCCACTGCGTACGCACCGGGTACGGCACCCAGACGCCCAAGGCCGCGCTGACGCAGCTGCCGGTGCGCGAGGTGAACGAGGCGGTCTTCGTCTGGCGCCACCACGACGGCCGGGAGCCGGACTGGGAGATCCCCGCCTGGCACCGGCTCGGCGACGGACGGCAGCCGCTGCGGTACGCCTCCTTCGAGATGCCCGGCTACGCCCAGGACGTCATGGAGAACTCCTTCGACCTCGGCCACTTCGTCACCCTGCACGGCTGGCCCGAGGGCGAGCTGGCGGCACCGGTGGAGTTCGACGGCACCGGCTTCCACATCTCGATGCTGGTCCGGGAGACCTTCCCGCTGCTCGGAATGCGCGAGGTCCACGTCGAGGTGGACGGGTACGGCCTCACCGCCCTGCACACCGACGTCCACACGCCCTCGCTCGGCCTGGAGATCTGCTCACTGGTCATGGCCACCCAGGTCGCCCCCGGCCGGATGCAGCTGCGGCAGGCGAGCCGCTTCGTGATGGCGGAGCCGTCCGGGCTGCCGCCGGCCGTCGCCCGGACGGTCAGCCGGATGGTGACCAGGCTCCTGGCGGGCCCGATGTTCCGGCGCAACCTGGAGTTCACCTCGGCGGACTTCCCGATCTGGTCCACCAAGCGGTACGTCTCCCCGCCCCGGCTCGCCCAGGGCGACGGGCCGATCGGCGCGATGCGGCACTGGGCCCGGCAGTTCTACCCGCCGGACCACCAGGCGCACCTGCCGGGGCCGGCCTCGCTCGCCTCCCGGAACGGGCACGACGCCCCCCACGGACACGAGCCGAACGGGCAGGGCGCGAACGGGCAGGCCCTGAACGAGCAGGGCACTGACGGGCACAGCACGGACGGCCACGGCGGGGCCGCCGCGGACCGCACCCCGGCGGAGTCCTCCGGCAAGGCACCCAGTGGAGCCGTCCGGAGCTGAGCCGGCCCCGGCCGCCCCGCACCCGCACCCGCACCCGCACCCGCACCCGCACCCGCGCTTCCACCCGCTCGCCGCGTCCGCCCCGTTCCCGCTGCCCGCAACGGCTCGCCGCACTCGTTCCGCGGCCATCGGCCCGAACCGGAACCGCCCGTCCCGGCGGTACCGTCTGGCGTGGAGTACGGACGGGCGCGGCGAGGGGAGAGTCGGCGTGGAGGCACTGGGGGACGGGGATCCGCGGCAGGTGGGCGAGTACCGCCTGCTGCGGAGACTCGGTGCGGGCGGAATGGGCCGGGTGTACCTGGGCCGGACGGCGGGCGGCCGCACGGTGGCGGTCAAGCTGGTGCACGAACAGTTCGCGGCGGACCGGGAGTTCCGGGTGCGGTTCCGCAACGAGGTGGCCGCCGCCCGGCGGGTCGGCGGCCGCTGGACGGCCCCGGTCCTGGACGCGGACACCGAGGGCGCCCAGCCGTGGGTGGCCACCGGGTACGTCGCCGGGCCCTCGCTGGCCGCCGCCGTGCGGGAGTTCGGCCCGCTGCCCGTCGCCGCCGTCCGCTCGCTCGGGGCGGGGCTCGCCGAGGCGCTGCAGGCCGTGCACACCCAGGGGCTGGTGCACCGGGACGTCAAGCCGTCGAACGTGCTGCTGGCGCTGGACGGCCCGCGCCTGATCGACTTCGGGATCACCCGGGCACTGGACGCGGCGACCGCGCTCACCCGGTCCGGCTTCGTGGTCGGCTCCCCGGGCTACCTCTCCCCCGAGCAGGCCGAGGGGCGCAGCGCCGGGCCCGCCTCGGACGTCTTCTCGCTCGGCGCCGTACTCGCCCACGCCGCCACCGGCACCGCGCCGTTCGGCTCGGGGGTGAGCGCGCCCGTCCTGCTCTACCGGGTCCTCCACGAGGAGCCGGAACTCGACGTGGCCGACCGGGAGTTGCACGCCCTGCTGACAGCGTGCCTGGCCAAGGACCCGGCCCGCCGGCCCTCTCCCGCCCAGCTGCGCGAGCGGCTGACGGCCGCCGACCCGACGGCGGGCGAGCGGCTGGAGCGACGGGACTGGCTGCCGCCCGCGATCGCCGCCGCACTGGCCGCGCTCGCGGTCGAACTGCTGGACCTGGACAGTGACTCTCCGGCCCGGCCCGGCGCTCCCACCGGGCAGTTCGGCCCGGCGGAGCCGTGGCACGCCGGGGCCGGGCCGACCCCGGGGACGCCGGCCCCCGGACCGCCCACGCCCCCGGGCACGCCGACGCCGTACTCCCCGACGCGGCCCCCGCCGTACCGGCCCCCGTACGCGCCACCGCCGCAGCCGACCCGCGGCCGGCCCAACCCCGGCGTGCTGCTGGTCGCCGCCGTCCTGGCCGTCGCGGCGGCCGGCACCGCGGTGGCCCTGGCCGTGCGCGGCAACGACACCGACGGCACCGGCTCCGGCTCCGGCAGCACCCCGCCAGCCCCCACCTCCGCCGCCCCGACGCCGGGCGGCGAGATCCCGGCCGCCTTCCTCGGCTCCTGGCAGGGCGACCTGGGCAGCCAACAGACCTTCGTCAAGCCGGACTTCTCGATCACCATCGCCCAGGGCCGGACCAACGACCCGGTCGCGCAGATCCACAACAACGAGGGAGCGGGCACCCGCTACTGCGACGCGACCGCCAACCTGGTCCAGGCCACCGCGGACCGGGTGGTGCTGCGCACCGCCCCGATGAGCACGCTCAGCGGCTGCGCCGCCGTCCCGTACGACCAGGTGTACACCCGCAATCCGGACGGCAGCCTGCACCTGCTGGTCGGCGGCTTCTCGGGGGACCTGCGCAGGAAGTAGCCCCCGGTTCCACTCACGGCGGGGCGGCTCCCACTCCCGGGGGCCGCCCCGCCGCTGCCGTCCGCCGGAAGCCGCCACCAGAGCGCCCGGAACCCCGCTCGACGGGCACTTGAGGAATCCGGCCACCACCGCCGGGCGCAACTAGGGTGCGACGCGTCCACCCCACCATCCCGCTGACTCGAACGCCCTTCCGCACGAACGAGGTTGCCGTCCCCGCGGCACACCGCTCCCTCCACCGGGTCCCCGCATCCACCGGTCCCCGCGGCAACGAGTCCCCGCCCTCACGCGTCACCGGCTCAACGAGTCCCCGACCCCCGAGTCCCCGACCCCCCGCACGAGAGGAGAACCGCCATGCACCTCAGGGTCCTCGGCCCCCTCACCGCCGACCTCAACGGCATCTCCGTCGTCCCCACCGCCGCCAAGCAACGCCAGATCCTCGCCCTCCTGGCGCTCTACCCGAACCGGATCCTGCCGACGGCCACCCTGATCGAGGAGATCTGGGGCGACGACCCTCCGAGACAGGCGCTCACCACCATGCAGACGTACATCCTGCAACTGCGCCGCCGGATCACCCAGGCCCTTGGGCCCACCCCGCACACCACCGCCAAGGACATCCTCACCACCCGGCACGGCGGCTACCAGCTCACCACCCACCCGGACAACCTGGACGTCCACACCTACAACCTGCTGACCACCCAGGGCCAGCACGCCTTCAACCACGGCCAGGACCACCAGGCCGCCACCCACTTCCGCCAGGCCCTCGCCCTCTGGCACGGACCCGCCCTGGTCGACGTCCGGCCCGGCCCGATCCTCACCATCGAGATCATGCGGCTGGAGGAGAGCCGGCTGATCACCCTGGAGCGCCGCATCGACACCGACCTGCGGCTCGGCCGGCACAACGAGCTGATCCCCGAGCTCACCCACCTCACCCACCAGCACCCGCACCACGAGGGCCTGCACGCCCAGGCCATGGTCGCGCTCTACCGGGCCGGCCGGCAGACCAGCGCCCTGACCGCCTACCACCACCTGCGGCACCGGCTGACCAGCGAACTCGGCATCCAGCCCTCCCCGCACCTGCAACACCTCCAGCACGCGATCCTCACCCTGGACCCCGCCCTCAACACGCCCACCACGGCGCACCCGACCACCTACAACCTGTACTCGGCCTGAGCCCCGTCCGGACGGCCGTCCCCGCAGACCTCTCCCAGCCCTCACCCACAGGACACGTCATGACCACCGCACCCGAGAAACCCCTCGCCCTGATCACCGGCGGCACCCGCGGCATCGGCCTCGCCATCGCCCGCGAACTCGGCAGCCGCGGCCACCGTGTCTTCATCTGCGCCCGCACCGCCAAGGACATCGACCAGGCCCTCGCCACCCTGCGCGACGAGGGCCACCAGGCCCACGGCCTCACCTGCGACGTCCGCAGCCCCACCCAGGTCGGCGAACTGATCCGGCACGCGGTGGCCGAGCACGGCCCGATCACCGTCCTGGTCAACAACGCCGGCCGCACCGGCGGCGGCCCGACCGCCACCACCACCGACGACCTCTGGTACGACGTCATCGACACCAACCTGAACGCCGTCTTCCTGGTCACCCGGGAGACCCTCCGGCACGGCCACATCACCACCACCACGCACCCGCGGATCATCAACATCGCGTCCACCGCCGGGAAGCAGGCCGTCACCCTGGGCGCCCCGTACACCGCGAGCAAGCACGCCGTGATCGGCTTCACCCGGGCGCTGGCCAAGGAGCTGGCACCGACCGGCACCACCGTCAACGCCATCTGCCCGGGGTACGTCCAGACCCCGCACACCGCCAGGATCCACCACGAGTACGCGACCGCCTACAACACCACCCCCGAGACCATCCACCAGCACTTCACGACGCACATCCCGCTCGGCCGCTACACCACGCCCGAGGAGGTCGCCTCGCTGGCCGGCTACCTCACCAGCCCCACCGCGGCCAGCATCACCGCCCAGGCGCTGAACGTCTGCGGCGGGCTCGCCACCCAGTAACCCCCGGCGCGATCCTGGCCGGCCCACGGGAAGGATGAGGGCTCCGGTGCCCGCTGATCAGCCATGACGACTCGTCAGTTCTCCAGCGCACCCGTCACCTTGCGGGTGACCGGCGCCGCAGCGCCCTGCCTGCCCGCCGGCCGTCCGCCCCGGCCGCTGGACGCGGGGGCGGTGCGCGCCGCGCTCGCCGGCACCGCCGACCGGCCCCGGCCGGCCGCCCAACGGCGCGACCGGGCACCGGAGTTCGTCCTGGTCGAACTGCACCGGACGTACCCGGCGCAGGCCCTGCGCGCCGCGCTGCGGACCGTCGCCGCCGAGGACTCCGCCGGGCCCGAGACGGAACTGCTGTGGCAGCGGACGGCGGACGGCCCGGAGGCGCTCGACCGGGTGCTCGCCGACCTCGGGCGCAGCCTGGCCGCCGGTCCCCGGCTGCGGGCGGTGCTGGTCGAGGACGGCGGTCACGGCTGCGCCCCGGGCGGCGGCCGGCGGCTGTTCGTCGGCATCGCGTCCGGCCCGCCCGCACGCGCCGCCGGGGTGCTGGAGGAACTGCGCGAGGCGCTGGCGCACCCGCCGGAGCCGGTCACCGTGCCGACCAGCGCGCTCCAGCGGGAGCTGCTGCGCCAGGTGATCGGCGCGGCCGAGCCCGCCGGGCGGCACGTCGAGCAGCTGTCCTGGCACTGGCACGGGCCACTGGACACCGAGCGCTTCACCGCGGCCTGGCAGTCCGTCTTCGACCACGAAACGGTGCTGCGCGCGGCCTTCGACTGGGACGAGGACGGCACCGACGACCCCTGGATGGTGCTGCACGAACACGCCGCCCCCGAGGTGACCCGGCACCGGCACGACGCCACCGACTGGAAGGACCTGCTCGCCGCCGACCGACGGCGCGGCTTCGACCTGCGCCGCCCCGCCCTGCTGCGCGCCACCCTCGTCGACGACCCGCCGCACACCGAGGACGGCCCCGCCACCCGGGTGCTGCTCACCTACCACCACGCCATGCTGGACGGCTGGAGCGTGCGGCTGCTGCTCCAGTCCTTCTACCGCGCCTACCTGACCGGCGGCGTCCTGCCCGGCGGCGAGCGCCGCCCCGACCTGCGCGACCACGCCCGCTGGCTGGCCGGCCGCAGCACCGACGCCGCGCGGCAGTTCTGGTCCACCCGGCCGCCCGCCACCCCCGTCCTGCCGCTCGCCCCCGATCCGCACCGGCGCGGCAGCGGCCGGGCCCGGCGCCGCCTCACCCCGTACGAGGCGGTCCGGCTGCGCGGCTGGGCGGCCGCTTGGGGCGCGGGCGAGAGCAGCGCGCTCCAGGCGGCCTGGGCGCTGCTGCTGTACCGCGCCGAGCAGAGCGACCGGCCCCGCCGCCCGGCCCGGGCGGTGCGGGTCGGCTTCGCGGTGACGGTCTCCGGCCGGGGCATCCCGCTGGACGGCATCGACCGGCTGCCCGGCGCCCTGCGCAACCCGCTGCCGATCTCCGTCCGGGTGCAGCCGGGCACCACCGTGCCGCAACTGCTCGCGGCGCTGCGCGACGGGGTGCTCGACCTCGCGGCCTACGAGTGGGTCGCGCCCGGCCAGGCCCACCGCTGGACACCCGGCGCGCGCGGGCAGCGGCCGAACTCCCTGGTCGTGCTGGAGCACCGGCCCGCCACGGCGCACCACCTGCGGCTGGAGACCGACCTGGCCGCGCACGGCATCCACGTGGAGAGCCCCGTCCCGGCCGGCACCCTCACCTCGTACCCGATCACGCTCGCCGCCCACTACGACGCCACCGGCGGGCTGGTCCTCACCACCACCCACGACCGCGCCCTGCTCGCCGACCGGGACGCCGCCGAGCTGCTCGACCAGAGCGCCCACCTGCTGCGCTCCTTCCCGGACCTGCCGAGCGGGCTGGGCACCACCGAGGTCCTGCGGACCACCCTGGCCGGCCGGCCGGCGCCCCGACTGGGCGAGCCCGCGGACACCGGCTCCCCGGGCGGGGATCCGGCCGCCCCGGCAGTTCGGCTGGACATGCTGCGCCGGGCCGCCCGCCCGGGCGCGGGCTGGGTCCTGCTGCTGCCCCCGACCGGCGCCCCGCAGACCCGCTACCCCGGCGCCGCCCGCGGCTGGCCGGGCCCGCAGGCCCTCGGCGTGCTGCGCCCCGCCGGGGGCGACCCGCCCGCGGCCGCGTACCGCCCGGTGCTCGGGCCGCTGCTGGAGTCCCGCGCGCCGATCGCCCTGGTCGCGCCGCCGGGGCTCGGGGTCACCGCCTGCGAGATCGCCCGACTGGGGGCGCCGGCGCACCACCCGCCGCTGGTGGTGCTGCTCGACGAGGGCGGCGACCTGGCCGCGGTGGCGGGCCTGCTGGGCGAGCTGCCGCGACGTCGCTAGAGCTGCCGCGGCGTTGCTGGAGCTGCTGCGTCGTCGCTGGAGCCGCCGCGCTGCGGCCCGGGGCCGGCCGCGGCTAGGGTGACGACCGTGGCCCGCTTCGTCCTGATCCGTCGTACGCCGCTGCCGCCCGCCGAGTGCTGGGAGCGGCTGACGGCCTGGCCCCGGCACGGGGAGCGGGTGCCGTTCACCCGGGTCTCCGTGGTGCGCGGCACCGGCCGGGCGGCGGGCGACCTCGTCCTGGCCCGGACGGCCCTGGGACCGCTGCGCTTCGACGACCCGATGGAGCTCACCGGGCTGGTCGCCCCCGGCCCCGGACGGGACGGGCGGTGCCTGCTGGTCAAACGCGGCCGGCCGGTGCGGGGCTGGGCCGAGCTGCGGATCCGGGCGGTGGGCGACGGCAGTGCGGTGGTCTGGACGGAGGAGCTGACGGTCGCCGGCGTGCCGCGACTGCTCGATCCCGTCCTCGCCCGGACGGGGCGTCTGGTCTTCGGCCGGGTGCTGGACCACCTGCTCGGGGCGTAGGCGGCCGGGCGGGAACGGGCACCCGCCCGGTCGCCGTACGCTTCGCCGGCTCGTCGGGCACCACCGCTTCCCGGCCCGCCGGCACCCGTCCCGTGCCGTCGGACCCGGCCCCGACGGCCGTCGGGGCCGCGACGGGGTCAGCGGGTGATGATGTCGAGGCCGGCGCGCACCGTGACGGTCGGGGAGATGTCGCCGGCGAGGTAGAGAGTGTGACCGTCGGGGCCGAGGCTCAGGGTGGCGGTCCGTCCCACGCTCGGCGGGTGGACGGCCTCGGCGGGGACGAGCGCGCCGGCCTCGGTGTCGTAGGAGAGGATCACGCTGGAGTAGTACGGGCCGGTCGGGAACGGCGTGCCCGGGCCCATGATGCCGGAGTTCTGGCTGACCACGTACAGGCGGCGCCCGTCCGGGCTGATCACGGGGGCCCGCAGGGAGCCGTGCCCCGGCGCGAAGTGGAAGCCCGAGGTGACCGTGTCCGTCGCGGTGTCGACGATGTAGTCGGAATCGGAGCCGCCGATGCCGTACAGCGTGCTGCCGTCGGGGCTGAGGACCGCACTGCCGCCGGCCCCGTGGCCCGCGGTGAAGGTTCGGACGGTGGTGAGCGAGGTGGGGGTGGCGGCCAGGTGGACCAGGCCGGCCGCGGTGGTGACGTAGGCGTCCTGGCCGTTGGGGCGCAGGACGATCGAGCCGACACCGAAGTCGGCGAGGTCGAGCGAGGCGGTGAAGGCCCGGTCGGCCGTGGAGTAGGCGAGGACGCGGCCCGGCCGGGCGCCGTAGCGCTGCTCCGGCCCGCGCTGGGCGAGGTAGACGCCGGTGCCGTCGGGGGCGACCACGAGGGAGCCGATCGTGCCGGGCACGTACCCGTCGGGGCGCGGCTGGTCCGGGATCGGGACGTCGGCGACGACGGTGTCGTCGGCGGTGTCGACGGTGACCAGGCGTGAGGTACCGACGGCCACGTACAGCCGGGTGCCGTCCGGGCTGACGGCCAGCGAGCCGACGTAGGTCCACGGGGTCGTGGAGAGGGTGAGTCGGGTGGTGATCGCGCCGGTCGCGGTGTCGACGGCCTTGAGGACCGTCGTGCGGCCGCTGTCGTTGTCGACGACCCCGACATAGGCCTTGGCGCCGTCGGGGGTGACGGCAGCGACCGGGGCCGACCACCCCACGGTGACGGTGCGGGCGGTCACGGCCGTCCCGGCGCTCCCGGCGCTCCCCGCGGCCCCGACGGTCACCGGCTGCGCCGCGGTGGCGGCCCCGGGCACGAGCGCCAGCAGCAGCCCCGCGGCGGCCGCCGCGCCCAGCCAACGAGCCCTTCTCATGAGCGATTTCACGATTTCCTCCCCTTGTGCGCACGACGCGTTCGCATCGGCGGCCGCCAGCGTACGAGGCGGCCGGAGCGCGCCGGGGCGGCCTCGGGGGAGCTGGGCGACAAACGCCGACCCGCAGTAGACGCCGCGCCGAACATTCCTACGGAACCTGACAGGGCGCAGCACGCGCAGGCCCCTACGCCGGGGCCGGCCGTCGACCGGTGGAGGACGGCCGGATTCCCCGGATCAGCGTCCCCCTCGACGGCCGCTGCCCCGGTCGGCGGAGGTCCGGCGCCAGTCCAGGTACTGCTGGCGGACGTATGCGCGCGCGTCGTCTCCGTCGGCGGTGACGCCGTCATGCTCGGTCAGGTTCCCGGCCGCGATCCGCGCCCCCACCACCTGCCCCATGTCCTGGTCACCGTCCGCCAGTGCCAGGCGGTCGGCCCGGGCGGCGGTGCGAAGCAGGTACTCGCGCCGTTTGCGGGGCGGGCTCTTGGCGGTGCTCCGGCGGGCGGCCAGGTCCTTCTCCTCCTCCTCGACGCCCGGGGCGTCCGCGTAGGCCTGGTCCGCCGTGGGCACCGGCCCGGCCGGCACGCTGCGCACCGGCCGGGACGGCAGCGGCGGCAGCCCGCGGACGTGGAGTACCTCGTTCGCGAACTCCGGCCGTTCGACGGGAAGTCCGCGCCGGCCGAACACGGCGAACAGCTCGGCGAGGGCGCGCGGTTCGGTGCCGCGCGGCAGGTCGTCCCCGGTGACGTCGATCCGGCCGAGCTGCGGGCCCCAGAACCGGCCCGGCGGGTCCGCGAGGCGCAGCCGGAGGGTGACGTAGTGGCCGCTGGTCTCGACCTCCTCCCCGAACTCCATGGCCAGGCCGCGGATCTCCGACCAGGCGTAGCGGCGCGGAACCAGCAGCCGGACCAGGGTGAGGCCGTCCTCGTCCTCCCGCAGCCAGCAGGTGTGCGGCACCGCGACGGCCACCGCGACGGCGATCAGCACCCCGATCAGGGTGGCCGCGCCCGGGCCGGTGGCACCGGATCCGACCAGCACGAGCATCGCCACCACGGCCAGCGCGATGCCGATCCCGATGTTGCCTCCCCACTGCCGCATGAACGCCAGCCGTACTGTCCGCATCCCGCCCCCTGGTGTCCCCGGTGTGTGGCTCCACGCTCCCGGGAGCCGCCGGGCCCGGGCAAGCGTCGGCGGAGAGCTGTGACGGCCCCGTGACGAAGCCTCGGCGCCGCGCTTCGACGGCGGGCTATCTGCCGCGCAGCCGCCGGACGAGGTTGCGGGCGGCCTCCGGCCAGCTCGGGTGGTCGAAGGCGAAGCCGGCGTCGAGCAGACGGGTCGGGACAACGCGCCGGCTCTTCAGCAGCAGCTCGGTGTCGGAGCGCAGCGCGAAGGCGCCCAGCTCGGCCATCCAGCGGGTGGCGGGCAGGGCCAGCGGCATGCCCCAGGCTGCCCGCAGCTCGCGCATGAACTCGCGCTGGGGCAGCGGGTTCGGGGCGGCGAGGTTGACCGGGCCGGTGAGGTCCTCTCGGAGAATCAGGAACTCGACGGCGCGGGCGAAGTCCCGCTCGTGGATCCAGGAGACGTACTGGGCGCCGCCCGCGACGGGGCCGCCGGCGCCGAGCCTGGCCAGCCAGGAGAGCGCGTCGAGGGAGCCGCCGCGTTCGGGGCCGAGGACGGCGGCGGTGCGCAGCGCGACCCGGCGGGTGTGCGGGGTGTCGGCCTCGGCCTGGGTGCGCTCCCAGGCCCGGGCGACGTCGATGCTGTGCCGCCAGGCGGGCGGGGCGTCGGGCTCGCTGCCGCCGATCAGGCCGTCCCGCTCGTCGTTGGGGGCGTCGTGGCGGTGGGCGTAGACAGTGGCGGTGCTCATCTGGAGCCAGGACGCGGGCGGGCGGCGGGCGGCCGCGACGGCCTCGCCGACGACCCGGGTCGACCGCACCCGGGAGTCCATCATCTCCTGCCGGTTCGCCTCCGTGTAGCGGCAGTTGATGCTGCTCCCGGCGAGGTTGAGCACGACGTCGGCGCCGTCGATCTCCGCCGCCCAGGCGCCGAGGGTCCGCCCGTCCCAGCCGACCTGCCGGGGCCCGGCGGGCCTGCGGCTCAGGACGACGACCTCGTGTCCGGCGGCGGTCAGGCTCCGGTCGAGCAGCGCCCCGAGCGCACCCGATCCGCCGGGAATGACGACCTTCATGGGCTCCCCCTCGTGCCTCGGTTCCTCGGAACCAGCCTAGCCCACTCTTCTGAACGCGTTCAATTCCACTGCTCGATCCGTCCTTGGACCGCTGCCCCCGGACGACTGAAACCGTGCTGAAACCGCGTTGAAGGCGGACCCCGGCAAGCTCCTGGCCATCGGAAAGCCCGCCACGAGGCGGCAGAGCCCTGAAGGAGCACCCGGCATGACCACCACCCCCGTCCGGCTCACCCCCGAGGACATCGAGAACCCCGCCGGCGCCTACGCCCGGTTCCGCGGACAGCGCGAACTGCCCCAGGTCGTCCTGCCCGGCCTGGACACCCCGGTCCGGCTGGTCACCCGCTACGCCGACGTCAAGGCCGCGCTCACCGAACCGCGGCTGGTCCGGGACCGCACGGGCATCGCCGCCCCGGCCGGCGCCGAATCCGACCCGCAGGACGAACTGATGGCCGCCGCCTTCGACGGCTTCCCCGCCGAGTACGCCACATACCTCTCCGGCCACCTCGCGCTCTTCGACGGCGGGGAGCACGCCCGCCGCCGCGCGCCGCTGACCCGCGCCTTCACCGCCCGCCGGATCGCCGCCCTGCGCGGCTTCGTCGAGCGCACCGCCGACGAGCTGCTGGCCGGCCTCGCCGCCCGGGACGAACCGGCCGACCTGCTGGGCGAGTTCGCCTACCCCCTGACCACCCACCTGGTCTGCGAGCTGGTCGGCGTCGAGGAGTCCGACCGGCCCCGGGTCTGCGACTGGATCCGCGACTTCGCGTACGGCGACGGCAGCCGGATGGTCGAGGGCCTGGTCGGCATCGTCGACCACGTCAGGGAACTGGTCGCCCGCCGCCGTTCCGAGCGCACCGAGGACCTCGTCTCCGCCCTGGTGCACGACACCCGCGAGGGCGAGCAGCCGCTGGACGAGGACGACCTGATCTCGATCGTCGTCCTGCTGATCAACACCGGCATCACCCCGCCCGCCCTGTTCCTCGCCCACGGACTGCTCGCCCTGTTCGACCACCCCGACCAGCTGGCCCGGCTGCGCGCCGAGCCGAAACTGCTGGAACGGGCCGTCCCCGAACTGCTGCGCCACGTCACCCTGGTGCGGATCGGCGCGACCCTGTACGCGGCAGAGGACTTCGAGTTCGCCGGGACGGCGCTGCGCGCCGGCGACCCGGTCACCGTCGCCCTGCTCGCCGCCGACCACGACCCGCAGGAGTACGGCGAGGCGCCCGAACGCCTCGACATCGCCCGGGAGTTCGGACGCGGCGACGGCCACCTGGCGTTCGGCCACGGCGCGCACTACTGCCTGGGCGCAGCCCTCGGCCGGCTGGTCACCTCGGTGGTCCTGGAGCAGGTGGTGATCCGGCGCCCGGAGGCGGCGCTGGGGGTCGCCCGGGACGAGCTGGAGTTCGGCCACTGGCCGGCCGACGGCTTCCACCTGCTGCGGCTGCCGGTGCGGCTCTGAGCGGCCGCCGTCACAGCGGGCCGCGGTCTCGGGCGTCCGCACCCCACGGTCGGACGCCCGCCAGCCGGCGGGCCTCCGCCGCCAGGGCGGTGCGGTCCGCCGCCCCGTACTCGGCGATCGCCCGACGGCACTCCCCCGGGTCGGCCCGCTCGGCCTCGGCCCGAGCCTCCGCCGAGCCCATGGTCGGCCGGAAGTTGCGCAGGCAGCGGAACCGCTCGGCCAGCACGACCAGCCGCACGCCCGCCCTGGTCCGCTCGGGATCGCCGTCGCGGGCGCCCCGGTCCAGCGCCGCCAGGCCGAGTGCCAGCAGCAGCGCCCCGGCGAGCGGGCCCTCCACCAGGGCGGCGGGCCGGTCGAGCAGTTCGGCCAGCCGCTCCGGGAGTCCGGCGGCCAGGGCGGCCACCCGGTCCGGCTCGCCGTGCCGGGCGTGCGCGGCCACGCAGGCCGCCACCAGCTCCAGCGCCCAGGACGGGTCGGGGAGGGGCTCCGCGGGCCACTCCGCACCGCGGGCGAGCCGTTCCGCGAGCAGCTCCGCGGACGGCTCCGCGGCACGCGCGAGCATTCCCGCCGACGGCTCCGCGGCCCGCGCGGCCATGGCAGCGGACCGCCGCCACAGCGCCAGCCCGGTCCCCACCTCGCCCCGGGCGAGGGCGATCTCCGCCCGGGCGCCCAGCTCGGGGGTGAGCAGGTCGACGGCATCGGCCGGCCGGTGCCGCACCGCCAGCTCCAGCCAGTGTTCGGCACCGTCCGGGTCCCCGGCCTGCAGACTGCCGATCACCATGCCCCAGCGCAGGCCCAGCATGTCGCTCCAGTCGCCGAGCCGGTCCAGCTCGGCCATCGCCGCACGCAGCAGCGGCAGCGCCTCGGCGCCGCGCTCGCCCTGCAGGTGCAGTTCGCCGAGGCGGGCCAGCGCGAGCACCCGCAGCCAGGGCACCGGCAGCGCCTCGACGGCCGCCAGCGTGCGCCGCGCCGAGGCGGTCGCCCGCTCCGTCTCCTGGGCGCGCTCCCACCGGTAGCCGGCCACCGCCTCGGCCACACCGGCGAGCAGCGGTTCGGGGGCTGCGCACAGGACGGCCAGCGCGCCTCCGTCCGGGCGGCCGTCCAGAGCGCCGGTCACAGCGCCGTTCACAGCGCCGTCCGGACTGTCCGGCGTGGAGCCCAGCACCTCGGGGACGGCCGCCATCACGATGGCGATCGCCCGGACCGGGGTGTCCGGCGCGGCCGGGGGCAGCCGGCGCAGAGCGGCGAGCAGGCGCAGCGCGCCCGTGCCGGTGCCGAGCCCGCCGCCCGCGGCGAGCAGGGTGTTGACGGTGCTCAGCGCGGTGAGCGTGCGCACCGGCTCCAGCAGTTCGGGCCCGGGGCGCAGCCGGGAGACCGGGCCGCCGGTGTCCTCGGCGAGGGCGAGCAGCCGGACGTAGTTGCCCTCGGCGGTCCACAGCCCGGCGAGGACGGCGGCGGTGGCGGCGACCGTCGGTCCGTCCCCGGCGGCGAGGGACAGGCGCAGCGCGCGGACCAGGTTGTCCTGTTCGGCGCGGACCAGCCGCCACTGCGGCACGGCCGCCGGGCCGAACGGGCCGTCGTGGTGGGCGATGCCGAACTCCCGTGCCCAGTTGAGGAATCGGAAGGTGACGGTCTCGTCCTCGGCCGCCTTCGTTCGCTCGGCCGCGCCGAACTCGCGGACCGTCTCCAGCATCCGGAACCGTCCGCCGCTCGGGGTGTCGGCCAGGCGCAGCAGGGACTGGTCGACCAGGTCCTCCAGGACGGTCAGGACGTCGGCACCGGTGCCGTCGGCGGCGCCGCCGAGCAGCCGCTCGGCCGCCTCGGCGGTGAAACCGCCGGGGAAGACGGACAGCGCGCGCAGGGCGGCCCGGCCCGGCGGGTCCAGCAGGTTCCAGCTCCAGTCGACCACGGCCTGCAGGGTGCGGTGGCGCTGCGGCGCGTCGCGCGGTCCGCCGCGCAGCAGGGCGAAGCGGTCGGCCAGCCGGTCGGCGATCCCGGTCACCGTCAGCACCCGCACCCGGGCTGCCGCCAGCTCCAGCGCCAGCGGCAGCCCGTCCAGCCGGGCGCACAGCCCGGCGACCGGACCGACGGGCAGCTCGACGTCGGGCCGGGCCGCGCGGGCCCGCTGGGCGAACAGCTCGACGGCGGCCGCCCGGTCCAGCTCGGGGAGCGGGTACAGCACTTCGGCGGAGATCCCGAGCGGCGTACGGCTGGTGGTGAGCACCCGCAGGTCGGGGCGGGCGGCGACCAGCGCCCGCACCAGGTCGGCGACGCCGCGCACCACCTGCTCGCAGTTGTCCAGCACCAGCAGCACCGGCCCGGGGCCCAGGGCGCCGGCGATCCCCGCCCGGTCGCCCGTGCCGAGCGCGGCCGCGACCGCCCCGGCCACCTCCTGGTCGGCGGCCACTGCGGCGAGCGGCACCAGGTGCACCACCCGCTGCGTCGCCGCGCGGGCCGCGGCGGCGGCCAGCCGGGTCTTGCCGAGCCCGCCGGGGCCGACCACCGACACCACCCGGGCGGTGCCCAGCAGCTCCGCCACGGCGGCAAGGTCGGCTTCCCGGCCCACCAGGGCGTTCGGCTCGTGCGGCACCCCGCGCCGCACCGGCGCCTCCTCGCCGCGCAGCAACTCCTGTTGCAGTTCCCGCAGTTCGGGGCCGGGGTCGACGCCCAGGGTGTCCCGCAGGCCGCGGCGGTAGCGGTCGTACCGGCCGAGCGCGGCCGCCGCCCCGGCCGTCCTGGCCTCGCTGCGCAGCAGCTCCAGCAGCACCTCCTCGTCCCTCGGCTGCCCGGCGGCCTCCCCGGCGAGCGCCTCGACGGCCTCCGGGTGCCGCCCGGTGCGCGCCAGCGCGAGCGCCCGGCCACGCCGCAACGCCCGGCGGGTACGGTCCCGTTCGACGCGCAGCGCGGACACCGGGTCCGTCCCGTCGGGGTCGGCGGGCCCGCTCTGCCCTTCCCAGAGTTCCAGCCCCGCCTCGGCCTCGGCGAGCGCCCCGGCGTGGTCCCCGGCCCGCGACTTCTCGGCGCAGGCGGCGGCGTGCAGCAGCACGGCGGAGGCGTCCACCCGTTCCTCTCCGAGCCCCAGCCGGTACCCGGTCGGCGTGCTGACGACGAGGTCCGCCCCGAACTTCGCCCGCGCCCGCGACACCAGCACCTGCAGCGCCTTCTCCGGCCGCTCGGGCCCGCCCTCCGGCCACAGCCCGTCCACCAGGCTCCCCCGGCCGCACCCGCCCCGCACCTCCCGCGCCAACAGCGCGAGCAGCCCCCGCAATCCGGCGGCGGTGACCTCCTCGCCCCGGCAGGAGACGGTGGACAGTATCCGCAGTTCGATCGACACCGCGTCAGGCTAGCGATCTCCCACGGGCCGCCGTCGCCCGGCTCCTTGACCACCTGCCCGTGCAACGGTCCTGATCCCCGGTCGGCGGACGTGGGCCTTGTGCCGCGGCACTTCGATGCCTAGGGTCTCGATGTATCGGTTCGATACATCGGACCGATACATCACGCCGTCCGGGTCGGGTCGACCCCGGTCGGCCGCAGCGTGCTGTGCGCCCACCCGGCACAGACCGCCGATCAGAAGGAGCTTCGATGACGGGGACCGACCACACCACCGGGCACCACCAGGACGCCTCACCGGACCACCCGCGCACCGGGCAGTCGTCCGCACAGGACGAACGGCAGCTGCACAGCTCGTCGTTCGGCAGGGCGGCGGTCGCCTACGCCGAGCACCGCCCGGACTACGCGCACGCCGCCGTGCGCTGGGCCCTCGAAACCGCGCCGGGCCCGCGGGTGCTCGACCTCGGCGCCGGAACGGGCAAGCTCACCGCCACCCTGGTCGCGCTCGGCCACGACGTCGTGGCGGTCGAGCCCGACCCGGCGATGCTGGCCGAGCTGCGCGGCACACTGCCGGACGTGCGCGCACTGCCGGGCAGCGCCGAGGCGATCCCGCTGGCGGACGGTTCCGTCGACGCGGTGGTGTCCGGCAACGCCATGCACTGGTTCGACATGGACCTCGCGGGCCCGGAGATCGCCCGGGTCCTCGCGCCCGCCGGCGTGCTGGCCGGACTGTGGAACGTCTTCGACGACGGAGTCGACTGGGTGGCCGGCCTCGCCCGGGTCACCGGCCCCGCCGCCATCGGCCCGCGCGACGTGCCCGTCAGCTGGCGCACCGCGACCGCACGGATGCACCTGCCCAGGTCCGGCGGGGACGCGTGGTTCGACTCGCCGGAGCAGGCGGAGTTCCCGCACGGGCAGCGGCGGACCGCGCAGTCCCTCGCCGCCACCCTCGCCACGAAGGCGGGCGTCCTGGTCATGCCGGAGCAGGAGCGGACGGCCCTGCTGGACGCCACCCACGCCTATCTCGCCGACCGGCCGGAGACCGGCTCCGGCGAGTTCACCCTCCCGATGCTGACCAGCGTGCTGCGCGTCCGCCGGATCTGAGCCCCGCCGCCGCGTCCGTCCGACGACCGGCGGCCCCCGCTCCCCGGCGATCCGGGGAGCGGGGGCCGCCGACGGGGCCGTCAGCCGTCAGCTGTCAGCTGTCAGCTGTCAGCCCGGAACGCCCCGTGGACGCGCAGGTCGCCGTTGATCGCCACCTTGTCGTCGGCGGTGTGCAGGATCCAGGCGTCCCCGGTCCGGACCGAGAGGTGCCCGTTGGCGTTCACCTTCCCGACGAACATCGAGTCCCCACCGACGCGCAGGCCACCGTTGATCGAGATCCGGCCGTCCTCGGTGTGCAGGACCCAGGTGCCCCCGTTGCGGACCGACAGGTGCCCGTTGGCGTTCACCTTCTTCTCGAACTCCGACTCCCCGTGGACGACCAGCCGCGGCGGGCCGTCCAGCGTCTCCAGCACGTTGTCGACGGTCAGCCCGCCGTGCAGGGTGAGCCGCTCCTTGACCTGGGCCCGCTGGGTGACCAGGTCGTTCAGGTCCGCCTTGTCGGCGGCGACGGTTCCCCACTGGTTGCTTCCGGCGCCCTGGTACACGTTGAGGCCCGCGGGCGGGAC
>NZ_JBHVRT010000014.1:110492-161721 GCF_042885555.1 Kitasatospora sp. NPDC058048 | reverse complement strand
GAACTCGATCCACCCGTCGCTCGCCGAACGCCCCTGCACCCACTTGGTGTTGACACCGTTCAGATCCGCCTTGTCAGCGGCCACCGTCCCCCACTCGCGGCTCCCGGCGCCCTGGTACACGTTGAGGCCCGCGGGCGGGAACTCGATCCACCCGTCGCTCGCCGAACGCCCCTGCACCCACTTGGTGTTGACACCGTTCAGATCCGCCTTGTCAGCGGCCACCGTCCCCCACTCCTGCTGTCCGTCCTTGCGCACGTTCACGCCGGACTGCGGGAAGTCGATCCACCCCTTGCCGGAGTCGCGGTCCCCCACCCACGTGGTGTTGATGCCGTTCACGCTGATCTTCTCGGCCGTGACCGTTCCCAGGTCGTTGCCGGTGCCGTGGCCGACCTTGATCCCGTCCGACGGGAACTGGATCCACCCGGCGCTGCCGTCCCGGCCCCGCACCCACGTGGCGGTCACGGTGTCGACGTCCGCCGTGGCGGCGGAGACCGTCCCGGGCGCGTCGGAGTCGTTCCGCACCTGCGCGCCCTGCGCGGTGAGGACGACCCGGCCCCGGTCCGTCGTCCCCTCCACCCACGGGGTGTGCACCCCGCCGGTCGCCGTCACGCCCTCGAACTCGGGGCTGCGCAGGTGGACGGTGGTGGTCAGGATGTAGCCCGGCTGCCGCCGGCTCGGCGAGGTGGCGATCAGGGTGTAGGTGGCGTCCCGCTTCGGCTCCCGGCCCGGCTTCGGCGACCACTGCCAACCGGCCGCCGTCCCGGTCCTCGGCGGGACCGCCTCCGGGGGACCGTCCGGACCCTGGATCTGGTACGTGAGATCGTCGGGGCCGCTCCACTGCAGGACGACGTCCTTGCCCGCGGCCACCAGGGACGCCCTGGGCCGGAAGTTGCGCGGCACCCTGGGTTCCCGCTTGAGCAGGCTCAGGGTCACCGGATTCGTCTTCACCCAGGGGCCGTTCGCCGCCCGCTCCGCCACCAGCAGCAGGACCAGGCCCGCCTTCGCGGAGACCGGGAAGCCCTCCAGCACCAGGACCAGCGAGCCGCTTCCCTTGAACACGGAGCGGCCGGGGTCCTTGGCGGCCACCCTGAGGAGACCCGTCGTCGGGTCCCAGCCGATCGTCGGCTCGTCCGCCGGGTCCGTCGCGCTGTTCTGCGCGATCCGCACGGCGACGGCCTTCGGATCCGGCGTCAGGTCGCCGTCCTTGTCCCCGAAGGGCACGCGCACCTCGGTGGAGAACCAGAGCGCGTCGTCGGTGGTCGGGTTGGAGACGACGAGGTACACGGCTCCCCGCGATTCCTCACCCGCCTCCGACACCTGGAGCGGAGCCGGGTCGGTGAGGATTTCGTAGTTCAGATATGCCACCGCTGAGAACCCCCTGCTTCTGCTGTGCGGGCGCTCGCCCCCCACGGGCACGGCCCCTGTACCAGCACTGTCCTGCCGGACGGAAAGCGGGGAAGCCCGATTCACCGCATGCGGCGCGAACCGGACCTGCACTGGCCGAAAGCGGGGTCGCCCGATTTCCGGCCTCTCGGTTTCCCACGCGGCACTTCAGGCCCGGAGAATGCGTGATCACCCGGCAGCATCAGCGGTTGCCACCGCTTTCGGCCGTTCGATCCCATTGATCGGCCTGCAGGGCGGGCTATGGCAAAGTGAATCCACAGGCGACCAGCTGCGGCACATTGATTCCGCTTTCCCCGGTCTTGAAATCGAACTCGGCCTGACCGGAGTCCTGGGCGCCGAGGACGAGCTCCACTCTCACAATAAATACCGCAGTGGATCCTTGATCCACAAAGGAAAGGTTCCTGTCGGCGAGAAAGGAGGAGTTGCTGATGAGTCCACTCTTGTCGGTGTAGCTGTCCCAAAATCCGGACGAGACGCCCGCAACGACGGGGGCCTTGGCATCACCGGCCGGAAGTTCCGTCATTGCACCATCAGGCGAATAGGAATAGAGGAGCAGGATCGTGGAATAGGACAGCTCCCCGCTGCCCAAAGGCCAGTCCCCCTCCAGGAAGTACGACCCATTGGGCTGGACGTATGTGATCGCGTTCAGTAGCAATGGTCGATCCATGAGCCATTCGAACATGAAATCCAGCCTGAAAACCGAAAAGTAGTCCGGATTATCGCCATAATCGGTGCTCATATTGGCATACACCTTGGCCCGATTATTCAGCGGATCCATCTGGACAACTTCTGAATCGAAGCTGGTGTCCTCCGACGTGATAAACGGCGTGGGTCGAATTTCTGAGGCGGTTTCGAGATTGGCCGTTTCCTGCCACTGGAGCGGCCCGTTCCCCAACGCCGGAATCGGCCTGGCGGCCCTCGCGATCTTCGCGACCGTAGCCGCATGCTGCTCCGTCTCTCGCGCTTGACGCTCGGCGACGACCTTGGAGCGGCCCACGACATTGGCCCGCCGGACTTCGAGGAACGACCGAGCCCACGAGTCGTCCCGCCGGCCCTGCCGGTCCAGCTTGGTGGTGTCAATGCCGGCAAGCTCAAGCAGTCTGCGCTGGGCCTGCGCTCGCTCCGGGAAGGCCGCCTCTGCGCGCCGGCGCCATTCTTCTCGGCTTGCGTGCCTGAGGAGGCGGGAGAACTCTTCCTCGCTCTGGCGGCGACCCTCGATCGCAGCCCACACTGCGTCTCGTTGCGTTTTGGTCAGGGTCATTTGAGGTCCCTCGTCACTCATGGCGATCCGAAGCTCCATCAGGGAGCTGGATTATCAGCCTGATGAGGTACCGCGCTTCACGCGCACACTGTCCGGATTTGAGCGCCGAAGTTCGAGGGCCGAACAGGAGGTAGCGCGAACTCCCGTCACGGTGCCGGAAGCTGTCGCCCGGCGCCTCTGTGGCCTCCTTCCAGCCTGCGCCGAACCGGACTCCACCGCATCTTCAAACCTGAGCTTGACGTTCCGACCGGGTCCTGTGCGGTGCGGCGGATCAGGTGTTTGCAGCAGCACAGGGTGGCGGCGGGGCCGAGGAGGACCGTCAGGGCGGTTCGTGGGCAGTCCGAAGCCCGCCGGATGCTTCTCCTCGTAGGACAGGAAGACCTGGTGCTCAACCTCTCGACCGCGTCCGATCCGCGCCCAGGCACCGCCCTTCGAGACGGAACAAGGCGCGAGGTTCACCGGAACTCCGCGACCGCACGTCGGCCCCGGAGGCCAGGCAGCGCGGCATAGGGGACGAAGGTGCTGGTGTGCTCGTCGACGGCCAGTGGCCGGCCGATGGCCGGGGCGGAGCGCTGCGGACAGGCCGGGCGTTCGCAGACCTTGCAGCCCGTTGGGCTTCCCCCAGTAGCTTCCGTCCCCGGTGGAGGTGGAGCTTCGTCCTGGCGACCTGTGCCTGCGCCCCACCCTTTCGGTTCAGGGGTGCGCCGGTCCAGTGGGCTGCGCAGCGGTGGGCGGCCCCACATCGGCGGCCGGACCGTGGTGAGCCTCGAAGCGCACCGTGGGCTCGAAGTTGGCGCGGCGGGCCGCACGGCGGAAGACGGTCAGGACGGCGGGCCCGACGACGAGGACGGCGGTGAAGGTGGTGACGGCGCGGCCGGTGTCCCAGCCGAGCGAGGTGGCGAGGTCGAAGAGCAGGTAGCGGTGCCACTGTTCGGTGAAGGGCAGGCCGGGGAGGTAGGCGATGGAGCTGTTGGGATCGGTGGAGAACGGCCAGAACGACAGGTTGAGCAGGAAGCCGAACAGGTAGCCGGAGAACGCCCCGTACACGGCCAGCATGGGCACCTCCACACGGCGCCGCCGGACCTTCGGCAGCAACCCGGCGAGCAGGCCGACGAAGGCGCAGCCGAACATCTGGTAGGGCATCCAGGGGCCGACGCCGCCGGTGAGCAGGGCGGAGGCGAAGAGCGAGGTGCAGCCGAGGGTGAAGCCGAAGCCGGGGCCGAAGATCCGGCCGGCCAGGACAAGGATGAAGAAGACCGTCTCCACCCCGGCCGTCCCGGCGCCGAGCGGACGCAGTCCGGCGTTGACGGCGGACAGGACGCCGAGCATGGCCAGGGCCTTGGCGTCGATGCCGCCGGACGAGAGCTCCGCGATGACGACGGCGAGGACCAGGACCAGGAGGGCGCCGAAGATCAGCGGCGGGGCGTAGGAGGAGCCGAACTTCCCGGGCGCGACGACGAACGGCCAGGTGAAGGCGACCAGCCCGATGAAAGCCGCCAGGGCGATGACGACCCGGGCCCGGCCGGGGATCCGTAGGGCGGTCATCGGGCCGCCTCCGCGGGTTCGAGGGCCTCGGCGACCTGTCGGGTGGACAGGTAGGGCAGCGGGGCGAGGATCTTGGCGGTCTGCGGGGCGAAGGTGGGCGAGGCGACGATGACCTCGGCGGTGGGTCCGTCCGCGACGATCTCGCCCTCGGCCATCACCACGACGCGGTCGGCGGCGGAGGCGACGAACTCGACGTCGTGGGTGGAGACGACGACCGTACGGCCTTCGGCGGCGAGGGCGTCCACGATGCCGGTGAGCGCCGCCTTCGCCTGGTAGTCCAGGCCCCGGGTGGGTTCGTCCAGCAGCACGACCCGTGGTGCGGCGGCGAGTTGGATCGCCAGGACGAGGGCCAGCTTCTGCCCCTCGGAGAGGTCCCGGGGGTGGGTGTCGTCCGGGATCCCGGGGGCGAGGCGGTCGAGGATCCGCCGTGCGGTCGGCCCCCCGGTGTCATCGGCTTCGAGGTCGCTCTGGGCGAGTTCCTGGGCGACCGTCTCCAGGTACAGCAGGTCGGTGGGGGTCTGCGGGACGAGCCCGACCAGTTTCCGGGCCCGGGCCGCGGGCAGGCGCTTGGGGTCCTCGGGCTTCCCGCCCTCGGTGCCGACCACCTTCACGCTGCCGCCCTGGCGGGGCCCGGAGCCCTGGAGGGCCCACAGGAGCGAGGACTTGCCGGAGCCGTTGCGGCCCATCAGAGCGGTGACCTCGCCCGCGCGCAGCGCCAGGTCGACCTCCCGGACGGCGGCCACCGGCCCGTACCGGACGATCACCCCCTTCGCGTCCAGCACCGGCTCCCTCGCCACCGCTGCCCGGCGCGGCGGGGGAACCGGCAGATCGGTGAGCCGTTCCCGCAGCGGCGCGGCGGCCCGGCGGGCGTCCCGGACGGACAGCGGCAGCGGCCGCCAGCCGGCCAGGCGGCCGAGCTCGACGACGGGCGGCGCGATCGCGGTGTCCCGGAAGACCTCGGCCGGGTGGCCGTGCACGACCGTCCCGTCGCCGGGCAGGTAGGCGACCCGGTCGGCGTACTGGACGACCCGCTCCAGCCGGTGCTCGGCCAGCAGGACGGTCACGCCGAGGTCGTGGACCAGCCGGGTGATCGCGGCCAGTACCTCCTCGGCGGCGGTCGGGTCGAGCGCGGAGGTCGGCTCGTCCAGCACCAGGACGCGCGGGTGCGCGGTGAGCACCGAGCCGATGGCGACGCGCTGCTGCTGGCCGCCGGAGAGCTCGTGCAGGGCGCGGTGGCGCAGCTCGGCCAGGCCGAGCAGGTCGAGGGTCTCCTCGACGCGCTTGCGCATGGTCTCCGGCGGGATCGCCAACTGCTCCATGACGTAGGCCAGTTCCTCTTCCACCGTGTCGGTGGTGAAGCCGGCCAGCGGGTCCTGCCCGACCACGCCGACCACGTCGGCGAGTTCGCGCGGCGGGTGGTGGGCGGTGTCGCGCCCGTCCACGGTGACCCGGCCGCGCAGGGTGCCGCCGGTGAAGTGCGGCACGAGGCCGTTGACGGCGCCGAGCAGGGTCGACTTGCCGGCGCCGGTGCGGCCGACCACCAGGCAGAGCTCGCCCTCCGGGATGTGCAGGTCGACGTCGCGCAGGACGGGCGTGGTCTCGCCGTCGTACACCACGCCGACCCGGTCGAATCGGATCACGTGCTCACCTCGGAGGTCGTGCGGTCGGTGCGGGTGCTGCTGGTTCCGCCGGTCCTGCCGGGAACACCAGCGGCTACCGGCGTCCGGCCGGGCGGCGGTGAGACGATCCCGGCCGCGCCCGCCACAAGCAGGGCGAGCACCGGGACGAGCGGCAGCGTCGGCCAGGTCAGCGGGTACAGGGAAGGGTTGAGGTCGGTGGCGTCGTAGCCGACGGTGGCGAACAGCAGCACGGCGGCGGTCACCCCGCAGCCGGCCACGCCCCACTCGGCGGCCCGCCAGCGGTCCGGCCGGTAGGTGGTGCGCCGGACGCGCCGCCCGCCGAGCAGCAGGCCGGCCACGCAGAGCACGGCACCCGCGAGGAAGGCGGGCAGACCGAGCGCGGCCGGGGCCGTTCCGTCCAGCAGCCCGTACACCCCGGCACACAGGCCGCACATGCCGAGCAGCATCAGCGCGCCGGTGAGCCGGCGGGAGCGGCGCGAGGCGGTGCCGGAACGCCCGTAGCCGCGCGAGTCCATCGCGGCCGCGAGGCTGAGCGAACGCTCCAGCGCGTCCTCCAGGACCGGCACCACGATGCTGCGCAGGGCGCGCACGCCCTTGCGCTGCCCCGCGCGCAACCGCCGTGCCCGGGCGACGCGTTGGACGCTCTGCACCAGCTGGGGCGCGACACTGAGCGACACCGTCACCGCGACGCCCAGCTCGTACAGCGCACCGGGCAGGACCCGCAGGGCCCGCTTGGGGTTCGCGAGGGTGTTGGCGGCGCCGATGCAGCAGATCAGGCAGGCCAGCCGCAGCCCGTCGAAGGCCGCGGAGAGCGTGGCCTCCAGCGAGACCGGGCCGCCGATCCGGATGCCCGCGTACCAGTCGGGGGTGGGAATGTGCGGCAGGGAGAAGAGCAGGTGGTCGTGCGGGGTGATCCCGGTGGCGAAGACGCACCGGAAGACCACCCGGATCGCCACCACCGTCAGGGCCAGCCACAGGTAGTAGGTGAATCCGCGCGCCCACGGGGCGTCGCTGCGGCGGGCGGTGACCACGTAGCCGAGCACGGCGAGGACGAGCAGGAGCAGCAGCGGGTTGGTGGTGCGGCTGGCCGCCGTCGCCAGGGCGAGTGCCCAGGCCCACCAGGCCAGCGGGTGGAGGTTGCGCGGGATGCGCCGGCCCCCCGTGACCCGCCCGGGGGCGGTGGGTGGGGTGACGGGCGGCGTGACAGCGTGCTTGTCAAGCGTGGTCAACCGGATCACTCGGCCTGTCGCCGGCGGCGGCGCGCCGTGATCACGGTCACCACGCCCAGGACCACGACGAGGACGGAGCCCACCACCGCGGGGAGCATCGAGCCGGAGTCGTGCGGAGCGTCGGCGACGGGGTTGGCGTCCACCACCCCGCCGGGTACGGCGGGGGTGGGCGTCGGCGCGGCCGCGGCGGGCTGCTCCGTCGGCTGGTCGCTCGGGGTGTCGGTCGGCGCTGCGGTGGGTGTATCGACCGGTACCGGTGTCGCGGGTACCGGCGTCGGCTCGGGCGCGCCCGGCGGGGTGATGCCGTCCTCGGGGGTGACGGCGGTGCCGGGGGGCGTGCCGGGCGCGGGCGGACGGGCGCCGCCCGCCGGGGGCTTGGTGGGAGCCGGGGCCCGTCCGGTCCCGGAGCCACCGGTCGTGCCGGTGGCTCCGCCGGAGCCGCTGCCGGAACCATTGCCGCCGGTCGTCCCGGCACCACCACTTGTCGACCCGCTGCCGGAACCGCCCGAGGCACCGCCGGTGCCGCCCGCAGTGCCCTGGCCCGGGTCGGCCGGCTGCCCACCGGGGCTGGAGTTGTGCGCCCGGACACTGTCGGGCGAGAAGGTCGGACGCCCCTCGGTGCCCTCGATGTCGGTGCCGCCGAAGATCCACAGGTCGACGCTGCCGGGCTTCGGCTGGTAGCTCATCGCGCCCAACTGGCTGTACGACCAGGTGTTCTGGCCCGGGTCGGCGTGCCAGTACGACCAGTACGCGGTGGCCGGGGGCGTCAGGACGCACTTCTCCTGGTCGGGGGTCGGGTACTGCTTGCCGCCCTGGAAGCCGCTGTAGCCGATGCGGCAGATGAAGGCCGGGCCGTCGTGCCCGGTGCCGGTGGTCTTCCAGCCTCCCTGGTTCAGCAGGGCGTACCCGGTGGTCGGCGTGGTGCCGCAGGAGCGCAGCAGCGGTCCGCCCCACGTGCCGAAGTCCACGGCGAGCACGACGCCGGAGGTGGTGGTGCACTGGTCCATCGGCAACGGCGCCGCGGACGCCGGGGCGGTGCCCACGGCGACGCCGCCGAACGCGACAGCCAGGGTCGTGGCCGCTGCGCCCAGCAGCCGGCCGAAGCGCCGGATCACCGGTGACGCCCCGGGCCGGAGGCGGTACGACGGCGGGCGGCCAGGACGGCCGCAGCGCCGAGCACGGTCAGCAGACCGGCGGCCCCCGTCAGTGCGAGTGCTTCGCTCCCCGTGGCCGCGAGGCCGCCGGTACCGGACCGCCCGGCACCGGCGGAGGCGCCACCGCCGACCGGGCCACCGGCGAGCGGGTCACCGACGGGCGGGGCGTCGGACGGACGGGTGGTCGAGCCGTCACCGGGATTGGACGCGACGGAGGTGGGGGACGTCGTCGCCGTCTGCGTGCCGGTGCCCGTCGGGGTCGGCGTACCGGTCGCGGTCGCGGTGCCCGTGGGAGTGCCGGTCGGCGTCCCGGTGGGAGTCGGCGTCGGCGTGCCTCCGAGGTTGCGGGACAGCGTGCCGAAGGGGATTCCGGTGGCACCGCCCAGCACCTGCGTGGACGCCCGGACGTCCGAGCCCTGCTGTCCCCCGGAGGCGACGTTGAACCCGCCGTCGCCGTTCTGCTGCCCGGCGAGGAAGTCGAGCGCCCTGGCGATCTGCCCGCCGTAGGCGGCCTTGCGCAGCGTCATGCCCTGGACGGCCAGCGCGGCCGAGTTGGTCGAGTCGCCGGCCGCGCCGGGGAAGCCGCCGTCGGGCAGCTGCCGCGAGGCGAGCCAGCCGAGCCCCTTGTCGACCGCCTGGGCGGCCTCGTCCCCGGGGACGAGGGCGAAGGCCATGACGGCCATCGCCGTGCTGTCCACGTCGGCATCGCCGGTGGCGGGGATCAGGCTCGGCCAGGAGCCGTCCGGGTGCTGGAGGCCTCTCAGGTAGGCGATCGCAGGGGCGGCGTTGGCGGCGTCCCCGGCCCGGAGCTGGGCCATGACGGCGAGCGCCTGGGAGAACACCGAGGTCGCGTAGACGTAGTTGCCCGGGGCGGCGCAGCCGGTGTTCGCGTCGGCCTTGGTGCACACCATCGCGGCGAGGGCGGCGATCAGGTCGTGACCGCCGAAGGCGCGCGGGTCGCGGCCGACCACCTCGGCGAGCAGCGCCTCCTTGCCGATCGACCCACCGCCGGCGTACTCGGTACCGATGGCCGTCCAGTCGTTGACGGTGCGCTCGCTCGCGTCCTTGCCCTGCTGGTCCAGGAAGTCGACGATCCGGCGCAGCGCCGCGTCATCGGTGCCGGTCGCGGCGAGGGCGTAGGCCCCGTCGATGGTCAGGCCGAAGTCGGCGAAGGCCGGGAAGCCCTCGTAGTAGTGGCCGTCGATCAGCCGGGCCGGGTCGGTGAGGTAGGCGCTGCCCTTGGCCGCGTCCGGCTTTCGCCCGGCAGGCGTGGTCGGGGGCGTGGTGGCCGGCGTGGTGGTCGGCGGAATGGTGGCGCCGTCCGGGTTGTGCCGGACGCTGGTGAGGTCGGTGCCCGTCAGGGCCAGGATCGCCTGTTCGGTGGCTGCGGCGTCCGGGTCGGTGGTCGACGCGTCCGGGCCGAAGCCGCCGTCCTTGTTCTGGCGGGCGGCGAGCCAGGCGGTGGCTGCGGCCCGGCAGGCGCCCTGGCCGCTGGCCTGGAAGGCCTGGGCGGCGCTCGCGGTGCTGGTGGTGTCGCCGGGGGCGCCGACGTAGGGCAGGAGGGAGCCGTCCGGCTGCTGGCTCGCCGCCAGCTGGTCGGCGGCCTTCCTCGCCGCCGCCTCGTACCCGGGGGCGGTCCGCAGGGCGAGGACGGCGACGGCGGTGGTGAGCGGGTCCGACTCGCAGTGCTCACCCGCGACGATCATCGAGCCGGCCATGCCGCCGTCGGCGCACTGGAGGGCGGTGAAGCGGGCGAGCGCCGGCGCGGGCGGGGTGACGCCGGCGCGCTGGAGCGCGATGACGCCGAGGGACTGGACCCAGGGCGAGGCCGCGCCGAGGAAGTCCCCGGCAGCGGTGCAGTTGCCGTTCTCCCCGGCTGCGGTGCAGACGTGGTCGGTGAGCGCGGCGATCAGGTCCCGCCCGCCGAAGGTGCGCGGGTCGCGGCCGGTGCTCTCGGCGACGAGGGCCAGCAGCGCAGCGGCCCGCGTGTCGGGCGTGCCGGTGGGGCCGGCGGGGTGGAGGAACGCGTCGGTGTGGTCGGCGAGGAAGCCGACGACCTTCCGCAGCGCCGGGTCCTGCGTGCCCGCGGCGGCGAGCGCGATGGCGGTGAGAGCGGTCCGGGGGTAGTCCGGCCCCGGGGCGGCCCAGTTCTCCATGTGGTCGCCGCCGACCAGTTGTCCGGCCAGCCAGGCCGCGGCCGGGTCGCCGGTGGCACTGGGACCGGTCGGGCTCGCGGACGGCGAAGGGGTCGCGGAGGGCGAAGGGGTCACGGAGGGCGAGGCACCGCCGTTCCTGGCCCGCACCGAGTCCGGGGTGAAGCTCGGCGCCCCGCTGGTGCCCCCGATGTCGGTGCCGCCGTACACCCAGGCCTCGACCTCGCCGGGCTTGGGCTGCTGCGTGCCGGCGCCGAACCGGCTGTAGGACCAGGTCTGTTGGCCGGGTGCGGCGATCCAGTACGACCAGTACGCGGTGGCCTGCGGGGTGTTGACGCACGGCTCCTCGGCCGGAGTCGGGTACTGGGCACCGCCGTTGAAGGTCCCGGTGCCGAGTCGGCAGATGAAGGCGGGCCCGTCGTGCTCGGTTCCGGTCGTGGTGAATCCCGCGTTGTGAAGCAGGTTCATGCCCGTCGTGGGGTGGGCGTCACAGCCCCGGACGACCCCGCCGCCCCAGTGGCTGAAGTCGACGGCGACGATCGCGCCCGTCGTCGCCGTGCACTGCTCGATCGGATCGGCTGCCGCGGAGCCGGGGTGGCCCAGCAGGACGGTTCCTCCCGCGGCCACCGCGACGGCCGTGGTGACCAGAAGCGAGCCCAGTTCTCTGCTTCTGTGACGCGTAGGACTGCTGCTGACCCTCACCGGCGACTCCCCGATCGGTCGTCGGGGTCCCACGACGCAGCCGACGGCTCTCCCCGGTACGGGGGGCCGTCGCGACCGCGTCGTAGTCCACGACGACGCATGCACTCATGAACAAGGCCCCGGCGCAGGCATTCCGGCTCACCGGCCCTTGCGGGCGGGTCTACGGTTGCGGGTCAGCGCCGGAATCGGACCGGCTTCCCCTGACTGCCGAGGATTAAAAAGCGGTTCATCACACCATGTGCTCGGAGTCGTCGTCAACGAGTCGTCATGTCGCTTTCGCCACCTCGTAGATCCGTTCACGGGTGCGGTAACGTCCGCGGTGGCCGAGCGGGGGAATCCGGTGCGAATCCGGAGCTGACGCGCAGCGGTGTGGGGCGGTGGTTGCACCGGCCCCGAGCCCGAATGCCCGCGCGGTCGTGCAGCACCAGCACCAGCCAGCCCACGCGATCCGGGCGGCCGCCGCCCCGTACCGCCGCGCTCCTGGAACGAGTGCGCTGGGTCCCGGGGCAGGACCGGCGCGCCCGTCACCCCAAGGAGCCCGTTCCGTGTCCGTTCCCGCGCACTCGCGCTTCGTCTCCTCACGTCTCGCTTCCGCGGCGACCGTCTCGATGGCCGCCGGCGCCCTCCTGATGTCGGCCGTCCCTGCGCACGCCACCGCCTCGCCGAGCCAGATAGCCACCTCCAGGAGCACCGGCGTCACGTACCTCAAGTCCCTCCAGGCCGCCGACGGCAGCTACGTCACCGGCGGCGGGCTCTCCAACGAGTGGGCCTTCGGCGCGCTCGCCGCCGCCGGCACCGCCGCGGCCGATGTCACCCCTGGCGGTGACACGAGCAAGAACGCGCGCCTGGTCTACCGCAACCAGCTCGCCGCGAACAGCTGGCCGAGCGCCTCGCCGGTCGTCACCGACTACGAGCGCGGCATCCTCAACTCCTACGCGGCCGGCATCGACCCCGCGCGGATCGGCCCGGCCCGCAACCTCGTGGCCGACCTCGCCGCCTACTGGCAGACCGCCGAACCCGGCTACTACGGCCCGTCCGCGAACTTCAACGGGACCGTCTTCGGCCTGCTCGCCCTCGGCGGCGCCAAGACCCGGAGCGGCGGCCAACGCGTCCCGCAGGCCCTGCTGAACGCCTCGGTCGCGGCCGTGCGCGCCAACCAGCACAACGACGGCGGCTGGAACTACAGCAAGGCCGCCGGCGACCCGACGGCTCTCGCCCAGGGCAGCGACATCGACATGACCGGTGCCGCCATGGCCTCCCTGTGTGCCGGCGGCGTCCCGAACACCGACGCCGCGGTCGTGGCCGCGAAGAACTTCCTCAAGGGCAAGCTCGCCTCCTCCGGCGCCTTCAACGCCATGTTCGGCGTCAACACCGACTCCAACGGCTGGGCCGTGTCCGGCCTCAACGCCTGCGGCATCAACCCCCAGGGCACCGACTTCACCAGCGGTACCGGCAAGACCCCGCTCGACTTCCTCATCGCCCAGCAGTTCAAGCCCGGCGGCGGCTTCAAGTACCTGCCCACCGACACCTCCCCGTCCCCCTACGCCTCCGTCGACGGCCTGCGCGCCGTCGCCGGCGCCGGGTTCACCGCCACCCCGCCGACACCGACCACCTCGGGCGAGCCCGTCTGGGCCGCCACCGGCGACTTCACCGCGGGTACGGCCGCGAAGCTCGCCCTGGTCGTCGACGACGGCACCAGCAACCTCAAGGTCTGCGCCGTCACCCTCACCCCCACCGGCACCACCACGACCCTCGGCGACGTCCTTGACGCGGCGGGCACCGCCACTCCGAGCGGCTGCGTCACCTCCGTCACCCCGTCCACCGGCGGCGGCACCGTCACCGCGCTCAACGGCACCGCGAACAGCGGCTCCTCCACCTGGAAGGTCAGTCTCGACGGCACCGCCTCCACCGCCGCCACCCGGGCCACCACCGTCCACCTCGGCGACACCGTCTCGCTGCGCTACGGCAGCTGATCCACCGACAGGACGAAGCTGCGGCGGCAGTCCTGCATCGGCCGTGCGTGTTCGGGTGCGGGCCCCCGGGCCCGGCGCGCGCGGTCCGTCTCGGCCCCCGCGCGAACGGCCGCGTGGACCGCGCGCGCCACCCGTGCGCCCCACAGCGAGCGCGGGCCGCCGAACGGCTCCGGCTCGTCGCCCGCCCCGGTGCGCCGCACCGCGACGCACACCGCGTCGGAGGGCGTTCCGGAGCAGTCGTAGCCGGCGTCCAACAGGGCCTGGACCTTCGCCTCCGTGGCCGTGGCGAGCAGGTTCACCAGGCCCGCGTCGGACACCGCCGCCGGGACGACGACGAGGATGTTGATCGTGCCCGGCACGTACGCGTGGGCCGGGGCGGTTTCGGGCTCGGCGGCCCAGATCGGCACGCCGATCCCCGTCGTGACCACCGCCGAGGCCCCGCCGTCGCACGCCCAGGTGAAGTCGTCCACCTGGGCGGCGGTCATCAGCCCCGCCCCGGCGCCCCGCAGCCGCTCCGCGGCAGCCAGCTCCGCCAGGTGCTGCTCCGGGTCCATCCGGCTGTATCCCGGCCTGACCTGTGCGTTCACCACCCACTCCCGTTCGCCGAGGCCACCGCCGAGGACGGCGCTGCCGAGCAGCCGCCAGCCGGGCCCGCAGCGCCAGACCAACAGGTGGCGGCATGCCCCCTCCTCCGTGCGGCACGCCCGTTCGATCACCAGGCCGCCGGGCGACCGGCCGGCCTCCGCCGGGCCGTCGGACTTCTGCTGCGGGATCACCACGAGAAACGGTCCACCTTCGAGGGAGCGATCCCCCGGTGTCCGCGGCGGGTACCTCCTCGCCAGGAACGCCTCCGCGCCGACGGTGGCGCCTGGGATCCGTACGGCCGAGCGTACCGAGCGCCGGGACCGCCGCGACGGCGGCTCCCGCGACCGGTCCGGTGAGTGGCCGGGCGGAGGAGGATCATGGTCTCGGCGGGCGATCGCCCGTCGGCTTCACGGAGCAGGGGGACGGGTTCCGATCGGTGCTTCCCGATGGGTGGCAGGCTGCTACGTGGGTGTGGTGGGCCTGCTGGCGGGGCTGGGCGGGCTGACCGTGCTGTACGACCACCTCGTCCGGCGCCGGCGGGCACCCCACGCCTGACCCCTGCGCCCCGGCCTCCCTCATCGGGGAGGCCGGGGCGTCGACGTGTACGGGCAGACGGGTCAGGGGGCGGTGATGCCCGGCTGCGCGCCGGCGCCGAAGGACCAGCCCTCGACGTCTCCGGGTGCCGGGTTGTAGCTGCCCGCACCGAGGCTGCTGTACGACCAGGGGCCGCCGTGCTGGGCGTGCCAGTACGACCAGTAGGCGCTGCCGGTGGGGTTGGTGCAGGTCGTCGGCAGGGCGTTGATGGTGCAGACGAAGCCCGGGTAGCGCGGATGGAAGGCGTACGAGAATCCGGCGCCGGTGAGCGCGGCCAGGCCGCTGGCCGGGTCACCGGGCGCGCAGCCGGTCTGGACGCCGCCGCCGACGGCGGTGAAGTCGACCACGACGGTGACTCCGGTGGTCCCGCTGCAAGCGGCCGCCTGCGCCTGCGGGGCCTGGACGGCGGAGACGCCGAGCAGTCCGGCGGTGAGGGCGGCGGCCGCGGCGATCGAGCCGAGCGTACGGCGGGCCGGGCGGCCCGCCGTGAAGGTGTCGGTCATCGGTGAAATCCTCCTGGTGTCAGGTGTGTTCAGCGCGTGGCCGGGGTCGGGCAGGCCAGGGTGGGCGCGTCCGGGCGGGCCCCGGCGGCGGAGAGCGTGGCCAGCGGGGTACCCGCGAGGCCGAGGACGGCCTGCGCGGTGGCCCGGGCGCCGTTGCCCGCGTTGAAGCCGGAGGCGTCGTAGGCGACGGCGCCGCGGAGCGCCGGGTCGGCGGCGCAGCCCTGCTGGAACTTCACCAGCCGGCCCCAGCCCTTGAGACCGGAGCCGAGGCGTCCACCGGAGAGCAGCGCCTGGGTGGCCAGGCCCGTGCTGTTGGCGTTGGAGGTGGTCGACCCGGCAGCCGCGAACCCGCCGTCGGCGTTCTGGTGGGCGGTGAGCCAGCCGAGGCCCGCGTTCGCCTTGGCGGTGCGGCCGGTGGCGGCGAGGGCCTGGGCGGCCAGGGCGGTGGCGTCCGGGTCGCTGGTGCAGGCGGCCTGGCCGAAGGAGACGGGGAAGCCCCCGTCCGCGCACTGGCTGTTGGCGAGGTAGTCCACGGCCGCCGCCGGGGCGTCACCGGGCGTGCGGTGCAGGGCGATCAGGGCCAGCGACTGGCCGAAGGCATTGCTGTAGTCGCCCCACTGCGAGCGGTCGGAGAAGCGGCCTTCGGCGGTCTGCAGCGAGCGCAGCCGGGCCGGCAGGTCGACCCCGCCGAAGGCCGTCGGGTTCCCGCCGCGCACCTCGACGGCGAGCAGCAGCTTGGCGGTCACGCCCGCGTAGGCCTCGGTGGTGCCGTCGCCGAGGTAGCCGCCGATGATCTCGGGCTTCGCCAGCCAGGCGGTGGCCTTCGCGGCGGCCTCGTCGGCGCTGTGCGACGCGGCGAAGGCCAGCACGGCATCGATGGTCAGGCCCTGGTCGGGGTAGGCGGTCCCGTTGAAGACGGACTCGAAGTGGTCGCCGTCGACGAGCTGGCGGGCCAGCCAGCCACCCGCGGCGGCGTCGGGACGGACCGTCGGCGACGACGTCGAGGTGGCGGGAGCAGCGTGGGCGGCGGTGGCCGCCGGGAGTGCGGTGGCGAGCGTGAGGGCGGGTATCGCGAGCAGACCGAGGGAGCGGCGAACAGCGGGCATGGGATGCCTTTCCGGGCCTGGGCGCAGGGGCCCGGAAGGCGTCGGCGAGCGCCGAGGGGCCAGCGGGCTCCGGCCCGCAGACCACGACGGGAGGAGGGGTGACACACCTCCGCCGACGGGTACTCGGGCTCGCCGCCGACGCGGGGTCGGCGGCCTACCGTTGCGGGTCAGCGCCGGATTCGAACCGGACTTCCCCCAGCGGCGGAGTCACAACATGACGGCCCATCATGACGATGCCCGAACAGCGGGTCAAGGGATCCCGGGCCCGGACCCCGATGCCACGCGCGCCGCGGTGTCCGCCGCCACCAGGACGTCGCACATCATCACCAACTCGCAACCGCCGCCCAGCGCGTAGCCCGCGACGGCCGCCACCACGGGCTTGCGCAGGGCGGCGAAACGGTCCCGGGCGGCGAACCAGTCGCCGAGGCAGGCGTCGACGAACTCGAGGGACTGCATCTCCTTGATGTCCGCGCCGGCCGCGAAGGCCTTCTCCGAACCGGTGACCACCAGACAGCCGATCTCCGGGGCGCGGTCGAAGGTGGCCGCGGCCGCGACCACCTCGTTCATCAGCTGGGTGTTCAGCGCGTCGAGCGCCTTCGGGCGGTCGAGCGTGATCAGCCCGACCCGGCCCTTGCGTTCGACCAGGATCGTCTCCTACGTCATGCGGTGTCCTTCCCGAAGGTGGTGATGATCGCCGAGAAGTCCAGGCCCGAGCCTTCGGACGACGCGAAGTCCGCGTACAACTGCGCTGCCTTGCGCCCGAGTTCCGTGGGCAGGCCCGCGGCTTCGGCCGCGCCGGCGGCCAGTCCGAGGTCCTTGGCCATCAGGGCGGCGGCGAACCCGGCGGCGTAGTCGCGGTTGGCCGGGCTGGCCGGCACCGGCCCGGGGACGGGACAGTTGCTGGTGAGCGCCCAGCACTGCCCGGAGGCGGTGGAGGCCACGTCGAACAACGCCTGGTGGCTGAGCCCGAGGCTCTCGCCGAGCACGAAGGCCTCGCTGACCGCGATCATCGAGATGCCGAGGATCATGTTGTTGCAGATCTTCGCCGCCTGGCCGGCACCGGCCGCGCCGCAGTGCACCACCTTGCGCCCCATGACCGCCAACACGGGCTTGACCGCGGCGAATTCGGCCTTTTCGGCGCCGACCATGAAGGTCAGGCTCGCAGCCGTCGCGCCGACCACCCCACCGGAGACCGGTGCGTCCACCGCGCGCTGCCCGGCACGTACGGCCAGGTCGTGCGCCTCCCTGGCGTCGGCGACGTCGATCGTGGAGCAGTCCACGAAGAGGGTGCCCGGACGGGCTGACGGCAGCAGCTCCGCGTAGGCGGCCAGGACGTGGCGGCCGGCCGGCAGCATGCTGATGACGACGTCGGCCTGTCGGGCCGCCGCGGCGGCGGAGGCCGCCGGGCGGACGCCGGCCGTCTCCGCTTGCCGCAGCGCCTCCGGCGCGAGGTCGTAGCCGGTCACCTGATGTCCGGCCTCGACAAGGTTGGCGGCCATCGGGCCGCCCATGTTGCCCAGTCCGATGAATCCGATGGTGAGGGTCACCAGCGCTCCAGGGGGGTTGTGGTGGCAAGGCCGAGTTCGCGCTCGCCGAGCGGGGCGAAGTAGCGGGCCACGGTGGCGGGTTCGACGGCGCTCAGCGTCTCCGGACGCCATCGTGGCGAACGGTCCTTGTCGATCACCTGGGCCCGGATGCCCTCGGCGAGGTCCGGCGTGGCGAGCGCCGCACAGGAGGTGCGGTACTCCTGGTCGAGGACGGCCTCCAGCGGGCCGAGTGCCCGGGCCCGGCGCAGCGCGGCGAGCGTCGCCTTCACGGCGGTCGGGGAGTTGGCGGCGATCCGGTCGACGGCCTTCTTCGCCTCGGGTTCGCCGCTCTCCCGCAGCCGGTCCAGGATCTCCTCCACGGTTCCGGCCGCGTAGCAGCTGTCGATCCACCCGCGTCGGTCGGCCAGCGCACCGGTCGGCGCGGGCTCGACGTTCCGTTCGAGGGCGTCGTGGACGGGCAGTTCGGCCAGGTCGTCCAGCAGGGCGGGCAGTCGTTCAGCGGGGACGAAGTGGTCGGCGAGCCCGCACAGCAGGGCGTCGGCGGCACCGACGGAACCCGCGGTGAGGGCGAGGTGGGTACCGAGCTCCCCGGGGGCGAGGGCGAGCAGGTAGGTGCCGCCGACGTCGGGGACGAAGCCGATGCCGGCCTCCGGGAGGGCGACGCGCGTGGTCTCGGTGACGATCCGGACGCTGCCGTGGGCGGAGACGCCGACCCCGCCGCCCATCACGATGCCGCCCATGAGCGCGACGTAGGGCTTGGGGTAGCGGGCGATCCGGGCGTTGAGGCGGTACTCGTCTCGCCAGAACTCCTCGACGGCGCCCGGATCGCCGCCGGTGGCAGCCCGGTGGATGGCGACGATGTCGCCGCCCGCGCAGAAGGCCCGCTCGCCGGCGCCCGTGACGACGACGGTGTCGACCCGGTCGTCGCCCTCCCAGGTGTCCAGGGCTTCGGAGATCGTCCGCACCATGCCGTGGGTGAGGGCGTTCAGGGCAGCGGGGCGGTTGAGGACGATCAGTCCGGCCCGTCCCTCGCGCTGGAGGATGACCTCGTCGAGGTCGGTCCCGGCCATCACGCGGCTCCGGTCAGGCCGCGGGCGACGATGACGCGCATGATCTCGTTGGTCCCTTCCAGGATCTGGTGCACCCGCAGGTCGCGGACGATCTTCTCGATGCCGTACTCGGCCAGGTAGCCGTAGCCGCCGTGCAGTTGGAGGGCCTGGTTGGCCACCTCGAAGCCGGTGTCGGTGGCGTAGCGCTTGGCCATGGCGCACAACTGCGGCGCCCGGGGGTCGCCCCGGTCCAGCGCCGCGGCGGCTCTCCACAGCAGCGCCCGGGCGGCCTCCAACTCCGTGGCCATGTCGGCGAGTCGGAACTGCAGGGCCTGGGCGTGCAGCAGCCTGGCGCCGAACGCCTCGCGATCCGCCAGGTGGCGGGTGGCCCGCTCCAGCGCGTGTTGTGCGCCGCCGAGGGAGCAGGCGGCGATGCCGAGCCGGCCGCCGTTCAGCCCGTTCATCGCGATCCGGAAGCCCTCGCCCTCCGCGCCGAGGAGGCGGTCGGCGGGCAACCGGACCCCGTCCAGCAGTACCTGGCGGGTCGGCTGGGCGTTCCAGCCCATCTTCTTCTCGTCGGGCCCGAAGGCGACCCCCGGGTCGTCGCGCTCGACGACGAACGCGGAGATCCCGTCCGGCCCGGGGGCACCGGTCCGGGCCAGCACCACGTACACCTGCGAGGCTCCCGCACCGGAGATGAACTGCTTGACGCCGTCCAGCACCCAGTGGTCGCCGTCGCGCACGGCCCGAGTGGCGATCGCGGCCGCGTCGGAGCCGGCACCGGGCTCGGTCAGGCAGTAGCTGCCCAGGTGCTCGGCCGTGCAGAGCGCGGACAGCCAGCGAGCGCGCTGCGCCTGCGTGCCGTAGCGGTCGAGCATCCAGGCGACCATGTTATGGATGGACAGGTAGGCGGCGATGGACGGGCAGCCGGTGGCGAGTGCCTCGAAGGCCACCACGCCGTCCAGCCGGGAGAGTTCGGAGCCGCCCGCGCCCTCCCGGACGTACACGCCGGCCAGACCCAGGTCGGCTGCCTTGCGCAGCACGTCCACCGGGAAGTGCTTGGCCTGGTCCCACTCCACGGCGTGCGGCGCGAGGTACTCCTCGGCGAAGGCCCGGGTGGTCCGGGCGATGGCGCGCTGGTCCTCGGTGAGGTCGTGCATCGCGCTCATCCCATCGTCGGCATGGTGAAGCTCGCGCCCTCCTTGACCCCGGAGGGCCAGCGCGAGGTGACGGTGCGGGTGCGGGTGTAGAAGCGGATCGCGTCCGGCCCGTGCTGGTTGAGGTCCCCGAAGCCGGAGCGCTTCCAGCCGCCGAAGGTGTGGTACGCGATCGGCACCGGGATCGGCACGTTGACCCCGACCATGCCGGTGTTCACCCGGCGGGCGAAGTCCCGGGCGGTGTCGCCGTCCCGGGTGTAGATGGCCACGCCGTTGCCGAACTCGTGCTCACTGGGCAGCCGCAGCGCCTCCTCGTAGTCGGCGGCACGCACCACGGTCAGCACCGGGCCGAAGATCTCCTCCCGGTAGATCCGCATGCCGGGCGTGACCCGGTCGAAGAGGGTGGCGCCCAGGAAGTAGCCGTCCTCGTTCCCCTCCAGGCGGAAGTCCCTTCCGTCCACGACGAGTTCGGCGCCCTCCTCGACCCCGAAGTCCAGGTAGCCGCGGACCCGGTCCAGCGCGTCACGGCCCACCAGCGGGCCGAAGTCGGCCGCCGGGTCGTCCGAGCGCCCGACCTTGAGCGCGCCGATCCGCTCGACCAGCTTCGCCACCAGGGCGTCCGCGGTCTCCTCCCCCACCGGGACGGCCACCGAGATCGCCATGCACCGCTCGCCGGCCGATCCGTACCCGGCGCCGACCAGCGCGTCGGCCGCCTGGTCGAGGTCGGCGTCCGGCATCACGATCATGTGGTTCTTGGCGCCGCCGAAGCACTGCGCCCGCTTCCCGTGCGCGGCGGCGGTGGCGTACACGTACTGGGCGACCGGTGTGGAGCCGACGAAGCCGAGGGCCTGCACCCGCGGGTCCTCCAGCAGGGTGTCCACGGCCTCCTTGCCGCCGTTGACCACGTTGAGCACGCCCGGCGGCAGCCCGGCCTCCAGGAACAGCTCGGCCAGCCGCAGCGGCACCGAGGGATCGCGCTCCGAGGGCTTGAGCACAAAGGCGTTTCCGCAGGCCAGCGCGGGCGCTGCCTTCCAGAGCGGGATCATCGCCGGGAAGTTGAACGGCGTGATGCCCGCGACCACGCCGAGCGGCTGGCGCATCGAGTAGACGTCGATGCCGGTGCCCGCGTTGTCGCTGAACTCGCCCTTCAGCAGGTGCGGGATCCCGGCGGCGAACTCCACGACCTCCAGCCCGCGTTGGAGGTCGTTATGGGCGTCGGCCACGGTCTTGCCGTGCTCGGCGGAGAGCAGCCGGGCCAGCTCCTCCTTCTCCTGCTCGACCAGCTGCAGGAAGCGCAACAGGACGCGGGCCCGCCGCTGCGGGTTCCAGGCGGCCCACGCGGGCTGGGCCTGCGCGGCGTCGGCGATCACCGCCTCGACCTCGGCGCGGCTCGCCAGGGGCACCCGGGCCTGCACCCGGCCGGTGTTGGGGTCGTACACGTCGCCGAAGCGACCGGAGGTGCCGACGGTGGGCTTTCCGGCGATGAAGTGGGTCAGTTCTCGGACCATCGGTTCCTTCTCTCGACAGGGGTGGGGAGAGGAGGAATGGAGGCCGCCGCCGACGGGCGGGCGCACGGTGATGCGGCCCCGCAGCGTCACGGTGGCGGTGGCATGACGTACCGTCAGAGCAGGTGGGCTCCGACAGCCGTCGGCACAGGACAGCCAGGAGCAGCGGAACGGGAGCAGCCCGGAGTCATGCGTGTCGTCTCCATCCTCGTGGAAAACACGGATCACCCGCGGCCGGTATCCTGACTCCCGGATCACCGCACGCCCTCAGGCCTTCCCGGCTGGCTGCCAGTGGCTGTCATCTGCGAGGACGGACTCCCCGGTCACAGTGGCGGGACCGTGCCGGACTCACACCGGCTTCCCTGACACCGCGGACCTGTCATCGACCATATAGTTGGACGTCCTAGTAAGTCCAGGGATTCGTGCTCGCGTCGCACCACCGTGATCTCGCCACGCCGAGCTCTCCCCGGCCTCGTTCCGGGGCCTGGCACCCAGGACCCGAAGCAGACCGGCCTGCAAACGGGGCCTGGGCGAGTGCCATCCCGATCTACTGCAACAGCTCGTCCGAGCCGGCAGCCCGCAACACCCGATGCTCGCTGCTGAAGCAGACGTGCGACGAGGGGGATGCCGGCACTTCCCCGGGCCGGATCATCGGCACCAGCACGGTCGCGACGCTCGCCGGACTCCAGGACCGGGATCCTGTCCTGAAGTCCGGTGGCAGGCGCGGCTTCGGGAGCACCCCGCGGCCCCGACGGGGGTGGCCCGGGGCAGCTGGGTTCAGACCCGGGCGGGGTGGGTGAGGGTGTGCCAGGCGGCGTAGCCGCCGAGGAGGTCGGAGATCTCGGTGTGGCCGTGGTGGCGCAGCAGGCTGGCGGCGATGGAGGAGCGGTGGCCGCTGGCGCAGTGGACGACGAGGGGGCGGTCGGTGGGGATCTCGTCGAGGCGGCCGGGGAGTTCGGTCAGGGGGATGTGCAGGGATTCTTCGATGGAGCCCGTTTCGCGCTCGCCGCAGGTGCGCACGTCCAGGACGGTGGGGGGCTGCTCGTCGGCGAGCGCGGTGCGGAGCCGGTCAGCGGTGAGGCGGCCGGCGGGGGTGACCTCGTCGGCGAGGGCGGGCAGGGCGTTGCCGGGGTTGCGCAGGTAGCCGGCGATGTGGTCGAAGCCGATGCGGGCGAGGCGGGTGATGACCTCGCCCTCGCGGTCCTGCGGGGCGATGATCGCGATGCTGCTGTCGGGGGTGAGGACGGTGCCGGCCTGTTCGGCGAAGCGGCCGTCGACGGGGACGTTGATGGCGCCGCGGATGTGTCCCGCGCCGAACTCCTGGGGGCTGCGGGCGTCGAGGACGACGGCGCCTGCGTAACGGGCCTCCTTGAAGCCTTCGGGGCACAGGGGGCGGGCTGCGTTCGTGGGATCCAGCAGCGGGCGGTCCTGCCGGTTGAGGGCGGCGTCGTGGCCGAAGTAGGCGGGGGCGGTGGACTGGCCGGCGGTGACGATGCGGACGAAGGTGTCCTGGTCCATGGGCCGGCAGGCGTAGTTGGTCAGTCGCTGCGCCCCGATGGTGGACTGGCGGTCGGCGGAGAGGTTCTTGCCGCAAGCCGAGCCGGCACCGTGGGCGGGGAAGACGAGGGTCTCGTCGGGCAGGCCCATCAGCTTGCGGTGGACGCTGTCGTAGAGCATCGCGCCGAGTTCCTCGGCGGTGACGCCGGCCGAGGCGAGCAGGTCGGGACGGCCGACATCACCGATGAACAGGGCGTCGCCGGTGAGCACACCGTACGGGACGGTGTCGTCGGGCTGCTCGAAGACCAGGATGCTGATCGACTCGGGCGTGTGGCCGGGGGTTTCGAGGACCTGGACGGTGACGTCGCCGAGTTCGATCCGCTCTCCGTCGGTGAGCTTGCGGATGGGGTACTCGGTCTCGGCGCGGTGACCGTACCCGATCCAGGCGCCGGTGCGGGCGGCGAGTTCGAGGTGGCCGGCCAGGAAGTCGGCGTGGAAGTGGGTGTTGATGACGCCGACGACGGTCAGGCCACGCGCCATGGCGTCGGCGAGGTACTCGTCGACGTCCCGGCGGGGGTCGACGATCACGGCCTGGCCGGTGCGTTCGTCGGCGATCAGGTAGGAGGCCTGGGAGAGGCAGTCGAGGTAGTACTGGCTGAAGATCACGGGGTTGTCTCCTCCGGGTCGGGCCTTGGCCTTCTCCTGGTTGGCGAAGCCGGATTCCTGGGCGCCACAGCGCCATCGTGATACCCCCCTCGGTATATTTCCGAGCATACGGCTTCGGGAGCCGATACGGGCGGGGGTATGTCCGAACGATTTCGATAATACCCCCGGGGGTACTATGGTGAAGCCATCGAGGGGGTCGGCCACCGCCGCCGAGCCGATACGGGCGGGGCCGAGGACGCACCGGCCACGCCGCCGTACCGGGCCGTCGGGCCCGTACGGACGCCCGCGCCGCCCCCGACCCACCGGACCACTGCGATCCGGTCTGCACCACTGGAGACACCGCATGCCTTTGCTGCCGCACGCCCACGGGGCCGCTCCCCACGAAGACCGCGCCCGCGGACACCGCACCCCCGGGCGGACCACCCCCACCGAGGCCCACGAACTCGCCCGCACCGGCGCCGCCGTGCTGCTCGACGTCCGGGAGGCCGCCGAGTTCACCGCCGGGCACGCCCCCGGCGCGCTGCACCAGCCGCTGATCGGCCTGGTCGCCGGTGTCCCGCTGCCGCCCGCGGCGGCCGGCCGGACCGTACTGGCGATCTGCCGCTCCGGCCACCGCTCCCAGCGCGCCGCGGAGCTGCTCGCCGAGCGCGGCGTCGAGGTGCTGAACGTGGCCGGCGGCATGAACGCCTGGGCCCTGTCCGGGCTCCCGGTCACCACGCCCGACGGAAGCGCCGGGCACGTGATATGACCACGCTGCTCCTGGCACTCGCCGCCGGCGCGGTGGTCGGCCTCGCCCTGGGCGGGCTGGGCGGCGGCGGCAGCATGCTCGCCGTCCCCGCCCTGGTCTACCTGCTGGGTTTCAGCCCGGCACTGGCCACGACCGCCAGCCTGGTGATCGTCGCCGCGACCTCGCTGACCGGCCTGATCGCCCACGCCCGGGCGGGCCGGGTCCGCTGGCGCACCGGCGCCCTGTTCGCCGCCGCCGGACTGCCCCTCGCCGCGGCCACCGGGGCGCTGTCCGCCCACCTGCCGGGCGCGCTGCTGACCGGCGCCTTCGCGGTACTGGCGGCGCTCGCGGCCTTCCGGATGCTGAGGCCGCCCAAGGCCGGAGCGGCGGAACGTTCCGCCGCAGGACTCGGCCGCTCCACGGCCGCCGGCGCCGGGCTCGGCGCCGTCACCGGACTGCTCGGCGTCGGCGGCGGCTTCCTCGCCGTACCGGCCCTGGTCTCGGTGCTCGCCTTCACCATGGCCGAGGCGGTCGGCACCAGCCTGCTGGTCATCACCGCCAACTCGCTCGCCGCCCTGCTGCCCCGCCTGGGCGCGACCGGCGCGATCGACTGGGCCGTGGCCGCGCCCTTCACCGGGGCCGCGATCCTCGGCGCCTGGGACGGCAAGCGGCTGGCCGACAAGCTCAGCGGGAGCACCCTTCGGAAGGCCTTCGCCGTCGCCCTGCTCGCCGTCGCCGCGCTGATGCTGATCACCACGCTGGCCTGATTCACCACGCCGGGCCGATCAGCACACCGGGCCGACCACCGCAGCGGGCCGGCCACCGCGCCGCCGCGGCGGGCCGACGCCCAACCCCCCGATCCCCCATCCCCCAGCCACACCCCCTTCCCGAGAGGACCCCGCATCCCCATGACCACGCCGCTGACCGTCGAGCAGTTCCAGCCCCGCCTCGGGCAGCTCACCCTCATCGACGTCCGCTCCCCCGGCGAGTACGCCGCGGGCCACATCCCCGGCGCCCTGAACGTCCCGCTCGACCAGCTGGACCGCGCCCTGCCCACGCTGCGCGAGGCCGCCGCGCACGGCGAGATCGCCGTCGTCTGCGCCGCCGGGCCGCGCGCCGACAACGCGTGCCGCCAACTGTCCGACGCCGGCATCCCGACCCTCACCCTGACCGGCGGCACCAACGCCTGGGCCGACGCCGGCCGGCCGCTGGACCAGGTGGCCGGCGCCCGCCGGGTGTGGGCACTGGACCGCCAGGTCCGCCTGGTGGCCGGTTCGCTGGTGCTGGCCGGGGTGCTGATCGACCTCGCCCTGCCGGGCGCCCGCTGGGTCTCCGCGGCCGTCGGCGGCGGGCTGGCCTTCTCCGCGCTGACCAACACCTGCGCGATGGGATCGATGCTCTCCAAGCTCCCGTACAACCGGCCCCGCCCCGGCACGCCGAGCCTGGACGAGACGCTCGCCACGCTGAAGCGCTGAACCCCGCCCCAGGACGTGAAGGCTCCCGCCCACCCCCGTCGGGCGGGAGCCTTCACCATTCGTCCCGGTCACCTCCCGGAAGCCGTTACCGCACATCCCGTTGACGCGACCGAAACAACCATGTGAAATGTCACCCATCACATGCGATGCATCATAGCTCGGCTTTCCCACCCGATTTGAACGTTCCAACGCCATCACCCCACCGACCGACCCGAGGTAGCTCCGCCATGCCGCCCCGCCCCCGCGCCTTACCCACCGGTCTCGCCCTCCTGACCGTCCTCACCGCCCAGGCCCTCGGCGCCGCCCCGGCCCCGGCCGCCGCCGGAGCACCGCTCGTCGACGGCGGCAGCTACCAGCTCGGCTCCGCGCTGGACGGCTCCTGCCTCGGCCCCCAGTACGCCCAGCCCGCCCCCGGCACCCCGGTGCTCGGCGCGGCCTGCGGACGCCTGCTCAGCCAGCGCTGGCAGCTGCGCCGCACCGGCGGCGACTACCTCCTGGTCAACACCGCCAGCGGCCGCTGCCTCACCCTCGGCGGCCCGGACCACCGCCCCGCCACCGCCGACTGCGGCTCCGCCCCCGAGGCCGAGCGCTTCACGGTCTCCCGTGCTCCGCAGGGCACCTACACCCTCACCGTCCGCGGCACCGGCGCCTGCCTGACCGCCGACCCGGCCCCGGTGAGCCACCACTGCGACCACCGCCCCGCGCACCGCTGGACGCTCACCCGCACCGAGCCGCTGGTCCTCGCCGACCCCGGCTTCGAGCAGAGCAGCGGAAGCGGCGGCCCGTCCACCGCCGCCGGCTGGACCTTCACCCCCCACACCGGCACCGCCACCAACAACCCGCACGGCGGCAGCCGCCTCGCCTACCTCGACGCCGGCCCCGGCTACACGGTGAGCCAGCAGGTCACCGCCGTCACCGCGGGCACCTACGACCTGTCCGCCTGGATCGCGACGGGCGGCGCCGGCGGCAGCCTCTCGGTGAGCGTCAACGGCACCGTGGTGCGCTCCCTGCCGCTGCCCGAGCAGTCCACCTACGCGAAGTACACCCTCCCCCGGGTGCGGGTCGCCGCCGGCGACCGGCTCACCCTCGCCATCGGCTCCTCCCCGACGGGCTGGGTCAACGTGGACGACGCCGCCGTCGCCCCGTCCGCCCCCAACGACCCGGTGATCAGTTCCTCCGACCCCGAGGTCGTCGCCCTCTTCGACTGGGCCAAGACCAAGGCCAACAGCTGGGTGCAGCAGCCCGGCGCCACCGGCGTGCTCGACCAGGACGAGAACCACCCCGGCGGCACCGGCACCACCACCTACGACGCCTCCTACTGGGCCGGCTACCCGTTCCGCTCCGCGTTCTACAGCCGTGACTTCGCCCACCAGCTGGTCGGCGCCCACCTGCTCGGGCTCGACGCCGAGAACAAGACCATGCTGCGCGGCTTCGCGGCCTCCGCCACCGAGGTCAACCGGCTCTACCCGGTCTGGGCGCTCAACTTCGACGCCCGCAGCTACGCGGCCATCGACTACCGCGGCCCGGACCGCTTCGTCCGCGAGCTGCCCGCGCCGTTCGAACTCGTCCAGCAGGCGGGCGAGGCCTTCCGCTGGACCGGCGACCGGGACTACGCCGAGGACCCGGGCCTGGGCCGCTACGTCCGCAACACCCTCGGCCCGTTCATCGCCGCCCGCCCCGGCCCGGTCGACAACGGCGGGGTGCCGATCCCGCAGGCCACCAGCCGCAGCATCTTCGCCGGCACCGCGAGCTACGCCGAGAACGCCACCCGCACCTACGCCGAGGCGGGCGACGCGGTCGGCGCCCAGTACCAGGCCTACCTCGCCGCCGCGACACTGGCCGAGGCCCGGGGCGACCACGCCTCCGCCGCCGGCTACCGGAAGGCCGCCGACCAGCTGCACACGTACGTCAACTCCACCTGGAGCGTGGACGGTTCGCAGCCCGGCGAGGTCGTCCACGGCTACGACACCACCGGCAAGCCGATCACCGGCTGGGGCTACGAGGCGAGCGTGCTGATGCCGGTCAAGCGGCTGCTCGACCCGGGCCCGCGCCGGGACGGCTTCCTCGCCGCCGTCGACGCCGCCGACTCCGGCCCGGAGCGCTCGGCCAACCTGGAGGCCTACACCTACCTCCCGGACGCCTTCTTCGCCAACCACGACGGCACCACCGCCTGGAAGTGGATGCGGCACATCTACGAGAGCACCGGCGAGCCGCACGTGAGCGGCGCGATGCTCAACGGCGACTACCCCGAGGTCCCGTTCACCCTGCTCGCCCAGACCGTCCAGGGCCTGCTCGGCGTCACCCCGGACGCCGCCGGCCACGCGCTCACCACCGCCCCACAGCTGCCCTCCTCGATGGGCTGGCTCCAGGTCGCGGGCATCCCGGTGGGCGCCGGCACGGTGACCGTCCGCCACGACGGCGCACAGCGCAGCACCGTCACCAACACCGGTACCGAGCGGCTGACCTGGGAGGCCCGCTTCCCCGGGCAGCACGCCCGCGTCACCGTCGACGGCGCACCGCGCGAGGCCCGCACCACGACCGTCGACGGCGTGACCTACACCTCCACCACCGTGACCCTCGCCCCCGGCCGCTCCGCGACCGCGACCGTCACCGACTGACCCCCACACCGCACCACCCGCGGCCGGCCGGCCCCACCCGGCCGGCCGCGGTCCCCTCTCCCCCCACGAGTCTTCCCGACCAACCGGTCCCCCCACATCCTCAGGAGTGCGCACATGCGCCGAACCCGCCGCCGTCTCGCGGCATCCCTCCTGTCCCTCGCCCTCGCCACCGCCGGCCTGGGAGCCGTCGGCCTCGGCACGGCCGCCCCAGCCGCCGCGCTCGGCAACGGCAACGCCCTGACCCCGCCCATGGGCTGGAACTCCTGGAACTCCCTCGGCACCGAGGTCACCCAGGAGCAGGTCGTCCAGACCATCGACTTCATGGCCGCCAACGGCCTGGTGGCGGCCGGGTACGACACCGTCACCATCGACGACGGCTGGTCGCTCTGGCACCGCGACGGCCAGAGCACCGACCTGGTCCGCAACGCCGACGGCGGCATGCAGCTGTACGACAACGCCGGGAACCCGGTCAGCGGCACCGACGGCACCGGCAACGACCCGACCTCCGGCCACCTGATCCCCCGCCCCGACCACTTCCCCGCGCAGACCGTGGACGGGCGCAGCGTCAACGGCATCGAGTACCTGGCCCGCTACGCGCACGGCAAGGGCATGAAGTTCGGCCTCTACGCCACCGACACCTACCTCACCTGCCAGATGCACCCGGGCAGCCTCGGCCACGAGTCCACCGACGCGGCCGACTTCGTCTCCTGGGGCGTCGACTTCGTCAAGTACGACGACTGCCCGTACGGCCCGCAGATCGTCGGCCCGGACGGGCACAACTACTACACCCAGGGCGAGGGCAAGGAGCTGACCCGCTCGGTCTACGCCCGGGTGCAGACCTTCCAGCGCGCCCTGGACGCCGCCTCCGCCGCCCAGGGCAGGCCCAAGGTCACCCTCAGCGTCTCCGCCCAGCCCGCCCACACCGGCGTCCCGTACCTGCTCGCCGCCGACGACCCGGCCCGCACCGACCCGGTGGTGCAGGCCGCCGGGACGGCCCCGTTCCACGCCCCCGGCTACGCGCCCACCGGCGTCTGGTGCGGCCAGGTCGCCAACCTCTGCCGGATCGGCGGCGACCGGGACAGCGAGCTCGACGGGGTGCTCTGGAACGGGCAGCTGCAGACCGCGCTGCAGTACCCGGGCAACGTCCGCCCGGGCAGCTGGAACGACCTGGACATGATGTTCACCGGCTGGCAGGACGTCTACGGCCTGTGGGGCACCACCGACACCTGCGTCTGCCACAAGCCCTTCACCGACGACGAGTCCCGCACCGAGACCTCGATCCTCGCGATGCTCGCCGCGCCGCTGATCTCCGGCGCCGACCTGCGCACCGCCGCGCAGTCCGGGCACAGCGACGGCGGCTACACCTGGTCCACCGGGATCGACGGCGCGAGCCTGGCGATCCTGAAGAACCGCGAGGTGATCGCGATCGACCAGGACGGCCTCGCCAAGCCCGCCACCCTGGTCGGCGCCAGGCCGGCCGACGGGCGCGCGCCGGTGGTCCTCAAGCGGCAGCTCGCCAACGGCGACACCGCCGTGCTGCTGGTCAACCAGGACCCGTCGGCCGGCCACACTGTCTCCACCAGTCTCACCGAACTCGGCCTCGGCGGCTCCGGCTACCGGGCCAAGGAGCTGTGGACGGGCGCGAGTTCGACCGTCACCGGGCCGATCGGCGCCTCGCTCCCGGCGCACGGCGCGGCCCTCTACCGGCTCACCCCGGCGTCGACGGGCGGGCCGTCGGGCGTCGTCGACGACGGGAAGTACCACACGCTGACCAGCGGCGGCCTCGCGCTCTCGCTGCTCGGCTCCTGCACCGCGCCGATCGCCTCGATCACCGACCTGGAGCCCGCGCGCCCCGGTGACGCGGCGCAGCAGTGGACCTTCACCACCAACCCCGACGGCACCGTCCGGATCACCGACAACTGCGCCACCGCCACCCACCGGCACACCGTGCTCTCCGCCGGGAGCTCGGCCGGCAACAGCGCCTACCTGCTCGACCTGTCGCCCGGCAACCCCTGGCAGGAGTGGAAACTGACGCAGGGCCCGGCCGGCGTCACCGTCACCAACGTCGCCACCGGCCTCGCCCTCGACGCGGGCGCCGGCACCGCCGGCACCCCCGTCACCACCCGCCCGGCCGCCGGCCAGAGCTGGACCGTCGCCTCCTGAGCCGAGCGCGTCACGAGGACCCGGGGCCAGCCGTCCGCACGGAGCGGGCGGCCGGCATCCGGACCAGCACGGCCACGCTCAGGCCGAAGATCAGCACACCCAGCGGGACGTGGACCGACGGCACGTGCGCGATGCCGAGGACGACCTGCGCCGAGGCCAGCACCAGGAAGCCCGACGCGTACAGGATCGGGCGGGGCGAGCCGCCGCCCGGCCGCCAGGCCAGGACGGCGGCGAGCACGTACAGCATCGAGGCCCCGTACATCACCCGCGCGCCGATGCCGTGCAGCAGTTCGCCGTAGGAGGTGGAGAGCAGCAGGCCGGCCGAGACCGCCTGGAGGAGGACGGTCGCGGTCTGGAGCGCGACGGAGACCCGCAGGAAGGCCCGGGTGCGCTGTGCCACCGCCGTTCCCGACACCGTCCCCGTCGGCGCCGTCCCCGACGCCGCCCCCGTCGGCGCCGTCCCCGTCGCCGCCCTCGCCGTGGTGTGGATGGCCATGTCGTGTTCCCCTCTTCTGCCTCGCGGCGGTTGATCGATAGTGTCCCGGTGATCCGACGAAACAGGCCGGCGAAGTGTGAGGCGGGGTCCGTCCCGGGGCGGACATCGCAGGCCGGCTCGTGGTCGGGTCGCAGCGGCGAGAACGGCAGGAGCCGCGAGCGCGGCGAGAGCGGCGAGAGCGCCGGCGGACGAGACGAGGCAGGGAGCGGCCCCGACCATGAACACCCCGTCCGAGCCCGGGCAGGAGCGGCCCGTACCGGAGCTGAGCGTGATCGTCGGCGAGCGGCGGCAGCTGATCAACCTCGCCTACCGGCTGCTCGGTTCGCTGGCCGAGGCCGAGGACGCGGTGCAGGAGACGTACGCCCGCTGGTACGCGCTGCCCCGCCGGCAGCAGGAGGCCATCGCCTCGCCGGGCGCCTGGCTGACCACGGTGGCCACCCGGGTCTGCCTGGACCTGCTCGGATCGGCGCGGGCCCGGCGGGAGCGGTACGTGGGCGAGTGGATCCCCGAGCCGCTGCCCGACCGCAGCGAGTGGATCGGCGGGCCGGCCGGCGGCGGCGGACCGGCCGACCCGGCGGACTGGGTGACCCTGGACGAGTCGGTGAGCATGGCCTTCCTGGTCGTGCTGGAGGCGATGACCCCGGCCGAGCGGGTGGCGTTCATCCTCCACGACGTCTTCCGCTACCCCTTCCCCGAGGTCGCCGGGATCGTCGGCCGGACCCCGGCGGCCTGCCGGCAGCTGGCCGCCTCCGCCCGCCGACGGATCAGGGCCGCGCAGGCCCCGACGACGCCGACGGGCGCGCAGGCCGGTCTGGTGCGGCACTTCAAGGAAGCCTGGGAGGCTCGGGACATCACGGCCCTGATCGCCCTGCTCGCCCCGGACGCCACGATGACCGCCGACGGCGGCGGCCTGGCCGGCGCCGCCCTGCGCCCGGTCCGGGGCGGCGAGCGGATCGCCCAGTACCTGGTCCACCTCGCCGACCGGGCCCCCGGGCTCACACTCCTCGAACGGACCGTCAACGGCCGCCCCGGCCTGGTGGCCCGGCACGGCGGCCGCACCGCGACGGTGGCGGCGTTCGAGCTGGCGGACGGCCGGATCACCCGCATCTGGGCGGTCCGCAACCCGGAGAAGCTGCGCCCGTGGACGGAGGACGACCCGCGCGAGGGCTGAGACCCCGCCCTGCTGCTCGGCCACCACCTCCGCCCCCGGGCACTCCCGCGCCAGGTCGATGCAACGCGCGGCCGGCAGGTCCAGCCGTTCGACGCCTGTGCGGAGGTGGGCCCGGCGGTCACCGCCCGACCGGTGCCTCCCGCGTCGCCGTCGGCCCGGACCCGGCTGACTCGGGCAGCACCGGCTCGGGCAGCACCGGCTCCGGCAGCGTCCGGAACAGCGCCCAGCTCAGCACCGGCATCAGCACCAGCGGCAGCAGCGCCGTACGCAGCGAGGTCGCGTCCGCGAGGGCGCCGATCACCGGGCTCGCCAGGCCGCCGATGCTGACCGTCAGCCCGAGGGTGATCCCGCTCGCCGTGCCGATCCGCGACGGCAGGTAGTCCTGCCCCAGGGTGACCTGCAGCGAGAACGGCACGTACAGCCCCGCCGAGGTCAGCGCCACGAACAGGTACAGCGCCGGCCCCGGCACCAGCAGCACCCCGGCCACCGCGACCGCCGCCACCAGGTACGACCAGCGGGACACCGCGACCCGCCCCCACCGGTCCGCCAGCGCGCCGCCCAGCACCGAACCCACCGCACCGCCCGCGTACAGCACCACCAGCGCCGCGGTACCCGCCGCCGGACCGCCGTTGAGGCGCTGGGTGGCGTACAGGGAGAGGAAGGTGCTCAGCCCGACGAAGGCGATCGAGCGGCAGACCACCGCGAGCGACAGCCTCAGGAACGCCGCCCGGTCGTCGGCGGCCGGCGCCGGGGGCCGCGCCGCCCCGGCCGCCCGGCGCCGCTCCAGCTCGCGCAGCACCGGCAGGCAGAGCGCGGCGCCCACGAGCGCGGGCAGGGCCAGCAGCGGGGTCAGCCGCAGGCCGCCCGTCCCGACCACCGCGGCGACCAGCAACGGGGCGGCCGCGAAGCCCAGGTTGCCGCCCAGCGAGAACCAGGCCATCCCCCGGTGGACGCCCGGCCCGCCCGACGCCGCGGACGCTCCCTGCTTCCCCGGCGCCCGCTGCGCCGCCAGCCGGGCCACCCGGGCCGACTCCGGGTGGTAGGCCGCCACCCCGACCCCGGACAGCGCCACGAAGAGCAGCGTCAGCCCGTACGAGCCGCTCACCCCGCTGAGCGCGATGCCGGCTCCGCCCAACAGCGTGCTGACCGGCAGCAGCCAGGGCAGCGGCCGACGGTCGGTGAGCGCCCCGAACAGCGGCTGCGCCACCGAGGAGAGCAGCGAGGCGGCGAGCACCACCCCGGACACCGCGGCGTAGCCGTAGTGGCGTTCGGCGACGAGGAAGGGCACCAGGGCCGCCACCGCACCCTGGTAGACGTCCACACAGGAGTGCCCGACGGAGAGCAGCAGGATCGACCCGTGGTCGGAGTTCTTCGGCATGCCGCCAGCCTCGGGCCTCCACCCGCCGTCGGACTTCCGATAATCTGCCATCCAATGCCGAGAATCCGCCATGAGCCCGTCGCGTCGACCGAGGCCCGGCTGCTGCCCCCGGGCGGCGCCATCGACGCGCACCGGCACGACGACCACCAGATCGCCTACGCCGCCCGCGGCGTGCTGAGCATCACCACCGACGCCGGCTCCTGGGTCGCCCCCGGCAACCGCGCGCTGTGGATCCCGGCCGGCACCGTCCACGCCCACCGGGCCCACGGCGAACTCGAACTCCACCTGATCGGCCTGCCCGCCGCCGACAACCCGCTCGGCCTCGACCGCCCGACCGTCCTCGCCGTCGGCCCGCTGCTGCGCGAACTGATCGTCGCCCACACCCGCGGCCCCGCACAGGACACCCCCGAACGCGCCCGGCTGCGCGCCGTCCTGCTCGACCAGTTGCGCGCCTCCCCCCAGCAGCCGCTGCACCTGCCCACCCCCGCCGCACCGGTGCTGCGGGCCCTGTGCGCACTGCTGGAGGCCGACCCGGCCGACAGCCGCACCCTCGCCGAACTCGGCCGCACCGTCGGCGCCGGCGACCGCACCCTGTCCCGGCTGTTCCGCGCCGACCTCGGCATGACCTTCCCCCAGTGGCGCACCCAACTGCGGCTGCACCACGCCCTGGTCCTGCTCGCCGAGGGACTGCCGGTCACCGCCGTCGCGCACCGCTGCGGCTGGGCCTCGGCCAGCGCCTTCATCGACGTGTTCCGCCGCGCCTTCGGCCACACCCCGGGCGCGCGGGCGCCCCGTTGAACGCCGTTGTCCGTGGGACGTGGGAGGCTGGGGAGCATGTGCGGCCGCTTCGTCTCCACCACCACGCCCCAGGACCTCGTCTCACTGCTCGGAGAGCTCCGGTGGGACCCGGCCGAGACCTTCGCACCGAGCTGGAACGTCGCCCCGACCGACCCGGTCCCGGCCGTCCTGGAACGCGTCGACCGGGACACCGGCGAGGTGCTGCGCCAACTGCGGCCGCTACGCTGGGGATTGGTCCCGTCCTGGTCCAAGGACCCGTCCGGCGGCGCCCGCATGATCAACGCCCGCTCGGAGACCGTCGACACCAAGCCCGCCTTCCGCAAGGCCTTCACCGCCCGCCGCTGCGTCATCCCCGCCGACGGCTACTTCGAATGGCGCGAGGTCCCCGCCACCGCCGACCGCAAGAAGTACAAGCAGCCGTACTTCCTCAGCACCGGCAACGTGATGCTGATGGCCGGCCTCTACGAGTTCTGGCGCGACGCCACCCGCCCCGAGGACGACCCGCTCGCCTGGCTGGCCACCGCCACCGTCATCACCACCGACGCCACCGACTCCGCCGGCCGCGTCCACGACCGGATGCCCCTCACCATCGCCCCCGACGACCTCCCCACCTGGCTCTCCCCCGCCCACACCGACCGCGCCGAACTCCACCACCTGCTGCGCCGCCCCGCCGACGGCGACCTGCGCGTCCGCGCCGTCCCCACCACCGTCAACAGTGTCCGCAACAACGGCCCGCAACTGCTGGACCCGGCCGACGACCCGCTGGGACTGGCCGACTGAAGCAGAACCAGGGAGACCGCATGAACCGCACCCCCGCGAGCATCGTCGAGGCCGCGTTCCGCTGCTACCGGTCACAGGACCGGGACGCGGCCGTGCCGCTGTACGCCGAGGACTTCACGTTCACCAGCCCCCAGGACGACCGCATCGACAAGGAGGCCTTCTTCCGCCGGTGCTTCCCCACCGCCGACCGGTTCACGGAGCAACGGCTGCTGCGGGTGACGCCCGCCGGCGGGGAACTCGTCTTCGCCTACTACGAGTACGAGTTGACCACCGGCGACCGCTACCGCAACGTCGAGGCGATCACGGTCCGGGACGGGCTGATCCGGGAGGTGCAGGTCTTCTTCGGCGGCCGGCAGCCAGCGCCGGGCCCGCCGCCCACGGCACCGTGAACCGGCCTCTCCGGATCGTTCCGCCCTGCCGACTCGCCCCGAGCGGCACCCCGGCGCCCGGCGGCGTCAGCAGATCCTGCCGGGCCGGGCCGCGGTGGCCCTGAGCAGATCCCGCAGCAGACCGAAGTCGACGTTCTCCGGCCTGCGGAACCGCAGGCAGCCCTTGCCCATGTCCTGCCCGGCCAGCCGTTCCTCGAACGCCTCACGGACGTCACCGCGCATGAGGTAGAAGGAGATGTACTGCTTCTGGCTGGCGAACGCGATCTCCGCGGCACCGTCCCGCTCGTACGCGGGCATCCCGTACGCCATGACCTCGTCGAAACCCACCAGTTCCTCCCGGCACAGCTGCCGCAACTCGGCCAGCACGGCCCTGCGTCCCTCGGGAACCCCGGTCAGGTAGCCGTCGACGTCACTCGCCCTGCTCTGCACCATTCCATGAGGCTATGCCGGATGTGGAACCCGCATCAACATGTCAAGCTCCTCCTCGTGCCGCACCGCGGGAATCCGCCGGGGGGGTTTGGGGCGGGCCGGGAGGCCGGGGGCCCGGGGAGCGAAAACCTGTTGGTCCCGCACGGGCGGATCTGCCACGCTCGGCGGATGGGTGCGTTGGATGGAGTGGCGGCCAGGGTCGCCGGCGGAGCCACCGTCGAGTTCAGGCCGAGCGGTTCGTCGATGGTCCCGCTGATCCGCAGTCGGCAGCTGGTGACCGTCGCCCCGGTCGACCCGTCCAAGCTGGAGCTCCGCGACATCGTTCTCGCCCGGGTCGCCGGAACCGTGTACCTGCACCTGGTGTCGGCCCTCGACCCGGCCAGGCGGCGCGTGCAGATCAGCAACAACCGGGGCCGCGTCAACGGCTGGACCGGCCACGACCGGGTCTTCGGCATCTGCGTCGCCGTCGAGGGCACGCCCCGGGCCGGGGCGGCGGACAAGACCCCGGCTGCCTCCCCCGCCCGGCCCTGAGGCGCGCGGGACCGCCTCGGTCCGAGGGGCCCCCGGCTCATCCAGGAGGCCCGTTCGGGGCCGTCAGGAAGAGGTCCCGGTGCCGGGCGGCCAGCGGTGGCCGGCTTCGTGCAGGTGCTGCAGGGCCATGAGGTCGTTGGCCACCATCACCTGGGCCAGCCCGGCCGCCGCGGAGACGACGGCGGGCCAGCCCGGCGAGTCCAGGTAGTCCTCGTCGGGGGCCCGGGCGCCGACCGCCTCCTGGACCGCGCTGTAGGCCGCACCGAGCCGGGCCATCAGCTCGACCTCCTGCTCGGTGCGCAGGCTGTACCCGAGGGACCGCCCCGGATCGTTCGCGTCGCAGAAGTCGTCGAAGAGCACGTGCACCGTGTAGGCGAGGTCCTCGAACTCGTCCCGGTCGAGCCACACCTCGCGCTGCCAGGTCGGGCTGGCCAGCGCCACCACGGCGGGCACGACGTGGAGGCGGAACGCGGGGAGGGCGATGCCGTGATCGGTCACGGGCCGAGGGTACTCACTCCATGATCACCGGTACAGTCCCCGGCCGGCCGAGCGGGAGCAGGTACTGGATCGGCTCGCCGAGGTCGTCCAGGCCGAGGAGTTCGTGGGCGAGGTCGTCCTGGAGGCCGCCGAGGGGGGTGGTGCCGAGGCCGAAGGCGGCGGAGGTCAGGAGCAGGTTCTGGGCCAGGTGTCCGGCTTCCAGGACGCCGAGGCGCAGGGCGCGCAGACCGTAGCGGCGACGCAGCCGGGCGAGGTCGAGGTACACGGCGAGGACGGCGGGGGCCCGGTCGACGCCGATGGCGTCCGGGTCCTCGGCCGGGCGGGAGAGGTAGGAGGAGAGCGCCTTGAGGTCGTCGAGGGCGGGGGCCGGGCCGATCGGGCGCAGGCTGCGATGTTCGGGGAGGCAGTGGTAGGTGCCGGCGGGCAGGCCGTCGACGGCGAGGGCGAGCAGGCGCAGCCGGACGGTGTGCAGGGCGCCCGCGCTGGGGTACGGGCGGTGGCCGGCGTCGGGGTCGGGGGCGAAGGCGGACCAGAGCAGTCCGCCGAGGGCGCCGGCGGTGAGCGGGCCGGTCAGCGGGCCGCGGGTGGAGCGGCGGGTGCGCAGGGCGTCGGCGAGGGTGACGGGCGGCAGCGGGTCGGCGGGCAGCGGGAGGTCGCCGGGTCGGGGGCTCGGGGCCGGGTGGTGCGGCAGGTCGCGCAGGGCGGTGTCCTCGCCGCGGCCGATCTGGAACTTGCTGCGCTCCAGGTACTGGTGGTCGGCTGCGTGGTGGTCGGCGGGGAAGAAGGTGAACCGCTGTCCGGTCTCCAGCAGGGTGCGGGCGGCGAGACGGCAGACCGCCCGTTCCTCGTCGGGGCCGACGCCGAGCCGGTTGAACAGCATGTGCAGCTGGGAGGCCCAGATCCACTCCAGGCGCTCCTCGGCCTCGATGGCCTCTGCGGGCGCGGGGCGGGCGGCGGCCTCGGCGGACACCGCGACCCGCATCCGGGCGGCGGCCTCGGCGACCCGCGCCGCCCAGTCCCCCAGCCAGGGCGTGGCCGTGCCGGCGTCCAGTGCCGCGCGCAGCTCCCGGGCGCGGCGGGCCAGCGTCTCCCGCTGGCGGGCGAACACGGTGTTGACCCGGGTGTGCACGGCGGCGCCCGGCAGCGGCCGGAACTCGGTGACCCAGCGCCAGGCGGCGGCGTGGCGGCGCAGCCAGCGGGAGGCGGCGAGTTCGTCGTGGCCGAGCGCGTACGCGGTGGTGTGGGCGAGGTCGAGGGCGAGTTGCAGCCGCTTCTCGGGGGCCGCGCCGAGGGCGTGCAGGGCGCGGACGGCGGCGCGGGTGGAGTGGGTGAACACCTCTTCGGCGATCGGCAGCAGGTCCGCGCCGCCGTAGCGCTCGGTCTCGGGCTCGTACGGGACCTCCGTCACGGTGCCGTGCCCGTCCGCGAACGGGCCGTCGGGCGCGGTGCGCCGGGTGGCGAGGCGGGTGAGGTCGGCGGCGAGGGAGGCGGGCGCCGGGCCCGGACCGCGGTGGCGGATGCGCAGGTGGGGGCCGCCCTCGCCGTAGCGGATGAAGAACCAGTCGGTGCCGGCGAGCCCGTCCATCAGCGGGGCGAGGTCCTCGGTGAGGAAGGCGTCGGCCTCGCGGGCGGGCAGCGGCAGCGCGAGGTGCAGGCTGTGCCAGGCGGTGGCCGGCAGCGCGTGGGTGGTCATCGCGTGCTCTCCGGTGGGCTGGGGGCGTGTCCGAAAGACACGCCCTAAGGGAACGGGTGCGGGTGGAGCGGGAGTTCGTCGTGGCGCAGCGGCGCGGGGGTGCGGCCGAGGCGGTACGGGACCTCCAGCAGGCGGGGCAGGCCCCGGGTGCGGCGGTTGGCGTGGCCGAAGGTCATCGGCAGCGTGCCGGGGACGACGACCTTGGCGCAGTGCAGGCCGAGGCGGTCGCGGACGCCGGGCTCGTCCTGGGTGACCACGAGGACCTCCAGGTCCTCCTCCGCCAGCCGGTTGACCATCCGCTCCAGCAGGTCGGTGAGGTCGGTGACCGGTTCGGGGTCGCCGGGCCAGCGCTCGGTCCAGGGCACCGGTGGCGGGCCGGCGAACAGGAAGTCGAGGCGGGGCTGGGCCTCGGGCAGGGTGTTGAGGCCGACGTGGTCGTCCAGGGAGAGGACGAGCTCCGGGCGTTCCAGCATCGGCCGCAGCCGCTGCGGGTCGCGCGGCCCGCCCGGGGCGGCGGAGCGGTGGGGCGCCTCCTGGACGTTGGTGACCACCTCGGCGACGGCGGAGCGGATCGCCGTCCGGGGGTCGTGGTGGGCTCCGGCGGCCAGGAGGGTGCGCGGGGCGTCGGGGTGGTCGCCGCGGTGGCGGCAGAGGGCGATCACGGCGGGAACGCCGAGGTCGTTGGTGGCGTCGAGCAGGGTGAGGCGGTAGCCGAACAGCTGGGCCCGGTCGGCGAGTTCGGCGATCTGCGGGTCCTCGGTGGGGACGGCGACGCCGGGCAGCGGGGTGCGGGCGTACCAGGCCATCAGGAAGGCGTCGCGCTCGGCAACCTCGAACAGGCCGTAGAGCGCGGCCTCCTGGGGGCTGTTGCCGAGTCCGCAGCCGTTCGAGGACTCGTAGACCACCCGGGGGCGGTCGCGGCCGGGAACCTCCCAGTAGGCGACGCGCTCCGGGACGGCGACCGGGCGGCGGTGGGTGAGCGACCAGCCGTGCACCCAGTCGAGGACCAGCTCGGGGGTGTACGGGGCGGTGGCCGGACTGGGGTGCCCCTGGTGGGCGTCGTCGGGCAGGCCGAGCCGGACCGGGTCGAGGACGGTGTCCGGGCCCAACTCGCCTGCCAGTTCGGCGAAGGAGGCGCGCAGGACGGTGCGGCGCCCGAGCGGCCGCATGCCCGCGTGCCGTTCCACCGCCTCGAACAGCGCGACCCGCTCGCTGGAGCGGAAGTCCTCGGCGCGCCCGTACCCGCCGTCGTCGAGCGCCCGGCCGTCGGTCACCCAGGCGGTGGTGAGGGCGAAGGCCGAGTCCTCGGTGCGGAACAGCCGGCGGACCGGGCCGAACCGCTCGTCGTACAGTTCGGCTCGCAACCGCCCGGCGTCGGTGCGGTCGTTGGGCCCGCGCAGGACGGCCGGGTCGGGCAGCGGGCGGGGGGTGGCGGGCAGCCGGGCGGCCTCGGGCGTGTCGGCGGGCAGCGGCCGGCAGACCTCGCAGCCGCCGACGGGGCGGACCCGGTGGGTGGACCAGGTGGCCCGGCCGCCGTGCACTATGTGGACGGTGGCGCCGTCGGCGCTCTCCGCGGCCTCGGGACCTCCGGCGCTCTCCGCGGCCTCGGGGCCCTTGGCCAGCTCGGCGGCGAGCGCGGACACGGCCTCGGCGAAGGCCGGGGTGCCGGTGCCGCCCAGCGCCAGGGCCGGGCTCTGCCAGGGCACCCGGCCGCCGGCGGTGGCGAGCCGCTGGTACTCGACGCAGGCGAGGCAGGCCGGTGCGCCGGGGGCGAGCACCGGCCCGACCACGGTCAGCGCGCCGTCCTCGCGCACCGGCACCAGGCGTACGGGGTGTGCCAGGGCGTGCCGGCTGAGCCGGGCGGCCAGGCCCAGGGTCCATTCGGTGAGGTGGACGACGGCGGTGCCGCTCGTGGCGGCCAGTGCCTCGACCGGGGTCAGGACCGGCAACTCGCTCATGGGCGGCCTCCTTCGGCTGTGAGGGCCGTGAAGCCGCAGCCGTCCAGGGCGTCGGCGAACGGGCGGGCCTCGGGGGTGGCGGGCCGCCAGCGGGCGGTGCGCAGACCGGTGATCCGGACCAGGGCGGCCTGCAGGTCCGTTTCCCGGTCGGCGATGTCGGCGAGCCAGCGGTCGGCCCAGCCCAGGTCGGTCCAGGCCGCCGGGGTCCGGCCGGCGGCGGCGAGCGGGGCGGCGGCGCCGGACAGGACGGTGTGGTGGACGGCGGCGAGGCCGGCGTCCCGGGCCATCAGCCGGGTGAGGGCGGCCAGTGCGGCGTGGGCGGCGGCGTCGGCGGGCGTGGCCTCGACCGCCCTGCCCTCCTCCACCTGCGCCAGGTACACCGACTCACCAGAGAGTTGACGTACCGTCAGAACTGGTGCTCGGCCGAGCCGGCGGGCCAGGACGCCGTACCAGTGCCCGGCCTGCGGGTGTTCCCGCCAGGCGGACTCGGGCACCGCCCGGTCACCCCGCACCACCCGGTCGTCCGGGAGCGGCCCGTCGCCCCGCGCCGCCCGGGCGAGCACGGCGCGGCGCAGGGCCAGGCCGAGGGCGTGGTCCGGGTCGACGCCGACCACCGGCACGGCTCCCCCGCCCACCGCCGCCAGGTGCAGTTCGGCGGACCGGCAGGCGGCGGCCAGCCGGGCGAGGTCCGTCCGCACCGCCCCGGCCGCCAGCGGGCCGGCGGGGGTGGCGCAGGAGACCAGGGCCACGGGCAGCTGCGGGAGGTCGCCCGCGGAGGGTGCGTCCAGCACACCCAGCCGGGGGTCACCGAGGGCGTTCACCCGGCGCAGCGCCTCGGCGAGGCTCCCGGGCGGCGCGGCGACGGCCCCAGGGCCCGCCGCCCACGGGTGGTGCTCGGCGTGCGGCGGAGCGGCGTCGGCGATCAGAACGGTGGGGCGCCCGTCGAGCAGCCGCGGATCGTCGGCCGGCTCGCCCGGGTCCGGCAGGCCCGCGACGGCGCAGAGCAGCCGCTGGGCGCCGGCCGCGGCGAGCAGCGCGAGGAGCACGGGCGGCGGGTCCGCAGCGGGGGCGGGTTCCAGCCGGGCGGTGAGCGCCGCCGCGTCCGTCCGGGCCCGGGCCGGGTCGGCGGGCTCGGTGACGAAGCCGCCGTCCGCACCGCACTGCACCGCGACCGCCAGCTCCGTTCCCGCCGGACCGGCCGCCGTGGCCACCACCCGGCCGGCGGGCAACCCGGGCTCGGCGACCACCGCCGGAGCCGCCGTCCCGCCCCGGGCCAGGGCGCGCGCCACCGCGCGGGCCGACGGGCCGTCCGGGTCCGCGGCGGCCACCACCGGGCGGGCGGCCGCCAGGGCCGCCTCCGCACCGCCGGGGTCGTCGGCCACCGCGCCCGGCCAGGGCGGCAGTCGGACCCCGTCCGGGTGGTCCACGAGCAGGCCGTGCTCGCGCAGCCGGGCGGTGACGGTGGCCAGCGCGGCCGCCACCCTCGGCTCGACGGCCGCGTCGACGGCCTCCGCGTCGACGTCCTCCCTCTGCGGCCCGAGCCGGGCGGCGAGCACCTGCCAGAGCGCCGGGAGCGCCCGGCTGCCCTCCAGGGTGACGCTGCTCTCGCGCCCGCGCAGGTGCAGCCCTTCGCGCAGCGGCGTCACCGCCACTCCGGGGCGCAAGCGGGGCCGAACGGCGTCCGGTTCGGCCGTCATGCCGCCCCCTCCAGTTCGGTGCGCCCCGCGCCGCCCGTCGCCACCGCGGCGCCCGACTGCTCCGCGCCGCCCTGCTTCTTCGCGCCGCCCTGCTCCTCCGCGGCACCGAGAAGCGTCTGCCAGCGGTGCCCGGTCAGCTCGGGCACGCTGCGCACCAGCAGGTGGGCGGCCAGGTAGCGCTCCATCGGGCGGACGTCGCAGATCGCGAGCAGCCGGTACAGGCCGTTGGTGCCGGCCCGGTTGATCAGGTAGTCGGGACGGTGCCACATCCTGCCGTCGGGGTCGGAGCGCTGCAGCAGTCGGTGGAACTCGCTGTAGCGGGTACGCAGTTCGGCGTTCCAGCGCTCGGCGGTGGCCGGGTCGCCGAGGGCCTCGGCGCGCTCCCGGTACTCGGCGTGGCGGCCGCCGAGGTCGGCGCCGGCCGTCAGCCGCCGCTCGGCCAGGCTCCAGGCGGTCGCCGACCAGTGCGCCCAGTCCCGTTCCCAGTCGCGGGCGCCGCCGTCGGCGATCCGGCCGACCAGCGCGGTGACCGCCCGGCCGCTCTGCTCCCAGCGGCGCTCGAAGGCGGCCCGCAGGCTGCCGTCCGGGTCCTCGTGGACCAGGAAGTCCTCCAGGTGCGAGAGCACCGAGTAGTGCGCACCGACCAGCCCGTCCGGGTGCGCGGTGGCGTGGGTCGCGAGCGCCGTCACCACCAGTTGCACCCGCGCCTGCGGGGTGTCGCCGTGCGCGCCGAGGAAGTGGCAGGCCGAGTCGAGGGCGGGCAGGCCGGTCCGCAGCAACTCCTCGCGCAGCTCGGCGGATTCGGCGCCGATCAGCGCCCGCAGGGCTTCCTCGGCGGACCGGTCGACGGGCGCCGCCACGACGGTGTTGTCCGGCACCAGCGGCGCGTACGGCGGCGCGATCAGCTCCGCGCGTCCGGCGACGGCGGCCTCGGCGAGCAGTTCCTCGTCCGACCGGTCGGCCACGGACGGGTGCGCGGCCGCCCACGCCCGCAGCGCCTCGGCGGCCCGCTGCGCCGCCCCGGCCACCCGTGCCTCCGGGCCGCGCAGCCGAAGCCGCAGGTGCGGTCCGAACCGCCAGTGCCGCTCGACGTGGGCGGCCAGCCCCTCGGCCGCCGCCTGCCGGGCCAGCGGCAGGACGGCTTCGCGCAGCGCGCGGGCCTTGTCGGGCCGGTAGTGGTACAGGACCACGTCCCAGGCGGTCACGGCTCCTCGGCCGTCGGCCGGGTCACTCATCGGGCGCCTCCTCGGCGATGGCGGTGCGGACGGATTCGAAGGCGCCCGCCGGCGGGCCGCCCCGGCCGGGCCGGTACGTCTCCACCACGAGTTCCACGGCCCGGGTCGGCTCCGGCCGACCCGCGATGGCCGGGAGGGCCTCCTCCAGGACCGCGCCGTGCGGGTGCCGGGTGAGCCATTTGGCGAGGTGGCGCAGGTGCAGCGGGTTGCCGAGGTCGACGGGCTGCGGCTTGGGGGCTCGCAGGTGGGCCACGAAGGCGTCGCCGGGCGTGCCCATGGGATCGGCCGCGGCCGGTGCGGGGTGGAGGAAGAGCTGCTCGGGCAGGTCGAGTCGGGCCCGCCAGCGGGCGACGGCCGCGGCCGGAACCCCGTCGGGGCCCGGGTCGGCGGCGAGGTCGGCCCGCAGGGCGTCGAGCACTCCGGCCGGCAGGAGCCAGCGGCGGCGGGCGAGGACGACGTGCCGGTGGCGCAGCCGCGGGGTGCGCAGCACGCTGCCGCCGGGCGCGGCGAGGGTGGTGCGCGGCAGCAGCGGCCGGAAGTCGACGACCCCCTCGGGGTGGTCGTTGAGCAGCGGGCCGAGCCGCTGGGGCAGCATGACCGGTGCGAGGAAGCCCAGGTAGAGGACGTCGAGCAGTTCGCCGGTGGTGCGCAGCCGCAGCCGGAGCTGGTCGTCGACCGGGTCGTGCACGAGGTCGAGGTCGGACTCGGCGAGGCTGGTCCACTGCCGGTCGGGTCCGATCTCGTCGGCGAGCAGCCGCGGGTGCAGGTTGGCGTTGAAGCCGCCGACCGGCCGGATCTGGGCGGCGCGGGCGCCGGCGCCGAGTCCGGACCGCAGCTGCCGGGCGACCTCGGTGGCGGCCTGCGGGGCCAGGCCGTCGAGGAAGCGGCTGGTGAAGCGCCCCCAGCCGCCGTAGACGTGGTTGACGCACAACAGGCCGTCCGCGGAGCCGCGTTGGACGAACCAGGAGTAGCTGAGCGGGCGGACCGCGGTCCAGTGGGGCAGTCGGGCGGCCAGGGCGCGGATCTTCTCGGCGGGGAGTACGAGTTCGCCGTCCTGCTCCGGCAGCTTCGCGAACTCCTCGCGCAGCGCGGCCAGTTCGCCCGGGGGTTTCGGATCCGCCCAGGAGTCCGCCAGGTCGGCAGCGAAGTCCCAGGGGGCGTCGCACACCCCGCCGACGCCGTAGCGAGCGACGAAGCGGTCCCGGGCCGCCCGTCGCATCAGGTGGGCGTGGTCGAACAGCTCGGCGAACGCGGTGAGTTCGGCGAGCACCGCCCGGTCGGCCGCGCCCGGCCGGGGCTGCGGCGGAGCCGGCGCGTGGACGTCCTCGCTGAGGACGCTGAGCGGCGCGGCCTCCTGCGGCACCGGCCGGCCGGCGTCAGCCAGCAGCCGCCGCCAGTGCTCGGCGAGGACGGCCAGCAGTGCGGGGCGGTGCGCGCCCGGGGCCATGGCCAACTCGGCGGTCTGCCGTTCGAGTTGCTCGATCCGGTGGGCCAGCTCGGCGTCCTGCGGCCACTGCCGGAGCCACCCGGCGAGGCTGCGGAGCGGGTGCCGGTCCTGCGGGTCGACCGGTTCGGTGGGCACCAGCAGCCGGGCTGTGACGAGCTGGTCCACGAAGCGGTGCGCGGCCGGGTCGTCGCCCGGCCGGCCGAGGGCCTCGGCGAGCCCGGCGGCGAGCCGGTCCGGCGGGGCCGGGGTGGCCGCGAGCGAGGTGAGGAGGGACAGTTCGGGCCGGGCGGCGAGTTCGACCTCCTCCTCCCGGGTGACCAGGAAGCGCCCGCCCGCGAACAGTGCCTCCGCACGGGCGTAGCGGGCCCGGCCGTCGGCGACCCGGGCCGCGCTGCTCATCCGGTGCGGCAGCGCGCGGCTGCGGCGGGGGTCGTCGAGCAGGGCCTGGACGAGCGCGGTGACCAGCGCCCGGTTCTCCCGGACGCAGGCGCGGGGCTCGCCCGCCGCGGCTTCGGCGTCCTCGGAGGACCAGCCGACGGCGGTGAACCAGGACAGCGGGCTGGTCTTGGCGGTGGCCCGCAGGGCGTGCCGCAGTACGGCCGCCTCCTCCTTGCGCGCCCGGCCGCGCGGTTCCCCGGTCGCGCCCGCCGTGTTGGCCACCGCGCGCAGCAGGTCGGCGCTGCCGAGCGCGACGGCCCGGGTGAAGGCGGGCTCCCGGCAGATGTCCGCGAGGGCGGCCCGTTCGGCGGCGAGGGCGGGCGGGACGGCCTCGGCGAGCGCGTCCAGCAGCCGGGCCCGCAGCCGTCGCAGCTCCAGCCACTCGGCGAGCCGCGGGATCCGGCTCGGCAGGTCGGCGAGCCGGTCGAGCAGCGCCGCCCGCGGCGTTCGCCCGTTGTGCAGGTCGCGGCGCAGCGGCAGCACGACCCTGCGGTGGAACTCCTCGTCGTGCCCGGTCCGGCCGGCGTACAGGTCGTCGCAGAGGGCCGGCCGCAGGGCCTCGGCGGCGGCCTCGGCGGCGGCGAGGTCGCGCAGCAGCGCCCGGGTGTGCGCCGTGGCGGCGGACTGGGCGGGCCGGGCGAGCACGGTGGAGCGCACCAGGGCGTGGCGCGCGGCGTACGCGGCCGGAGCCGGTTCGGGGGCCGGCGCCCGGGCGTCCCGGGGCGGGGCGGCGCGGTTGGGCATGGGCGGTTCCCTCCGACGGGGCCTGGGGCGCGTCTCGTGGGGACTGGTCGGTTCCGGCCGCGGCGCCGCCGGCCCGTCCGGGTCCGCGCGACAGGTCCTGCGGACGCGCGGCAGGCGCTGTGGACGCGGGACGAACCCGGCGCGTCCGGTGGACGCGCCGGGTCCCTCCTGGAACCGTGGCCTCGGCCTCGAAGGGCCCGGCCGACGGGTTGGGGCGGTTCCTTACATGTCCTGCGGCTGCGCGCAGGAGGACGAGGCCTGGCAGGAACAAGAGCCCCAGGAGGCGCCGTTCTCGGGCAGCGCGACGGTGTCGCGCAGCGAGGTGACGGTCAGCTCGCTGAGGTCGAGGTCCTGAAGGTCGAGGCTCTCGATGCGGGACGCGGTGATGTCGGACATGGCGTTCTCCCTCACGTTGGCAGGCCTGCCGGTCGAACCGGAAGACGGGCCTGCGATCGGATGTTGCGGGATGTGCCGGACCCCCCGTGGGTGCGCTGTGCGCAGGTCGCTCGGACCCGGGCTTCGCACCGCCCGACGGCGACTCTAGGCGGCGGGCGGCGGGCGGCGGTACGGGCCGCCGCCACCTTGGCCGGAGCCCGCGCCTGGTCGGCTCAATACCGTTTCCACTCAAGCGGAACCCCAGTCCTCACGGATCCCCCGCCCCATCGGCCGTGCGGTCCTGTGGAACGAGGACCCTGCCCGCCCACCGAGGCCGGGACCGCCGAGGAGTTCCTCGGACCATTCGCGTCACGCCTTGAGCGTGTTCCTGGCGCAGAACCCTAGGCGGTCCGGCCGGCGCAGGCCGCGGCGGTCACCAGGCTGGTGAAGGCGGCCTCGGAGGCGGGCAGTCCGGCGGGGTCGTACGGGTTGCGGGAGAGCACGACCTGGCGCCGCCCGGTGTCGTCGGCGAGCATGACGCTGCTGTAGCCGATGCTGTCGCCGCGGTGGCCCCAGAAGTCTCCGCACGGGGTGGGTGTGCGTTCCAGGCCGAGGCCGTAGTCGGCCCCGCGCCCGAGGCCCGTGGTGTGCTTCATCTCGGCGAGTTCGGCAGGCCCGAGGAGCCGTCCTCCGAGCAGGGCGGACATGAAGGCGGCGAGGTCGGCGGTGGTGGAGATGCCGGCGCCGGCCGGGCCGGCGATGCTCGGGTTGAACAGCGTGACGTCCACCGGGCCGCCGGGCAGACTGACGTAGGCGCGGGTGTGGCGACCGGGGACGGCGGGGTCGTTCTCCGGCATGGTGGTCTCGCTCAGGCCGAGGGGCCGGATGATCCGACGGTCGACCTCTTGCTGCCAACTGCGGCCGGTGGTCTTCTCGATGAGCATGCCGAGCAGGATGTAGTCGGTGTTGGAGTAGTGCCAGTCCTGACCCGGCGGGAAGTACGCCGGGTGGGTTTCGGCGACGGCGACGAGTTCCGCCATCGTCCGCGACTTCCAGCGGTCGGTGCTGAGCCAGGTCCGGAACGTGGCGTCGTCGTCGTAGGCGAAGGCCGGGTCCGAGGTGTAGTTGTAGATGCCGCCGGTGTGGTTGAGCAGTTGGCGGATGCTGATGCCGGCGCCGTCGCGCACGACGCCGGGCAGGTGCTTCTCGACCGGGTCGTCCAGGCCGATCCGGTGCTCCGCGACGAGTTGGAGGACGACGGTGGCCACGAAGGTCTTGGTGGCGCTGCCGATCCGGAAGCGGTCTCGGGCCGCGGCGGGCTCGCCGGTGGTGAGGTCGGCGGTTCCGGCCGCGCCCTTCCAGAGGGTGCGGCCGTCCTCGTCCACCCGGCCGAGCGCGGCGGTGGCACCGCCCGGCACCACCACGGCCCGCAGGCCGGCGTCCAGCGCCGCCCGGTCGACCCTCCGCGCCTGGTCCGCCGCCGCGCCGACGGCGGTCGCGCCGACGGTGTCCTGCGCGTTCGCCGCCGGGACCACGCCGGCCACCAGGCCCGCTCCTGCCAGCACGACCGCCGCCACCCGGACGGCCGACACCCGGCGCCGTCCGGTCGCCGGCCGCGCACCCGTGCGGCCGGCTCCGTCCATCGACGTCCCCACCATGGCAACCTCCGCGATCTCGACTGGAAGTCGTCTCCAACTCCCATCTGTTGTCTGCTAGTTGAAACTCTCCCAGCATTCCGGCGGCGGATCGTCGAACTCAGGTCCGACCCCTTCTCCCCACCAGGTCGCACCCCTCCGGCCGGACGGCTACGACCTGGGTAGGGGCCCGACCCCGACGGCCCCCGGAGGCGCGCCCCGATCCCCTCGGGGGCGCCACCAACCGGACAGACCACTCCGATCGACCGCCCAGCCCGTCGAAGGGGCAGGCCTGGGCCGTTCGACAGCACGGTCATGTCGATGGCCCCCGGTCCGGGCCGGCGCCCTTGGTCGCAGTGGGCGCCGGGGCGCGAGAGGGCGCCCGACGGGGTGACGTCCGCGCGGGTCTCGCCGTCGCCGAGGAGGGCCTTGGCGCCGTACGGGCTCGGCGGAGCCGCACGGAAGACATGACGGAACGTCATCACCACGGTCTCGTACGACCGGCCGGAATCAGGGCCCGACCGGACGGGACTCCGTCCGCCCGGGGCCGGTCAGCGCAGCGGCAGCAGTCCCGGCACCGGGCCGCCGCGCCGGGCGAGGCGGCGCAGGAAGGTGGTGACGCCGGGCGTGCCGACCGCCCAGGCCCGGGCCTCCGCGTCCGGCCGGCGGCCGGGCAGCAGCGGCCGGTCGGGCGGGCCGCCGGCCCGGGTGAGGATCAGGGCCGCCAGTTCCTCGGCGGCCGCCCAGTGCCGGGCCTCGCCGGTGACCATCGCGAGGTCGACGAAGAGGTCTCCGACGCCCGCGAGACCGCAGCAGCGGAACACCTGCGCGGTCCTCGGGGCGAGCGTCCGGCAGGTGTCGGCCGCCTCGGCGGCCAGGGCGATCAGCGCGTCGTCGCCGTCCTTCCGGCCGGCCTGGACCAGCAGGCTGCCGAGCCCGGCCAGGCCCCGGCACCAGGACAGGTAGCGGCGGGTCGCCCCGGGCGCGCGGGCGGCGGCGACGATGCGCGGGAGGTCGGCCGCGAGCCCGTCCACGATCTGCCGGGCGGCGTGCCGGGACGCCTCGTCGGGCATCGCGAGCAGGAAGTGGGCGACGCCCGCGCGGCCGTGGGCGAAGCCCTCGGCCAGGGCCGCGGTGCCGGGGTTGGGCTCCTCCCCGAGGTCGTCCAGTGACCGGCCGGCCAGGTCGGCGGCGCAGTCGGCCGCCGCCGCGCGGTGTGCCCCGGCCGCCGGGCCGAGGGCGGCGAGCAGCAGGTGCCCGGTGCCGATGCCGGCGGTGCCGCCGATCTGGTCCACGCCCGTCCCCTCGTACCGGCGGTGCCGCGGGGGCTCGGTGCCCAGCGCGGCGGCCGCCTCGGCGAGGAACAGGTCGACGCCCGAACGGCCCTGGTACAGCGAGCCGTCGAGGTGGCCGAGGGCCGGGTGGGCGGCCGTCCAGCGGGCCAGTTCGGCGGCGGCGGCCCGGGCGTCCGGGCGCTCGGGGTACTGGAGCAGTTCGAGGCCGAGGCCGGCCGCGCCGTCGTACAGCGAGAGCAGCGTCCGGGGGCGCTCCGCGCCGGGGTCGGCGGCGACCAGTTCGCGGGCCATCCGGACGCAGGTGGTGACGGTGTGGCCGAGGGCCCCGGCGAGGACGGCCCGCCGGGTCTGTGCGTTCCACCGGGCGTTCCCGGTGCGCCCGGCCGGCACGGACCCCTCCCGCAGCCGGGCCGCCGCGGCGGCGCGGTGTACCGGGTCGAAGCTCAGCAGGCCCTCGACCAGTACCGCCGCCGGGTGCCCGGGCTCCGGGAGGGCGGCGCGCAGGCAGGCCAGGGTGCGGTCGCGGTTGGTCGCCGGGTCCTGGTCGATCACCACCGGGTCGAGGCCGGTGAGGGCGTGGTGCAGGGTGGCGCCCAGCGCGTAGTGGTCCTCGGTGAGGTCCTCGCCGGTGGCACCCGGCAGGCCGTACCCGGCGGTGGCGCCCGGGGGGCGGTCGCCGGCCAGGGCGCTCACGCCGAAGTCGACCAGCGCGGGCCGGCCGTCCGGGTCGAGCACCACGTTGGCGGGCTTGAGGTCGCAGACCACCACGCCGCGGGCGTGCACCGCGTCCAGCACGTGCAGCAGCCGGCGCGCCAGCGTCCACCAGTCCCGGCCGCCCGCTGTCCCGGCATCGGCACTGGCGTCGGCGTCGGCGTCGTACGGGCCGGCGGTGAGCACCTCGCGGCGCAGGTCGATCCGGCCGCGGGCGGCACTGACCAGGTACTCGTCGGTGCCGTGCCGGAAGTAGTCGACCAGTGCGGGCACGCCGGGGATGCCGGCCAGCGCGTCGAGCACCCGCCGCTCGTGCCGCAGCCGGCCGCGCGCGTCGGTGCCCGCGCCGTCCTCGGCGACGAAGGCCCGGGCCTGCTTGACCACCACCTCGCGCCCGGTGGCGAGTTCGACCGCTCGGTAGACGTGGCCGCTCGGCGCCCGGGTGATGCCGGCGGTGATCCGGTAGCGGCCGGCCCCGACCCGGGTGGTCGCCGGGCGGGCGGGGGCGTCGGCCGCCTCGAAGGGGTCGTCCGCCCACGGCGGCCGGCGGTAGCGGGCCTCGGCCAGTCCGGGGAACAGCGAGCCGTCCGGCCCCGCCATGCCGGCCTGCGCCTCGTCGTCGGTGACGCGGAACGGCCCGTAGCGGTAGTGCACCGGGGCGTCGGGCCGGACGGGGCGGTCGCTCACCACGGCGGGGCCTTCCCGGCCGGCCAGTGCCTGCGCCAACTCCAGCCCCAGGGAGCGGACTTCCTCCGGCCGGGGGTAGACCGTGACGGCCTTGCCGACGGCGGCCGCGCCGTGCCGGCCGCTGTTGAGTTCCCACAGTGCCGCGGCGCTCACCGCGAACTTCACGTCGCAGACGCGGCCGAGCAGGATCGGGAGGGCGGTGTCCAGCAGGTCCGCGAAGCCCTCCGGGCGGGCGGACAGGTGGAGTTTCCAGCCGTGGGTCAGCTCCGGCATCCGGGGGTCCGGGAGGTACCACCACTGGCCGTCGGTGCGCAGCGGGCGGTGCGGGCCGGGCGCCCGGGCGGCCAGTTCCTCGGCCCGGCGCCGCAGTTGCTCCTGCCCCAGGACCGCCGCGGACTGCCCCAGGACCGCGGCGGAGCCGGGGTCGGGCGGTGTGCTCATCGTTCCGTCCTTTTCCCGGTCCGCCGTGGTCCGTCGTGCCTCGGGATCCGAAGGGATCAGGAGTTGAACTCACAGGGGAAGTTGGTCGGGACGTAGGTCACCCACACGTCGTCGATGCAGGCGACGGGGGTGAGGTCGGCGTCGAGCTCGT